>PLYS01000455.1 GCA_003153455.1 Betaproteobacteria bacterium | reverse complement strand
CGATGGGCACGGCTATGCTGGAGGCGGTCATCGCAAAGGGAGAATCGGCCGCTGGCAAAATGGAATATGAGATCGCCACGCGCGTGTTGCGTGAAGGGGGGGCACCCATGCAGCGAGTGGCGGAACTGTGCCATTTCCTGGCTTCCGATGCCGCCAGAGGCATCACCGGCAAACTGATCAGCGCCGTGTGGGACGACTGGGAGCATTGGCCCGAGCATATCGATGAACTGCGCACCAGCGATGTGTATACGCTGCGGCGCATTGCTGGACGGGATCGCGGTTTTTCGTGGGGCGATAAATGAGTTTCGGCGTTGGAGTTATTGGTTGTGGCATGATCGGCCAAAAGCGGGCCAAGGCCTTGGGTGAAGGGCGATTGATCGCCTGCGCGGATATCGACGAGGCCAAGGCAAAAGCATTGGCTGGCAGCAGTGGGTCCAAGGTGTTCGGCGATTGGCGTCGGCTCCTGGAATTGCCGGGGGTCGATATCGTGGTCATCGCCACGCTGCATGATTCGCTTGCCGAAATCACGCTCGCCGCGATTGAGGAGGGAAAACATGTATTAGTGGAAAAGCCCGCGGCGCGCAATCCCGCGGAACTGGAACCGGTGATGGCGGCGGCTATGCTCGCAGCTCAGCGGCATGGGGTGAAGGTGCATGTGGGCTTCAATCACCGTTATCACCGCGCCTTCCGCCAGGCGCGGAAGTTGTTCGAGGCCGGGGCGTTGGGCGAGTTGATGTTCATCCGCGCACGCTATGGTCACGGGGGGCGGATCGGTTATGACAAGGAATGGCGGGCCAAGCCCGAGCTTTCCGGTGGCGGGGAGATGATAGACCAAGGGCCGCACCTGATTGACCTTTCGCGCTGGTTCCTGGGAGAGTTTGAGGACGTGCAGGGTTTTGCCCATACCTATTACTGGAATATGCCGGTGGACGATAACGGCTTCATGTTGTTGAAGACAGCGAAGCGTCAGGTTGCGTTTTTGCATGCGAGTTGCACCGAGTGGAAGAACCTGTTTTCCATGGAGATCTACGGTCGCGATGCCAAGTTGGAAATTTCCGGCCTGGGCGGGAGTTACGGGCTTGAGCGGTTGACATATTACAAGATGCTGCCCGAGATGGGCCCGCCTGAAACAACTACATGGGAATACCCCATGGCAGATGATTCCTGGGCAGTGGAGATCGCAGAGTTCTACGACGACATTCGTTTGAATCGGGTGCCATCGGCGGGCTTGAAGGATGCCTACGCGGCATTAAAAGTGGTTGAGAAGATTTACAAGGAGTCAGGCTATGATTATTGCGCGTAGTCCATTACGCATCACGTTAGGCGGGGGCGGAACTGATTTGCCATCTTATTACCGCGACCATGAAGGTTTCTTGATTGCCGCGGCAATCGACAAGTATGTTTACGTCACAGTGATGCGCCCGTTTACCGAAGGTGTTTATCTCAAGTATTCTGACCTGGAGCATGTGGCCACGGTGGACGAAATACGGCATCCGATCATTCGCGAAGCACTAAGAATGCAGAATCTGCGCACACCACAAATTGAAATCACTACATTGGCCGACATTCCTGCCGGAACAGGATTGGGGTCGTCTGGCAGCTTTACTACTGCTTTGCTCAAGTCTTTGCATGCACATCGCCGCCAGTTGATTCTTCCGCAAGAGTTGGCTGAACTGGCCTGCCATATTGAAATTGATCGCCTGGGCGAGCCTATTGGCAAACAGGATCAATATATTGCGGCCTACGGTGGTTTGACTTGTTTTACCTTCCACAAGAACGACACGGTTACCGCTGAGCCACTTAAAGCGTCGATGGAAACTCTTTTTGATCTAGAGGACAACATCTTGTTGTTCTTTACCGGGTACTCTCGCAGTGCCAGCGGCATTCTCAAGGATCAAAAAGACCGCACCCAAAACAGCGACAACGAGATGCTGACGAATCTTCATTTCGTCAAAGAACTTGGCTACCGTAGCAAAGACGCGCTTGAGGCAGGCGATGCGATGAAGTTTGGTGAGTTGATGCATGATCACTGGGAACATAAAAAGCGCCGTTCTGGAGGTATGAGCAACCCGAAGATTGACGAGTGGTACGAACTTGGCATGAAGAATGGCGCAATCGGCGGCAAGCTGGTGGGGGCGGGCGGTGGTGGATTCCTGATGTTCTACGCGGCTGACCGTAACAAACTGCGGCATGCGATGAGCAAGGCGGGGTTGGAGGAGGTGCGCTTTGGCTTCGATTTTGAGGGAACGAAGGTGGTTCTTTCGTGAGTTTGCCGGTGGCTATTCTGGCAGGCGGCCTTGCGACCCGTTTGCGCCCGATTACCGAAAAAATACCTAAGGCACTGATCGAGGTCGCCGGGCAGCCGTTCATCTGTCGGCAGTTGAACTATCTGCGGGATCAGGCTGTTCGCCGCGTTGTGTTGTGCATCGGTTATCTTGGGGAGCAAATTGAAACGCTAATCGGCAATGGCGCAAAATTCGGACTGGATGTGCGTTACGCGCGGGACGGCCCCACCTTGCTGGGCACTGGCGGGGCTCTGCGGCAGGCGCTGCCTTTGCTCGGTGAGCAATTTGTGGTGCTGTACGGCGATTCATTCTTGCCGGTTGATTTCGCGCCGATTGAGGGGGCGTTTGTGGCGTCGGGAAAACCGGCACTGATGACGGTGTTGCGCAATAGCAATCGCTGGGATAAAAGCAACGTGCTGTTTCAGGATGGCCGGCTGATCGAATACAACAAACACGCGACGCGGCCGGAGATGGAATACATCGATTATGGTCTCGGTATTATTTCCGCACGAACACTGATCGGTTATCCGGAAAATCAGCCGTTCGATCTGGCGGAGGTTTATCACCACCTGTCCGTCGAAGGCCAATTAATAGGCTATGAAGTCCATGAACGCTTCTACGAAATCGGTTCACCCAGTGGCATCCGCGAGACCGAAGAATATTTTTTGTTAAAGGGGAAAGCATGAACTACACGCAGCAGCATCTCAATGAAGCCGTCGATATTATTCGGAAGATGGATATTGCCGCCATCGAAAAAATGGCCGACTTGCTGGCCACCATCAAACGCGACGGCGGGCGCCTGTTTTTTCTCGGCGTGGGCGGCAGTGCGGGCAACTGTTCTCATGCGGTGAATGATTTTCGCAAGATCGTCGGAATCGAATCCTATGCGCCGACGGACAACGTCTCGGAACTGACGGCGCGCACCAACGATGAAGGTTGGGCAACGGTCTTCGTGGAGTGGCTAAAGACGAGCAAGCTTTCGGCCAGGGATGCGGTATTTATCTTTTCTGTCGGCGGCGGCAGCCTTGAAAAAAACATCAGCCCGAATCTGGTGCTGGCGTTGCAGCATGCCAAGACGGTGGGTGCCAAGGTGACGGGCGTGGTCGGGCGGGATGGCGGCTATACGGCGCAGGTGGCGGATGCCTGTGTGATCGTGCCGACGGTTAACTCGGAAACCATTACTCCGCATTCCGAGGCGTTTCAGGCAGTTGTTTGGCATTTGCTGGTGTCGCACCCGAAGCTGAAGGCGAATCAGACCAAGTGGGAGTCAGCAGTGCGATGAGCCGTCGTGCCGTTTTCCTTGATCGCGATGGCGTGATCAATCGCGCCGTTGTGCGGGAAGGAAAGCCCTATCCTCCGGCTGGCCTGGAGGAACTCGAGATCCTGCCGGGAGTAAGTGAGGCGCTGGATCAGCTAAAGGATGCCGGTTTCGTTCTGGTCGTGGTTTCCAACCAGCCCGATGTGGCGAGGGGAACGGCGGCTCGTGATGCAGTCGAGGCCATCAACGCCAAGCTTGCTGAGAGCTTGCCGGTGGATGATTTCCGCATGTGCTATCACGATAGCGGGGATGGCTGCGATTGCCGCAAGCCCAAGCCGGGCATGCTACTGGTGGCGGCTCGTGACCAGGGAATCGATCTTTCCTCAAGCTTCATGGTGGGTGACCGCTGGCGGGATGTCGAAGCCGGACAACGGGCGGGCTGCAGAACGCTGTTCATCGATTATGGTTATGACGAACGGCAGCCCGAGGCATGCGACTACCGCGTGAAGTCCCTGACTGAAGCCGCGGAGATCATTCTTTCGTTGGACGGCGTTTCATAATCCGGCGCTGGGCAGTAGAATAGCGCTACTGCATACAGGCGGCATTTGTTACATTGTAACTAACTGATATTAAAGGATAACTTGTGAAGATCGTTGACCAACTCAAAGTAAAGATTTTTGCTGATGGCGCCGACAAAGCCGGCATGCTGGAGATGTACGCCAAACCCTATATCAAGGGAATGACAACCAATCCGACCCTCATGCGCAAGGCCGGCGTCACGGATTACAAGGTGTTTGCCAGGGAAATCCTGGAAGCAATTCCGGATCGCCCCATTTCGTTTGAGGTTTTTTCTGACGAGTTTTCGGAAATGGAGCGCCAGGCGATGGAAATTGCCGCTTGGGGGGACAACGTCTACGTCAAGATTCCCGTCACCAACACAAAGCGACAGCCCTCTTATGATCTGGTTCGCAAACTGGCGAAGCGCAAGGTCAAGCTCAATGTCACGGCGCTGATGACGCTCGGCCAGGTGCGCGATGTCGTGGCCGCCCTGGATCCCGAAACCCCGAGTTACGTATCGGTATTCGCGGGCCGTATCGCCGACACCGGCCGTGATCCAGTTCCGCTCATGGCAGCCGCCGTAGAGCTGCTGAGACACAACCCTAAGGCCGAGCTTATCTGGGCCAGCCCGCGCGAATTGCTGAATATCTTCCACGCCGATGCCGTCGGCTGCCACGTCATCACCGTGACCAACGATATTCTCAAGAAGCTCCACTTGGCAGGGTTCGATCTCGACGAGTATTCGCTTGATACCGTCAAGATGTTCTATAACGATGCGGTGGCCGCGGGGTTCAAATTTTAAACCTACCGGCCAGTAATGAAATTTCAGGGACTCAACGTTTCCAATTCAAGACGACTTCAGCATACCCAGGGTTGACCACAGCCGGGCTGACGGTCTGACCGGTCAACGTAGTCGTTACCGGATCGGAGAAGTTCAGTTGGATCTTATCCGTTTCTACCGGCTGGAGTGTGATGTTCTGTAGGCGTTCGGTGGCAGCATTTGACAGCGCGAATGTTTGCTCAGACACCATGCTGTCCTTCAAGTACAGCTTGACAACCACTTTCTGCCAGGTTTCCAGCATTCCGGTCTGCCTTGCGACCAATCTGATCGACTCGAGTACGCCTGAATGCTTCGGTGTGATCGTCAATTCGGCGGGCCCACTACCTTGAGCAGCCCAAGCGGTCTTGTCATCTCCATCAAGTACATTTTCCGGCTTGTACGTATCGCTCTTCGCGTAGTAGCTCGACGCGACAATGCTTAGGCTTTTGGATGGGTCGGTGTTCGGAGGAGCGCACGACGCAAAAACCAAAGACAGAAGATAGAGCGACAACCGGGTCAATCGCTGGACGAACAGGTGCATGTTGAAGCTCCGAGCCTCGATGGGGTTGGCAACACACTAACGTTCCTCGGGTGCAGAGTCAAGGGGGATGTCGAAGCCCTATCTCCGCTCTAACGACGCGCCTCGACGGCGGGCGCCCCCGGCGTGGACGCGTCCGCGTCCGAGCACGGCGCAGCTCGCCGGCGCTCACTGCGCGGCACGCCGCTCGTCGAGCATCGCCAGTAGGCGCCCGCGTGCGTCGACGATCTCGCGGAGACGTTCCTCGTGGGCAGGGACGCGCACCGAGAGCTGGCTCTGGTGGATCGCCAACTTGCCAGGAAGCGTGAACAGCTCGTAGCGCAGTCGCTTCGGGCGCGCGTCCTGGTAGCGCGGCGGCAGCGCCCGCCTCTTGAGCACCGGGAGCACGTTGAAGCTCAGCGAGTTGATCCGGAACCACGCCGCGTTTGCTCCGAAGCGTGCCCCTGGCAGCACGCCCGCACCGAGCTCGTCCTTCATCACGCGGTGCACCCGCTCGATGGTCCCGGCCTTCTGCCGGTGCCAGCGCACCAGGTCCGCCGCGTCCAGCTCGTTCCGGTTGCTCACGATGGCGTGGTAACTTGGACCCTTCGGCTCGAGCAGTTCGCACTGACGCGGGGTGAACCGCAACGCCACGTAGCGCAGCGGGGCGGCGTTGCGCGACCAGTCCCCCGGCGTGAACTCCACCTCGGCGAGATCGACCTGCTCACGCTCGCGCGTCTCGAGCGCAACCCATCGCTCGCCCGTCATCGCGGTGCAGCACTTGCGCAGCTCCTGGGTCATGTCGGCGCTGATCGCGAAGCCGACCTCCTCGGCGACGAGGTACTTGAGCAACAGGGTGTAGTAGCACGCCGAGTCGGCGCGCAAGCGACGCTCAACGACCCACGGTGGCAGATTCGCAAGCGCCCGCTTGACCGAGCTCAGAGGATCCTCGCCGCCGGCGACGTTGCGATTGCTCGCATCCAGGCCTCGCGCTTCGATTGGAAGGCAAGCGCTGTGTCGCTGCTGCGCCTCTACGACGACGCTGTCGCCTCACCCAAACTTACAACTTGAATTCAGGTTGGATGATGACAGCTTCCGCACGCACGCGCAGGGGCATGATTACCGGAATCACGGGCCACGCGGGGCCGCGCGGCAAATTGCGGGGCATAGCCTGAAGAATCAAAAAATCGCAAAATTTGCAATCCCACAAAAGGGGCCTTGCGTTTCGTCTATCCCCCAGCCCGTCACTGTTTTTCCGTTAAACTTGGCAACCAATGCAGTAGCCTGAATACTTTTGGCAGCGGGGTCGGATAATGGTAAAGCCATAGCTGTTGGATAGGCGGCGGCATCACAAAGTCTAATGGGGTTACCTGCGGCATCAAGTATTGTCATGACTAGAAAATCACCCCACACCGCTGACCGAATTTCTACAANNATTAGAACAGCCAATGCCAAATGGTTAAGTTTTTTCATGATATCCCTCCGGATAAAAAAGTTGTCTCGCATAGTGGCATGCCGCCCTTAAGCCGGCCACCGAACGTGGGCATCATCCTTGATCTTTTTAACGTTTGCTGCAAACGCAATAGTGCCCGAACACGCGCCGTCGCGCAATTATACGAAGAGCCGCAGCCGGGTCGATGCGATTACCGGGTGAAGTCTTTGCCCGAGGCGGCGGAAATCATCCTGTCTCTGGAGACGTAAATTCCCGCGACCAGCGAGCCGCTTCTTACCGTTTCAGCAGAAACGGCTGCTGTTGAGCCGATATTGAGCTAAAATTCATAATTAAATTTCTGTTTTCATAGAAACAGAAACGGTGCCCTTGCCGCGATCATTTTCTGAGGACTTTCATGAAGAGTATGGATATTCCTGCCAGAGTCGCATACGTCACCCTGCTCGCGCTGATGGTGATGATCTCCGGTTGTGGCGAGAAACAGCCCCCGGCTGCCAGTCCCTCTCCCGCTTCCGCTCCGCCCGGTTCTGCCGGGAGGGATGCAGTTTCCCAACAGCAGGCTTCTCAAGCCGTTCCGGTTGCCAGCCAGCCCGATGTTGGTCTCAAGTACGAAGCCACCCTTGAACAGGGGATCGATTTCAGAAGGAATGGTTATCCTGCTTTTATAGCCAGTGTGATCGGAATGTCCGAGCCAGAGCCTTGGGGCCGTTGGTCCCAGGCTAAGGAGATCGAGTTCCGGTTCAAGGATCCGTTGCCCAGGAAATTCCGGCTCAAAATTCTTGCGGGGGCCTTCGATCCAAACTTTGGGGAACCGTTCAGCGTTGTGATCGGAAAATCGACGAAGCAACTCATCATCCGCAATGGGCAAAGCAAGTTGCAGCCTTTCGAGCTTGAGTTTGATCAAGTGCAGGGAAGCAACGCGATCAAGATCATCGTGCCGAATCCGAAGTCGCCCGCGGAGATCGATCCGAAGATGCCCGATTCCCGGGCATTGGGTCTGGCCATCCAGTCGTTACAGATCGTCCGCTAGGCTGGACGTGTGGATAGCGAAGAGGCTTCAAAGCATGGGGTAATAATGAAGAAAGCTTTGATAACCGGGATTACCGGTCAAGACGGCGCCTACCTTGCCGAACTCCTGCTCGAAAAGGGCTACGAGGTGCATGGCATCAAGCGCCGTTCCTCGCTCTTCAACACGGACCGGATTGACCACCTCTACCAGGATCCGCATGTCTCGAACCGCAATTTCATCCTGCATTACGACGACCTGACGGATTCCACTAACCTCGTCCGTATCATCCAGCAGTCGCAGCCGGACGAAATATACAATCTTGCAGCGCAAAGCCATGTCGCTGTGAGTTTTGAGACGCCCGAATACACCGCCAACGCCGATGGCCTCGGCACGCTGCGCATTCTGGAAGCCACCTTCGATGAGTTGGTGGCCGAGATGGTGCGCGAAGACCTGAAGAACGCCGAGCGAGATGAACTGGTCAAGCGGCATGGATTTACTGCTTACGACTATCATGAGTAAGGTTCAAGGTAAAAGATAAAAGGTTCAAGGTACAAGGTACAAGGTTCAAGGTTCAAGGTGAAAGGTTCAAGGCAAAAGGCAAAAGGTTCAAGAGAAAAGGGTCAAGGTTCAAGGTCAAAGGTTCAAGATGAAAGCCTCTTGCCCCTTTCCCCTTGTCCCTTGAACCTTGATACCTAAAATCATGAACCATGATTGCAAAATTTATGTCGCGGGGCATCGTGGCCTCGCGG
>PLYS01000535.1 GCA_003153455.1 Betaproteobacteria bacterium | reverse complement strand
CCCGGGATCCTGTGCTTGCGTTCCCAGATATAGATGAGCCGCTTGCTCACGCGCATTCTGAGCGGGTAACTCCAATGCCAGCGCCGCATCAGAACGGTCGGGATACCGGCAAACCCCTTGCCTTGAGCGGTCAGCTTTTTCAGGTTTGCCTTGCAGCTCGTCAGAATTTCCCGCTCGTTTCTCTCAGCCGCCAGTTTTGCCCGGAGCCGAAGGAACTCCGGAAACTTCTCGCACATGCGCGGAAAACTGGTTTCGACACGATGCAAAACCGTCCAGGCCCGATCATTCATTCCCTTGCGCCAAGCGGCAATTGCCTCCTTGATCTTGGGCCAGACGAGGAATGCGGTCTCCTTGTCACTGTAGCAGTCGTCGGTGACAAACCGATTGGTGGTCGCTCCGGGTTGCAGCCACTGAGACTGTTCCCATTCCCAGCTTCGAGCGTCGATGGCTTCTTCTGATGGAGGACCCGAGGTGCCGCTGCGCGGCGGCACGCCCTGCAATCCCCGCTCCAGCAGCTGCATCAACAGGTCGCGGGATTCGGGCTCATAGACCAGAATCTGGCGCTCGCGCGCGAATGGCAGGCGCTCGCTCCCCGGTGCAATCGCGAAAGCACGGCAGGCCACGGGGTTCATCTTGGTGATGAAATAGGGAACCTCGGAGAAGTTGGCCAGGGCGGCGAAACCGCTGGACGTGCCCATAAACAGGTCGCTTCTCAACAGCAGGCTCAGCTCATGCCCGAGCCCCAGGCCCAGGGTGCGAAGGCTGATCACGTTCGGCAGTCTCAGCAGCTCGAGCGGCTTCTCCTGCAGGCGCCCCATGACCACGAACTGCACGTCCGGATGCGTTTTCCCCGCCTCTTTGAGAAACTCGTACCATTCCAGGAAATCCGAATCACGCCAGTAGGTATGCTCCGCGCCATATCCGGCATCGAGCCGGCGGAGCCGCATCTGAATCGCCACGATCCTGTTGCCGGCGAACCGTTTCGTGAGCAGTCCGGTCACGTCGGGCTCGCATCCCATGCTCGGGCGCAAAAGCGGGATCCTGCCATGCGCCGCCGCGTAGGCGTTTATCCGCTCATGGGAATGGATGCTCTTGGTGAAATACTCAATCATTAAGGCCGGCCAGCCAATCATTACCGACCGCCCGTTCCCGCGGATTTCCAACGCGCGCTCATAGTCCGCCAATGCCTGCTCGTATTCAGCCAAGTCCTCCGAGTTTGCCGCATCGCNNTTGGATGCGTCCCGAACGCGCCGAACAGCTCATTGAAAAATAACCCGCAGTTATCAGCGGTGATGAGATCTCTCTGGAAAATGTTGGGCGGATGACGCTCATCCACGCAAATATAGGCGTCCACGTGCTCGCGGCCCAGTTCTTCGCAGCGGATTGCCGTCTGCACATTCCATGTAAGAACATCCCCGAGTGCATAAGGAAACAACCCAAAGTCGTATACCGCGCAATAAATCCGGCCGGTCATGGGTTCCTTTCCGTTACCCGGTGGAGAGCCGCATGAAACGCCTGACGACAGTGATGGGGCCGCAGCATCGTTTCTGGTGCATCAGCAAAGAGGGCCGAGACATAACTGGTAGAATTAAGGACCGGACGCGGGAGCAATGTATCAGCCACTTTTCGATGAAACCGCCATTTTCTCACAAGGGCACGGTTACAGCCTGGAATCGGTTGTGTTGACGGTCGGCCAGGACCGGCGTGTTTCTTTCCGGGCACTCCGCGGCTTCATCGGGCGCGTGCCGCGCGAAGAGTTCAGTGACGCGCGGGCTGTGGCTATGCGATACACACGAGCAGGAGAAGTATGCAGATGACGCTGGTTCGCGCGGGAGGAGAAGACTGGCGAAAGTGACGAGTGAGCGTATGTCGACAAAGTGCCTGATCGTTGGTGGAAATGGGGTGATAGGTTCCGCTCTGAAAGCGGCCTTGTCGGACTCCGGAATGGAAGTTTGGATTACAGCGAGGCCAGGCAATCCGGCTGACTTTCACAGAACCTTACCGCTCGATCTTTCTGCCCCGGGCGACTTTCGGCTTCCCATCAATCC
Source organism: Betaproteobacteria bacterium (assembly GCA_003153455.1). GTDB lineage: Bacteria > Pseudomonadota > Gammaproteobacteria > Burkholderiales > SG8-41 > PALSA-1004. The sequence goes on along the minus strand of PLYS01000535.1, from coordinate 5,974 downwards.
CCGCTCAGCATTCCTATGCGCTGCGCAATCAAAATTTCTCGATTGTGAAAGAGATGCCGACTCCTCTCGCCGGGTGAATGTCACCGGGAATATGGCCGTTGCAGAGATGTTGCTGGAGAAGGGGACTTTCGTTGTTTTCCTGTCCAGCGGCGCCGTTTTCGATGGTTCTGCACGCCTGCCTGGCGAAACGTCGTCGCTTTCGGCGACAACGGAGCACGGTAGCCAGAAAGCGGAAGCCGAAGAGCGTTTACTGGAACTGGACAATGGGAAGGGCAGCGTCGCTATCGTGCGACTGACCAAGGTGCTGTCGTCGCGGACTGACATTGTTCGAAAGTTCATGGAGCATCTGAAGCGCGGAGAGTCAGTGGAGGCGTTCTCGGATTCTTATCTTTCGCCCCTATCCCTGGACTACGTGGTAAACTCTTTGCTTGTCATCGAACGCTCGCGGATCGGCGGGATCTTTCATCTTTCCGGTAGTGCGGAGTTGTCTTATGCTGAATTCGCGCGCCGGCTCTCGGAAAAACTGGGTGTATCTGAGGATTTGGTCCGCGAAACGATCCTGGAAGAATCGCGATGCCCGGTGCTGTATCGTCCCCGTCATCCGGCTTTGGGCATGTCGTTGACTACGAAGACCCTTGGCCTGAACCCGGAACCAATAGATGCCATGCTGGACAATCTTTTGGCTGACGCCTCATCCGAACCATGAGCAGCTCGTACTGCCGGGTTATCGGCACTCGCGGTAGCCCGAGAGCCGCGGAACGCGGATACCCGTTGAGGGTCAATTAGAAGCGACGGCCGACGGTGATCTGTCGGATTATCACTCCAAGGCATTCCGCGTTCCTGATGTGCGCATCCGGATGATCCCTTCCACTGTGCTCGGCGAATCACCTGGGAATGGCGCCTTGCTCTCCACGGGCGGGCCGAGAAACGGTCGGCTCACCGTGGTCATGCCAACGCGCAATCACGCACCGTACATCCGGAGGGCGCTCGACAGTCTTGTTGCTCAGACCCGCCGCCCGCATCGTATCCTGGTACTCGACGATGCGAGCACGGACGAGACGCCGAGCATTCTCCGCGTGTACGCCGAACGATATGACTTCATCTCAGTCGTCACGCATGAGCAGAACCGGGGGACGGTGCCTCGAATGCATGAGGGGTTGGCGACTGTTGAGAGTGAGTATGTACTCTTCATGTCTTCGGACGATTTTATCGACATCACGCTTTGCGCGAAGAGCCTCAACCTCTTGGATCGTAATCCGCAGGCTGCATTCTGCGCCGTGCAAAAGATCGAAGTTGATGAACAGAGCAGGTACCTGAGGCGCTCTCGCGACCCATCAGTTGGTGGGAGTGCGAGGTTTTTCGAGCCGGGAAGCGTGGTGAGAATACTGACTCGCCACGGCAATTTGTTCAGCGGACTCGGCACGATTTATCGAACTGCACTGCTCCGTGCGGCAGGCGGCTTCGATGAGAGGCTTCAGTCATTCGCCGATGGTTACGTGACCGAACTGCTCGGTGCGAAACACGGTGCTTGTGTAATTCCCGAGTATCTCGCCTTCTGGAGGAGGATCGACAGCTCCTACTACAGCATAACAATACGCGACCCGGCGCGAGTTCTCACGATTCTGGAGGCAACGTTGCAGCGCATGGCGGGCCCGGACCGGGCGTTCTTTCCTGCTGAACACCGCCACCGTCTCGAGTACCGGTTGCGCTTCGACGCAGCCGCCGCTGCAGCGCGCAACCGCCCCATCGATCGGCTTCTTCTCCGCCGCGCCATCGCTGGACGCGGCGGCCCGATGGTTGAATGGGCAGTGCTGGCCGGCAGTGCCGCTAGCGGTGCGCTCGGCAAGCTGGCGCTGTTTGTCGTATTGCGACCGTGGGATATTCTGCCGGTCACGATCGTCAGGTTTATGGCTGTCGTTCGAAGGGTCCGCCCCGCTCCGATTCCATTTGGGTAGTTACTCAGAAGTCGGTAACTTTGAGAACAGGACGTCCTTATTCCATGCGGGTTGCGTTGAGCAATTTATACATGGTCAGGGGAAAACTATGCCCCTAGTGGGTCAGCCGGGGCGAAATGCCCCACGCTACACCCTGTAAAGGGGCGTCAAACGAAAAATATCATCCAATTTCTTGAACATCTCAGCGTTTCCACCTGAAATCTGAATAAAAATTCACTTACATCCGAAGGCTCGCGTTAAAATCTAAATGATCAGCGTTTCCCTAGTGTCTTTGGTCACCTGCTGTGTTATGACACGCTGCACCATATGCATGATTATCCGAAAGTGTTTTCGCAGTTCTTTCGGGTTCTGTAGCGGGGGCGAGGCATCTTCGTCGAGCCGGGGGCGCGGCACAGTACTTCACCGGAGACCATAGCGTTTGTAGAAGCCCAGAAGAAGCACGACCCGACTTGGATCGAACGCGATGTGGTGCTCGAATAAATCGACCAGATCGCTCGCGCTGCCGGCTTCGAGGCCGGTTTGTCCATCGTACGCATGCCTCATCCGGCCGCCCTACAGATTTTTTCAATGAAAGATTGGGATTCATTCCGGCAGCGAGACAAGCTTCAACGTTTGCGGTTGACGGATCAGCTAGCCAGTCTGAATTATTGGGATCGCGTCATTTTCTACGTTGATAAGCCTGAATACCAGGATTGGAGTTGTGCACATCGGCTTTGACATTTCCCAAACCGGTTCCGGCAAGGCAGGCTGCGGTTATTTTGCCCATGCGATGATTCAATCGATGCTGGAGCTTGCGCCGGAGCATCATTATTCACTCTTCCCCAGCTTTGGCGATTTCTATTTTGACGCGCTGATGCCTATCCGGAATCCCTATTCAGGCAGGAACGTGCATTACGGCCCACGGCATCTCTCGCGCGAAACGGCGCGTGTATTCTGGACCGGGCCTGATACAGAAGCCTCGCTGGGAAGGCCGGATGTTGTGCATGCCAACAACTTCTGGTGCCCGGTTCAATTGGCGTCGAGTCGCCTGATCTACACCTTCTACGACATGGGCTTCGCTGTTGATCCCGCTTGGACAACCGAAGCCAATCGGGTAGGTTGTTTCGATGGTGTCTTTCGCTCGGCGATGGCGGCTGATTGGGTGGTGGCCATTTCGGAGGCTTCGCGGGCGCATTATTTAAGTGTGTTCCCCCACTTCCCCGAAGATCGCATCCGCATCATTTATCCTTGTTCGCGGTTTGGAGATCCGACTTTGGAAGGTAAGCGGCCAAAGGCGCTCGAGGGCGTTGCCGTCGGGGGCTATTGGTTGAACGTGGGCACTATCGAGCCGAGGAAAAACCAGCGCCGCCTTGCCGAGGCCTATGTCCGCTATCTAGCGTTTGGGGGGGCGCCCATGCCGCTGGTCTTGGCGGGTGGTAAAGGCTGGTTGATGGAGGATTTTCAGAAACACTTGAGTGAGTTGGGGATTGCCGCTCACGTCGTGATAACCGGCTATGTGTCGGACGAGGAGTTGATCTGGCTCTACCGGAATTGTTACGCTAATCTTTACCCGTCGCTGTTCGAGGGCTTCGGGCTGCCCGTTCTGGAAGGCATGCAGTTTGGTGCGCCGACAGTTGCCTCGCGGTCGACTTCGATTTCGGAAGTGGCTGGGGAAGCGGCTATACTGCTTGCCCCGGAGGATACCGAAGGCTGGGCGCAAGCGATGCTGAGGCTGGCCGCGAACAGAGTGGAGAGAGATCAGCTGAGTGCGGCTGCGCGGGAGCAAGCTGGTCGGTTTGACTGTAAGCGTAGCGCTGCTTCGCTGCTTCAACTTTACGCGGAGGCGCTGGCTGCTCCAAAACGGCGGAAGGTGGCGTGAAGAGCGCTTTGATTACGGGTATTACGGGGCAGGACGGTTCATTTCTCGCCGAATGGCTGCTCGGCAAAGGGTACCGGGTTTTCGGGCTGGCGCGGCGGGAAAGCTGGTATCGGCCGAACAACGCCAGTCATCTGACTGGACAGGTCAAGCTGCTGTTTGGTGACATGTCGGAAGGCGCGGACATTGCTTCGGCCATTCAGGAAGCCAGGCCCGATGAAATCTATAACCTGGCCTCGCAGTCCCGCCCTGGCGAATCCTGGGCGCGAGCGCCCGAGACACTGCTGGTCGATGGCTTGGGGGCAATACGTCTTTTCGAAGCGGTGCGGCACCATTACCCGGCGTGCCGGGTGTATCAGGCTTCTTCTTCTGATATGTTCGGGCAGGTGTCCATCGTAATCCAGAACGAGCAAACCCCATTCAATCCGGTAAATCCCTATGCGGCAGCCAAGGTGTATGCCCATCAGATGGCGAAGATTTATCGCGAGAGTTATGGCCTCTACATCGCGAGCGGAATTTTGTTCAATCACGAGAGCGAGCGACGGCCGTTACATTTCTTGACGCAAAAGGTGGCCTACGGTGCAGCCTGCGCGGCGCTGGGAATTTCAGATTCGCCAGATCTCAACGAAATGGGAAGGCCCATTGTCCAGCATGGAAAGCTGGTCCTGGGCAACCTTGAGATTTCACGCGACTGGGGTTATGCCGGCGACTTTGTGCGCGCCATGTGGTTGATGCTGCAACAGGAACGCCCGGATGATTTCGTGATTGGCACGGGGCAACCGCACACGCTACAGGATTTGTGCGAGACCGCTTACCGTTGTGTGGACAGGGATTGGCGCGATAATGTGGTGAGCGACCCGGCGCTGATGCGCCCGCTGGAATCCGGACAGACGCTTGCGGATACTTCGAAGGCGCGCATGCAACTGGGCTGGGAGCCAACGGTCAGCTTTGACGAGATGGTCAAGAAAATGGTCGCGGCACAATTGCTGCGGTTGAAGAACGTGGCGCACCATACGAATCCTAAAGGGTAATAATGAAGAAAGCTTTGATAACCGGGATTACCGGTCAAGACGGTGCCTACCTTGCCGAACTACTGCTCGAAAAGGGCTACGAGGTGCATGGCATCAAGCGCCGTTCCTCGCTCTTCAACACGGACCGGATTGACCATCTCTACCAGGATCCGCATGTCTCCAACCGCAACTTTATCTTGCACTATGGGGACATGACGGATTCCTCCAGCCTCGTCCGCATCATTCAGCAGGTGCAACCGGATGAGATCTACAACCTGGCAGCACAGAGCCATGTGGCGGTGTCTTTCGAGGAACCGGAATACACGGCGAACTCCGATGCCTTAGGCGCCTTGCGTATTCTGGAGGCGATCCGTATTTTGGGCTTGGAGAAGAAGACCCGATTTTATCAGGCGTCCACTTCCGAGCTTTACGGCCTGGTGCAGGAAACCCCGCAGAAGGAGACAACGCCATTTTACCCGCGCAGTCCCTATGCGGTTGCCAAGCTTTACGCTTACTGGATCACGGTGAATTACCGTGAGGCCTACGGCATGTACGCCTGCAACGGTATTCTGTTCAACCACGAATCGCCTGTTCGCGGTGAGACCTTTGTAACGCGCAAGATCACTCGTGCGTTGGCGCGCATCAAGCTCGGCCTGCAAAACTGTCTATACCTCGGCAACCTCTCGGCCCGCCGTGACTGGGGGCACGCCAAGGACTATGTCGAAGTGCAATGGCTTATGCTGCAGCAAGAGCAACCGGAAGACTTTGTCATTGCCACCGGCGAACAGCATAGCGTGCGCCAGTTCGTCGATGCCGCTGTCAGGGAGCTGGACATCCAGATTACCTGGGCCGGCAAGAGTGTGGAGGAAACCGGCACCGACCAGCACGGCAAGGTCATCGTCAGGGTTGATTCCCGCTACTTCCGCCCCACTGAAGTGGAAACGCTCCTTGGCGATTCCTCCAAGGCGAAAAAAAAGCTTGGCTGGGTGCCGCGAACCAGCTTCCAGGAACTCGTCTCCGAAATGGTGCGCGAAGACCTGAAGAGCGCCAAGCGAGATGAACTGGTTAAACGGCACGGTTTCGCCGCCTACGATTACCATGAATAATGAACCCTAAGTCCGAAATTTACGTCGCGGGGCATCGTGGCCTCGCGG
>PLYS01000194.1 GCA_003153455.1 Betaproteobacteria bacterium | reverse complement strand
CTATCCTGTGCGGCCGATCCGGATCATCGAGATCGGGACTTCGCGCCGATTTCGCTCGCGGTGATCAATCCCAATATGCTGGTCAGCCATCCGGCGCTTCCCGTGCGCAGTGTGGATCAACTCGTAGCGCTCGCCCGCGCGAAGCCCGGACAACTCAACTGCGCATTTCCGGGCACCGGCACGGCCAACCACCTTGGCTGCGAGCTGTTGAAGGCGATGACGGCGGTCGATTTCGTGCACGTGCCGTACAAGGGCACCTCGCCCGCCATTACCGATCTGGTCGGCGGCCAGGTGGACTTCATGTTCAACAGCATGCCCGCGGTGCTGCCGCTCGCCAAGGCCGGAAAGTTGCGCGCGTTGGCGACCGCCGGCAGGAAACGCTCGGCCGCTACGCCCGATCTGCCGACGATAGCCGAGACGATTCCCGGTTTCGAATGTATCAACTGGTACGCTCTTTTGGCGCCCCGCGGCACGCCACCTGCGATCGTGGCCAGGCTGAACGCCGAGATCGTAAAGATGTTCGCCGATCCGTCGTTTGCCCAACGATTCGCCGACCAGGGATCGGAGCCGCAGACGACTACNNNAGGATAGCCCTCACAATATGAGCCGCAGCATCGTCAAGGGAGAATCAACATGAAAATCGGATCGCTCGCGAGAACCATCATCGGCCTTGCCGTAATGCTGCCGCTGTCCGCAACAATCGACGCCGCCGAAATCAAGGTGCTCGCGTCCAACGGCGTGAAGGCGGCGCTGGAGGAGCTCGCCCCCGCGTTTGAGCGCGAAAGCGGGCACAAGCTCAACATTCAGTTTGGCGTCGCGGTTCCGCTGAAGCGCCAGATCGAGGGCGGTGCGGCGTTCGATCTCGCCATCCTTACTACTGCGGGCATCGACGACCTCGCGAAGCAAGGCAAAGTGGACGCTGCGACGCGTACAAACATTGCGCGCTCAGGCGTCGGCATTGGCATTCGCGCCGGCGCGCCACGGCCCGACATCAGCACCACCGAAGCGCTCAAGCGCACGCTGCTCGCAGCGAAATCGGTGAGCTGGGCAAAAGAGGGGGCGAGCGGCGTCTATTTCGCGAGCGTGCTGCAGCGTATCGGGATCGCCGATCAGATAATGCCGAAAGCCATCCTGGCGCCATCGGGCGCCGACGTCGGCGCGCTGCTCGTCACGGGCAAGGCCGAGTTGGGCGCGCTGCTCGTCAACGAACTGATGGCCGTGCGGGGCGTCGAAGTCGTCGGCCCGCTGCCTCCGGAGCTGCAGAACTACACCGTGTTTATCACGGGCGTGAGCAGCGGCTCGAAGGATGCCGCGGCGGCAAAGGCGTTGATCAAATTCCTTTCGTCGCCGGCGACCGGCGCCGTTTTCAAGTCGCAGGGCCAGGAGCCGGGCTAAAGCGCAGCCTTGACCTGCAAGAGCGAATGGGGTCAGGTCATTAATCTATACGATGTAAGATGAAACTGCGTATCGTCACGATTGCGCCGGTTCTGCTCGCCGCGCTGCTGTCCCCGTTCGCAGCGTTCGCCCAGGCGTATCCGTCGAAAATCGTGCACGTGGTGATCCCATGGCCCGGGGGCTCCAACGATGCGGTGGGACGCATCGTGTTTCAGAAGATCGCGGAATCCATCGGCCAGCCGGTCGTGATCGAGAACCGCCCCGGAGCGGCGAGCACGATCGGCGCCGCCTACGTCGCGAGAAGCGCGCCGGACGGCTACACCGTCATGGTCACCTCGGCCACTCACGTTGCCAACGCGCATCTCTATGCGAAGCTGCCATACGACACGCTCAAGGATTTCATCGGCGTGTCGCCGCTCTCGGCGCAGGTGGGCGTCCTCGCCGTGCATCCGTCGTTGCCGGCGAAGTCGGTGCGGGAACTCATCGCGTTGGCCAAGGCGCGTCCCGACGAGATCTTGTACGGGTCTTCCGGCAGCGGCAGTTTTCTGCATTTGACGATGGTGCAGTTGAACGTCATGAGCGGGGCCCGCATGGTCCACGTGCCCTATAAGGGCGGCGATGCCGCCGGCGTCTCGCTCGTCGCCGGAGAAACCCAGGCGATGATTGCAACCATGCCCGTCGTCACGCCGCTGCTCGCCGGCAACCGCGTGCGCGTGCTGGCAGTGACCTCGGACACCCGAGTCAGGCAGCTCCCGGATGTGCCGACGCTCGCGGAGGCGGGCGTTCCAGGTTACGAATTGACCGCCTGGGTCGGTGCGTTCGTGCCCGCGGGAACGAGGCGGCCAATCGTCGACCGGCTCAATGCCGAAATCAAGAAAGCGCTAGGCCACTCCGATGTCGCGGCCAGATTTGACAGCCTCGCGCTCGAGCCGATGTACATGACTCCCGATCAGTTCGCGCTGCGTTTGAAATCCGATTACGACAAGTATGCGAAGCTCATTGCGCTCATCGGCGCGAAGGTCGACTGACGTCCTGTTGGGTCTTAAGAGCCCGTAACATAATGAAACACGCGATGCGTTGACGCGATTTTGGCCCGGAGCGCGAAGCAAGACGCGCCTTACTCCTCACGGTTCCTCGTGTCGTTTTACCGGCGTAAGATAACCGCTTCATCTTTCCTGGGGAGGACGATGAACCGTGAAAACGATCCAACAGGAGCCATAATTTGAAAAACCTCTTGCTTTCTCTCGTGATTGCCGGTGCGGCTCAACTCGCATCCGCGCAGGAATATCCCACCAAACCGGTACGCGTTATTGTGCCGTTCAGTGCCGGCGCCCCGATAGACATCCTTTTTCGCATTATTTCGCCAAAGCTATACGAATCGATGGGGCAGGCCTTTATCGCCGACAATCGTCCCGGCGGGGCTGGATGGATGGCCACTGACGCCGCCGCCAGAGCCGCCCCGGACGGCTACACGCTTTATATCGCTGCCGTGGGACAGCTGGTCCAGACTCCGATACTTCACGGCAAGACGCTCTTTAATCCGTCCAAAGAATTCGCGCCAATCGGCCAAGTTTGCACAGGGCCGCTGGTGTTCGCATTGCATCCGTCGTTGCCGGTAAAGAGCGTGAAGGATCTGGTGGCTTTAGCAAAAAGACGGCCGGGACAACTCAATTACGCCACAGGAGGCGTAGGCGATCTCAACCACCTTCTCGGCGAAATGTTCAGACTCCTTACCGGCACGAACATTGTGCACGTGCCGTACAAAGGCGGCGGGGACGCAGTCTCCAGTGTGCTTGGAGGAGAGACGGATATGGTCATCAGTGGAGTTCCGCCGCTGATTGCGCACGCCAAAGCCGGAAAGGTGCGCGTGATTGTCACTAGCGGCCGAAACCGGATTCCGAATTTGCCCGAGGTACCCACGATGGCGGAAGCCGGTTTTCCAGATGCCGAAGTAGTGGTTTGGTACGGGCTGTTCGCGCCCGCGGCGACGCCCAAGCGCATTATCGACCGGCTTAACCGCGAAATCGTGAACGTGATGAATTTGCCCGATGTGCGCCAACGGTATTCCGAACAGGGGGTCGATCCTGAATCGAATTCCCCAGAACAGTTCGCGCAGATGATCCGGGACGACTATGCGCGCTGGAGCAAGATCATTCCTGCCACAGGAATTAAAGTGGAATGAGCCGGTAGGTGAATGCCGGCGTGCGATGGAAAGCGACTGAACCGAGCGGCAACATTTTTCTCGACTTGGGATTTCCGCCACGTGAGGCGGAAGTGATGTTGCCGCGCGCGAAGCTCGCCTCCTGAAATATTAGGTTCTCACCGGTGACGGACAAAGACACGCAACTCAGCCCGGAAAAGATTTCGCCACGAATCGGGGGCAGGCCTGGTTGATTGCATAGTCTCAAGCCTAAAACAAGAAATACCATTTCATGACATTCATAAAAAAATACAAACTTCATTACGCTTGGGTCATCCTGGCAGCATCGTGCGTCCTCAGCATCGTTAGCCGCGCCGATTCAGCGTCATTTGCGGTTTTCATAGATCCCCTTGTCGCGCAATTTGGATGGAAACGCGGCGACATATCGTTTGCCTATGCCCTGGCGTTTCTGGCCGGCATGCCTGCCATGGTCGCTATGGGCTGGCTTGGCGACCGCTACGGTGCGCGGAAGCTCATGATCGGGGCATCCCTCTTGATATCCACGGGCACGGTTCTCCTGGGAACCATAAAGGAACTCTGGCAGTTCTACGTTTTTTACGGGCTATTTGTCGGATCTTTAGGGAATGCTGCTTTTACTGTGTTGCTGCCGGTCATCGTGACCCGATGGTTCAACCGGCATATGGGCATGGCGTTAGGCATTTATTGGGCCGCCCTGGGAGCGGGGCCAATGATTTTTGCTCCGCTGTTCCGCTGGCTCATAGAAACGCGTGGTTGGGAACGGTCATTCACCCTCATTGGAATTGTCCTCGGCTGTATTTTTTTGGTTTTTTCCGCATTGATACGAAGCAGTCCCCATGAAAAGGGGCTCTCTGCCTACGGCAGCGAAAGGCAAAGAAGAATTTGTTCCCGCCGCATCTGCTATAGCGCCTGCAGGTCTACGCGAACTTCTGACCCAACGCCCGGTTTGGCTCTTAATGGGCGTTCATCATCTCGGGTGCGCCGGACACGCCATTATCCTGGCGCATATAGTGTCCATGGCAACCTTCCGCGGAGTGTCCGGAATAGAGGCAGCGGGTGTGCTCAGCACGATAGCCGGCGTCTCGATCATCAGCCGTTTCGCTTTCTCCATCGTCACGGAGCGGCTCGGTGGCCGGGCTGTCCTCGCGATGGCGGTGATTGGCCAGAGCACTTCGGTCCTTATTCTATTGTTTGCCAGCGAAGCCTGGGTGTTTTATCTGTTTGCCGTCATCTTTGGCCTGTGCTACGGGGGCGAGATGGTAGGCTTCCCGATTATCAACCGCCAGTTATTCGGCGAAAGAGCGCCCCTCAGCTCGATTTACTCATTCGAGATGCTGGGTGCGAGCACTGGCATGGCTTTAGGAGGCTGGCTGGGCGGCGTCCTTTTCGATGTCTCCGGAGCCTATACCTGGGCAATTCTTGCTTCCGCAGTGATGGGGTACCTGGGACTGCCGTTGGCTCTATACCTGCCGCGCCACAGAAAATTCGTCGTGTCCCGCTCCGAAGCCGTGGGCACGGCCTGATGGATATGGATTTACCTCACTGGTCGAGGCAGCAGCTTCCGCACGGTCGCGAGCAAGCCGAAACCCGCGATGGTGATGGCGATAGCTCCCGCATACATACCCCTGAAGCCGACGAGATCCGCGAGATATCCGGCAATGATCGCACCGCCTCCATTGCCGAGTTGAAACGACATGCTGAAGGTCGCCATCGCGTGACCACGGGAGCGGGGATTGGCCAAATCCATCGCAAGCGCCATGGTCGCCGACCCGGTCAGTCCCCAGCCCACCGCCACGAAAACCCCGCCCACAAGAATGAGCGGTAACCCGTTGGCAATCATGATGAGCGACAGACCAATGGCTTGCGCACCGAGTCCGAAACCAATCGCGGGACCCCGTCCCATGGCGTCCGATCTTCGGCCTAGCACAGGTCGAATGATGATACTCGTCACGCCCGCAAGGACATAGAACATGCCAATATTCTCGACGCCGATCGAGCGGGCGTAGAGAGGCAGGAAAGCCATGACAAAAGGCATGACGAGCGTCGAACAGAGATTCAGGCCCGTGGCGACGAGCACACCCCGGTCGATCAGTGGGCGGGGAGTCGGCTTTCCCGCCGTTTGCACCGCGACCTTTGTCCCGGATTTCTGTTTCCCCAGGCGCATGGCGATCGGCAGTCCCAGCAGTGCCAGAGCGGACGAGAGAAGGAACACGCGCTGGTATCCACCGGGTGCATCGATGAGCCAAAGCGCCAACGCTGGAAAAACAATGGAAGCGCTGGTCGTGACGCTGGTGTAATAGCCGGCCGCCTCTCCCCGGCGATGGACCGGCGCCGCAATCGCGAGCGTGGTGTAGCCGCCCGTGTTGACGCCGCCCCAGCCAATCCCACGTGCAACGCCCGCGACAAACAGCATCGCGAGGAAGGGTGCCAGAAGAAGAGCAGTGCCAATCGCAAGCACAATCAATCCCGACGCCAGCACTCCCGCAGCGCTCCATTCGTCCGCCAGACGCCCCACGAATGGTCGAATGACGAAACTCGGGACGGAGAATGCGAGCAGCGCGGCACCGGCCAGGAACGCGGACCCGCCCAGGTCGTGGACGNNGCGTGAATAGAGACGTTTTCGTCCCGGCGCTTGCTGCTGCCTGTTTTTGAACCATAGGATGCCCTCGCGTCGCTCGTGGATCTGCGGCGCAATGCGCGAATTGGAAATGACTGAGAGTCTAACCGTACCGCGGCGATTCGCGCAGGTGTCGTCGACCTCTACATGCCGCTCATCGCAATCGATTTGACACGATGAAAACCTTCACCATTTCGCGGGCGCAACCGGTTTGTAGGATAATCGGAGCGAATTTTCCCTCGTAACAACCAACCCGCAAGCTCGAGGAGACAGTAATGTTCGACTACGCCCGCAGGGGCCAGAAGTGGATCACGGAAGAGCTCTACAAAGTCATGGACGTCTTCGGCTTTCGTGCCGTGATGTTCGTCGAATGGGGTTTTCGTCCGGCCGACGTCAAGCGCACCACCGAGCGCATCAAGGTCCCCGGCGCCGTCGTCAAGGAATGGGTGCGCACGGCGAAGCAGGAAGAAGAACTCGCGCGTGAAGCCGAGGCGAGCGGCCATCGCGAGAGCGCCGCGGAGTTTTACTATCGCGCCGCGCTTTATTACGGCCCGGCCTGCGGCGTGATCCACGCGAACACCGCTCGCAAGCGCGAGCTCTACCAGCGGCTCGTCCACTGCTACGAGAAATTCACCGGGTATTTCGACGAAGCTTGCGTGAAACGCGTCGAGATCCCGTTCGAGAACGGCAAGACGATACCCGGCATACTGCAAACCGTGCCCGGCGCGCAAAAGGCGCCGTGCGTCCTCGTCGTGCCGGGCATGGATACGATCAAGGAGTACATGCCGAGCCCTTACCACAATCATTTTCGCCGGCGCGGAATGGCGACGCTGACGATCGACGGCCCGGGACAGGGCGAGAGCAATGTGCGCGAGACGTGGGTGACGCTCGACAATTTCGAGCGCGCGGGTTCTGCCGCGATCGACTTCCTGGAGAAATGTCCCGAGATCGACGCGAGCCGCATCGGCGCGTACGGCTGGAGCATGGGCAGTTACTGGGCGCCGCGCATTGCCGCCCACGATCCCAGAGTGAAAGCCGTCGTCGGAGCGATGGGCGTCTATCTGCAGAAGGACACGATTTTCCAGCATGGCAAGCCTGCTTATCGCGCGAACTACATGTACCTGTCGAACGTCCATGAGGAGGATGCGTTCGACGAGATGGCCTCGCAGATGACGCTCGGCCCGATCGCCCACATGATCAAGTGCCCGACGCTGCTCGCGATGGGGGAATTCGACGAACTCTGCCCGCTCGAGGATGGCGAGGAGTTTTTCGCGCAACTGCAATGCCCGAAAGAGATGTGGGTCTATGAGAACGAGACGCACACTTTCGGCAGCCGATTGCCGGACTTCTATCTGCAGGTCGCTGACTGGCTGCGCGATGCGCTCGACGGACGCTTCAAGCCGGGTCATGCGCGGCGCGTCGATCACGTCGCGCGCTAAGGTGCATTTCGAATAAAAGTGAACAATTCATTTGCCGCAACACCGGACAAGTCTGTATGCTCGCGGCATTGCGACAAGGCTTTGCCTTGACAATCGGGGGTCGTTTAAGTAACTTCGCAAGCAATAGACAAAAAAACCGGCATCGATTGCTGCGTTTTGCGCTTAATCTCCAAAAGGGGGATTCATGATCAAGCTGCGTCGTGTCGCCATCCTCGCTCCGCTTCTCTGCGCCGCCTTTGCATGGGCACAAACGCCGGGCGCCGGTCCGGCGGCGAATTATCCGGCAAGAACGGTTCGCGTCCTCGTCGGCTTCGCGGCAGGCGGCGGCATCGATGCCATGGCGCGCTTCTATTCGCAGAAGTTCACCGAATCGCTGGGACAGTCGTTCGTTGTCGACAATCGTGCTGGAGCGACCGGAAACATCGGCGCCGCTTTCGTCGCCAAAGCGCCCCCTGATGGCTACACGCTGCTGATGACAAGCACGGTGCACGCGCTGAACGCCAGCATGTTCGCGAACCTGCCGTTCGATCCCGTCAATGACTTTGCTCCGATCAGCACTGTGGCAACAACGCCGGACTGCATCGCCGTTCATCCTTCGCTACCGGTGAAATCGCTGCCTGAGTTGATCGCATTGGCAAAGGCGAAACCGGATGGAATCAACTACGCATCCGCCGGTACCGGCACGCTGATGCACGTCGGGATGGAATTGTTCGACTCGATGGCAGGAATCAAGCTTGGACACGTGCCTTACAACGGCGCTGGTCCGTCCACTATCGCTGTTCTCGGCGGACAGGTGCCGGTCCTTTCGACGGGTTTGGGGAGTGTGCTGCCGCACGCGAAAGTCGGCAAGCTCAGATTGCTTGCAGTGACCAGCGCCAAGCGAACCCCGCTTGCACCTGAATTCCCGAGCGTGGCGGAAGCCGCGGGACTGCCGGGCTACGAAGCGCTCACATGGGTTGTACTGCTGGCGCCGGCCGGGACGCCTCCCGCCGTCATCAACAAGTTGAATGCGGAAATCGAGCGCTTGCAGCGAGTACGCGAAGTGCGCGAACAACTGGCGAATCAAGCCTGGGATGCGTACCGTGATACTCCGGGTGCAGTCGCCGACTTCATCAAATCGGAAATCGTGAAATGGAACAAGGTGATCCGCGCGGCCGGCATCAAGGCCGAATAGCGCCCGGACCCTGCCTTGGCCGGACTTGATATACTGACCTCACCTAAAGGAGACACACCCATGGGAGTATGGAAGCATAAGCTGGGACTGATAGTCCCGTCGTGGAATCTGGTGATGGAATACGAATTTCAGCGCATGGCCGGTGACGACATATCGGTTCATACCATGCGAATCGCCCACACCGCCGACACCGAAGAGAACGTGCTGTGGATGGGCACACAGGTTCCGGCGGCGGCGAAATTGCTCGCGCATGCAAAAGTCGATGTCATCTGCTATGGCTGCACCGGCGGCGGCTTCATCAAGGGCCCGGGATACGATCAGGAGATCTGCGCCGAAATCAAGGCGACCACGGGAATCCCGGGGACAACGACCATCGCGTCAGTGACCGAAGCCTTGAGTCTGCTTGGGGCCAAACGCATCAGTGTCGCATCGCCTTACGAAGACTGGGCCAACGCGAAGTTGCGCGCGTTCATGGAGAAATCCGGTTTCGACGTCATGGCGATCAAAGGACTCGGCACACAAGCGCATGCATCGGTTCCGCTGCCGGAAATCGAAGCGCTGGTCAAAAGCGTGGACCGGCCCGAATCCCAGGCGATCTTTGTCAGTTGCACGGACTTTCGCACGCTCGAAATCATCGAACCGCTGGAACAGAAACTCGGCAAGCCGGTAATATCGAGCAACTCGGCTTCGATGTGGAAAATGCTTCGCGTGCTCGGCGACACGAGAGCCGTTCCCGGCGCGGGACAATTATTTCGCGAATCGGAACGCAGTATCCGGAAGGTCGGCTGATTCCCCGGTACGTGCAGGAGGGGTCGAGCGTAGCGATACCCATGGCTGGTTATCCGAGGCTGTTTTCACATTTGGGGGCAGGGGCAGCCCTCGAAGAAAGTCGAAACGCAGCAAGATACAGCCGTGCCGACGCACTAGCCCGCGTGTTTCACGACTGACACCGTCTTGGCGTAAAGCGATCATGTAAGGCGCGGAGGCCCCTGCGGCATGTGTTGTGGATGATGTCGGGTCCGGTCTTGGGATATAGAGTTCTCACGGGTGAGAGACGAGAACGCGCAACTCGGCCCGGAAGAGGTTCTGCGTTTCTCGTTCGCCGACGCAGCCAGCGATTCCGCCTGCACGCGAACGAATGGTATCAAGTCTTGCAATCATACATTTCTGCTGAGATCACATCCGGCTGACGGAACAATTGGGAGTGAACTTCCGCAAGAGCTTCCGCCTGGCCCGCAGCGCCGTCAAGCAACAGCGCGCGGCGCACGCTGCGGGGATCGAGAGGGCGTGAAATCGTGAGAGGGAAGGCCGCTTACGACCTTCCGACTTCACGACTTATCGCCTTATGCCCCGGTCCCATCTACATTCGTGACTGCGGAGGGGGCCTTGGCGAATTCAAGAAGCGTTGTTTTCACGGGGCATCCGGTCGCCGCTCCCGCAAACGGGCCTCCGGCTAACGAGTCGCGACGCCCAAGCCTTTGCGCATTGGCTTCGAAGGCGAAACTTGGCGAGGTCCGACCCGTCAGCCAAACTCTACGGCAATTCAAACCTTACCGCGACGGCGGCGCTCGCAATCACCGCGATATCGTCACGGTCGTCGTCGGGCACGTCCAATCCGCCTTTCACCACTTTCACCGTCACCTGCCCGTGCGGCAGGCTGGCTTGCACCGCCGCGGCGTTGACCTTGTCCGGGTGCTGCACGCCTATGGTTACCTCAACCTGCATCTCCTTTGAGTTCAGGCCGAGCGAGCGGATCATGCTCAATGACGAATGGTGCAGAGCGTCCTGCACCGCGCGGAGCGCGGCCTTGGTGTAGTCGCCACCGTGCAGATCGTTGCCGGTGCCCATTTCCAGAATAAAGCGTTTCAGTGCCATGTCCTGTTCCTCTAAACAATATCGAGGCGCACGATCGCCGCGGCATTGGCTATCACCGTGGAACCCGTGCCGGCATCATTGAATATCTCCAGCCCGCCCTGGACCACTTTTATCGTGCCGGTACCGTGCGGCAGCACCGCAAGGACCTCGGCCTTGTCCACCCGATCCGGTTTCGGCACGCCGATCAGGACCTCCACCACCATCGCGTCGATCGGCATTTCCAGCGCAGCGGCGATATTGAGCGAATTGTGCCAAAGCGCGTCACGCAACGCCCGCACCGCGGCCTTGGTGTAATCGGCGCCGCGGATATCCGTTCCCATGCCGATCTCGAGCACCATGCGTTTCATGGTCATTGCCGTTTCCTCCCGCAATCCGAAAATTATGCAATCGACGGGGCCAAGGTAGTCCCGTTTATCCGCTGGTAAACCTCAGTTCTTACTTTTTAACTCGCTCTCGTGCGCCGCCACGAACGCCCGGATCTCGGCCGACATGTCCAACAGTTTGAGCCACTGCTCTTTGTAAAGCGTAACCGGGAACCTACCCATGCCGTATACCGAAAGCGCTCCCTTCTCGCTGACTTTCATTGAGATGCCGGTGGCAGCACCTTTCTTCAGCGCCGCGTTTTCCAGACGCAATCGTTCCAACTCGGCTTTCATATCTTCATCTGACATGCTGGCTCCTTATATATTGCAGTCGGTAGTTTATCCGGTGTCTCCCTCACACATGGAACGTATGATACTGCGATTAAACAGATGCGGCCCACATGGTGACTGGCCCTTCTTTCGCGGTAACTCTCACCTGCCAGAGCACTACACGAAATCACGAATGAACTCATAGTATCCCCGCGAGCCATACTCGGAATGTCTCTTGACCGAACGCCTGATCTTTTCGATCCGGGCGATGTATTCGGGAAGCGTCAGATTGTTGACTTTGCCGATTCTTTGGACACCTACGGCGACACACCACTCAACAATGTCTTTCGCGAGTGGATGGTCAGTCACCTTCTCGTTCCTGGCGAAGCCACAATGTTTTCGTATGGCGATCTTTGCGTTCTCGAGCGCAAATAGGCAAATAGCATCGGTGAGGTCAGCATGGCGTTCGTACTGCTGCTTCAGGCCGGCCTCGATGTTCTGGCAGACGTCCAGATGTTCATCGTCATCGAAGTCCACGCTCCCGGTGCTCCTTTTGAGGGCCTAATGTCGTGCTGTGCAGCGGGCCGACACAGACCTTTGATCCTAGAAAACCGCCCACGCGGGGTGCCGCGCCCCATATGCCTAGAAACGAGCGGTGCGGCGTGTTTCTTAGGAAAGCTTTTCACCGCGAAGGACGCTAAGGACGCGAAGGAACGGCTTGCTCCCTTGACACGGAGGGGTACAAGTCTATTCGTTTTACCGGGCTCAGGCGCGCACGAGTCGCCGAATCTCGCGCTTTTTCTCAAAGCAAAAAACTCTCGTCGTTTTACTTTTCGTTTTGAGCCGCCATATTATTTGGTGGTGCATCGCCCACCCGCTGCATTTCCGCTTTAACGACGTCAGCCGCACAAAAAAATAATCGGCTCGGCGTCGTGCTATCGCGCTGAAATCAAAAAGGAAATTCTTTCCCGCCGCCTCGCGGTGCACAGAAAAAGTGTACTTGCGGCCCGTGACGGTTCCCGGCCTCTCGCCGGCAACAGCCTCATAAGCCATGGAAATTACTATCTTATTGTCTCAATCTGCGTGCGTGGCACGCTTGTTGCTTAATACAGGGCAAGCAGGATCGATTTTTAACTGGAGATGATCATGAACGCCACACTGACTTGGACCACCGGATACGAAGCCGCTGCGTATGCACGCAGAAACGAAAATGGAACCGTGGCCGCCCGCGCCAAACATGCCCTAATGCTGGTCGGCGCGCCGCTGATCGGATTGATCGCAGTCATCGCCCTGTCGTTCGTCGGGCTTGGAGTTCTCGTCTGGGTGGCAATACGGGCATTGCCGAAACGCGTGAAAGACGTCGCGTTATTCTTCGCCGCGCCGTTCATCGGGCTTGCCTACGCAATCGCCTTCCCGGTAATCGGGGTCGGGGTGTTAATGTGGACGGGTGTGCGCGCCGTGGCAGGAAAATAGTCAGCCGCGCAACCAGCACGAAAACGGAGCCCGGTCCGCTCGAGACGAGAGACCGGGCTTCGTCTTTTTCTAGGCTAATCCGGGGTCGGACCCACGCAACACGTTTCACTCTTAATATTGTTGTGGATTGCGGTTGCGCTCGGCGAGGTATTCCTCCAGCGGGCGGTAGTGGAGTGGCTTGCGACGCGTGCGCTTGAGCCAAGCCACATCATCGGCGTCCTCCACGCGCTCCAAGAGTTCTTCGTAGTCCTTAATGGGGGGTGATGACGGAGACGGGTTTGCCTTTGCGCGTCACGATTTCGGGTTCGGGCATGATTGCTTTCATGGCTTGCAGGTTATCACTGTTCACACCTTCGTGTAAAGCAAGCAAGGGTGCGCATCGCGCACGCGGCGTCATTCTCCCGCATCACCGATCACCTCGCCTGGATCGATTGCCCAATCAGTCGGGAGAAACCCGCGCCTCACATCCCGGTGGAACGTCGAATAGGGCCAATCGAGTGCGCGCGTCACCAGCCCATGCCAGCAACACCCACGCATCAATGCGGAACGGCAGCGCATGGCGGACATCCGCCATGGCCCGCCCGCAACGCGGCACGTACCTCGGGGTGCGTCAGCACGGGGCGACGCCGATAGGCATTGACCGTGAAGAAGAATGAAGCGCCCATCGCCAGCGATCGCCGATAACGCGACATCCCGGAATCATGGCGGTCACGTGATTCGTGCGTTAAGCCGCGTGCGCGGTGCGCACCCTACTGTTTCTTGTTTCAGCGAGTGTAGAATTGCGGAATATTGTCCAGGGGCGCAACCATGAAACGACTCGCATTAGCCTTGGCGCTTGCGGCACTTAGTTGCAACTCGGCGGCTGAGTGGGTGATCGTCAACGACAATGAAGAATATATTGCATATGCCGACCCCGCCACCATCTCCAGGGAAGGAAATCTGGTGCAGATGAGCGATTTAATCGACCTTAAATCGCCCCGATCGTCACCTTACGGTAACCAGCACGCTTCATCAACGGCGCATAGTGAATTCGACTGCGAGGATCCGCGCATACGGACGATCGCTTTTTTCTTGCACTCCGGTCAGATGGGCAACGGGGATCTCGTCGAGACCGCTGCGGTATCCAACGGCTGGTTGTCCGTCGCGTCGGGAACGCTTCTTAACGTTCTGTGGCAGTTCGCTTGTAGCCAGATATAAGATCGTTCCCGGATTGCCGCTGTTAACTGCTCGATGTTCACCGCATAGTAGCCGACTGAGCCAGTGGCTGACTCAGGGTCGGACCCACGCAACACATTGAACTGGAGCAATATGAATGCGCCAAGGGGAGGGCAGCCATGCCTCGCGCCAAGGTGTACGCCTACGGTAATCATCAGCAGACACCGCTGGGCCCACGCGCTGCTGCGCTCGTTTGGCTGGCGATCACGGTTGCCGGAATACCCGCCCGTTGCGAAGGCGGTGATCATCGTCTACCCGCACACCTCCAACTGGGATTTCGTCTGGGGCATGCTGGTGCGGCTGGCCTGCGGCTGGCCCGTGCACTGGATAGGCAAGCACACGCTTTTTCGCGGGCCCGCGGGGCCGCTGTTTCGCCGCGTCGGCGGCATTCCGATCAATCGTTCGGTGCCCGGCGGATTTGTCGATGCCGTCGCCGACGAATTCCGCAGGCGCGATACGCTGCTCGTCGCCATCGCGCCCGAGGGAACGCGCAAGTATGCGCCTTACTGGAAATCGGGGTTCTATCGCATCGCGCTCGCTGCGGGCGCACCGGTACTGCTGGCCTACATCGACTACGCGAAGCGCGAAATCGGTCTATGCGGACAGATCATTTTGACTGGCGACAGCGCGGCCGACATGGCAAAGATCGCCGCCGCCTACGCCCGCAAGACCGCGCATGTGCAGGCGAACGCGAGCCCCGTCCGTCTGCACCTGGAATAGATCCTGTCTGCTAGCGGCGCGTTTGCCGCGTTCCGCTCCAGTTGGGCTCCGGCGTGGCAGTTGCTCCGCGATATCCGCCTCGACGCGCCTCGTTCCCCGACCGTGCACAAGCGAATGGGGGTCAAGTCTTCTCGCGCTTCAATCCGCGACGACGTTCGCTTCCTTGATGACCTTTTCCCAACGCTGCGTTTCCTGCGCGATGAGCTTGCCGAACTCTGCGGGCGACGCGCTGGTCACGATTTCCACCGCGCCGTCGGCAAGCCGCTTCTTCACGTCCGGCTGCTCCATCGCCTTCATCAGCGTCGCGTAAAGTCTGTCGACGATTTCCTTCGGCGTCCCCGCCGGCACGAGCACGCCCTGCCACGAGCCCGCCGTCAGCGCGAAGCCCTGCTCCTGCATGGTCGGTGTGTCCGGCAGCGCGGACAGCCGTTTCGAGAAAACGACGCCGAGAGGACGCAGCCGGCCCGCCTTGATGAACGTGATGACGGAGGAGACCGTCGTGGACGTGAGCGCCGTCTCGCCGCCGAGCAAGCCGATCACCGCCGGGCCCGCGCCGCCCTTGTAAGGCACGTGAATCAGGCTGAGGCCGGCCTGCTGCGCGAGGTATTCGACCTCGAGCCGGCCGGCGGTGCCCGCGCCCGGCGAGGCGAACGGAACCTGCCCCGGGCGCGCCTTGGCGAACGCAATCAGTTCCTTCACCGATTTCACGGGCACCGACGGGTGCACGACCAGTATGTCGGGCACGTCCACCACCTGCGTAACCGGAATGAAATCGCGCAGCGGCTTGATCGCCAGCGCCGGAAAGATGCCCGGATTGATCGCAAGCGTGCCGACGTTGCCCTGGTAGATCGTGTAGCCGTCCGGCGCCGCCCTCGCCGCGGCCTCCATGCCGATGTTGCCGGATGCGCCGCCCCGGTTGTCGGCGACGATCTGCTGCCCGAGCAGTGGGCCGAGCGAAGCCCCCACGATGCGCCCGACGAAATCCGAGGCGCCGCCCGGCGCGAACGGAATGATCATGCGAATCGGCCGGTTCGGGTACGGAGCGGACGATTGCGCCGGCGCATCGCCCGCGATGAAAATGGTCACGAACGCCAGCAGGGCGCTACTGCATTGCGAGCTTACGATTCTCATGGTGTTTTCCTCTGCATATGTATAGCCGAGCCCATTACGCGGCCTGCGGTCAGTCCGCCTTGGCCCCGGACGCTTTCACGACCTTGCCCCAGCGCTCGAATTCCGACCGGATCCACCCGTCAAACTCTTCGGGTGTGCTGGTCACGGGAGTCTGACCGAGCGAAGTAATACGCTTGAACACGTCGGGGAATTAATTGCCTGCACCACGCTTGCATTGAGCCTGGCGATTATTTCGCGCGGTGTAGCCGCGGGCACGACTACGCCGTACCACTCAATAACATTTCCAAGATCGGGATAGCCGGCCTCTATCGCAGTCGGTACATCGGGTAACGCCTCGTTGCGTTTGGGCCCCATCACGCCCAGCGCGCGCAGTTTGCCGCTCTTGACATGCGGCACCGTGGCGGTCGGATTG
Organism: Betaproteobacteria bacterium; assembly: GCA_003153455.1. Taxonomy (GTDB): domain Bacteria; phylum Pseudomonadota; class Gammaproteobacteria; order Burkholderiales; family SG8-41; genus PALSA-1004. Next base: position 773 of record PLYS01000194.1, on the reverse strand, counting down.
GCAAACATGATGGCGACATGGCCCGCGAGCAGATCGATCGTTGCGGGACCTCCTCCCTTGTAGGGGATGTGGAGCATGTCCGTTCCTGTCGTCAGCCGGAAAAGCTCGCCCGCCATTTGCGGCCCCGAAGAAGTCGACGCAAAGGTCAGCTTGCCGGGGTTCTGTTTGGCCAGCAACGCCAGATCCTTCATCGTCTTGACGGGCAGGGAAGGATGCACGACGAGTATGAATGCCATGTCCGTGCCGCGCGAGACGCCGGCAAAATCGCGCAACGTATCGTACCCGGGCTTGCTGTAAAGATGCGGGTTGATGGTGAGCGCGCCCTGGTGAGCCAGCGTAAGCGTGTAGCCATCCGGCGCAGCTCGGGCGCCCAATGCCGTGCCGATGTTGCCTTGAGCGCCGCCCCGATTATCGATAATCACTTGCTGTCCCCAAATCTCGGTCAGTTTCGCGCCCAGAATGCGCGCGAAGCCATCGGTGCCGCCTCCCGGCGGGAACGGCACGATCAAGCGAACGGACTTATCGGGGAAACCCTGCGCAAAACCCGGCGAGGCGGCACATGCAATGGCAAGAAGCAGCACATTCAACAGGAGCTTCATGGAACCTCTTCCAGGCTGGAACGAATGAGGTCAAGTCTTGCAATCATACATTTCTGCTGAGATCACATGCGGCTAACGGAACAATTGGGAGTGAACTTCCGCAAAAGCTATCGCCTGGCCTGCACCGCCGTCAAGCAGCAGCAGCGCGCGGAGCACGCTGCGGGAGATCGTGAG
>PLYS01000215.1 GCA_003153455.1 Betaproteobacteria bacterium | reverse complement strand
CACTGATGCGGCATCCCGGCTACACCGCACCGCTCGGCAAGAATCAGGGACGCGGCGCCGCGGCAGGCTACTGGTTCAACGGCGGCGGTGAATCGAGCGCGACCGTGCACGTCAACGAAGATGGCACGGTCGTCGTCGCGACCGGCAGTCCGGACATCGGTGGCTCACGCGCGTCGATCGCCCTCATGGCGGCCGAGACGCTGGGAATCGATTACGACAGGGTCCGGCCGATCGTCGCCGACACCAACTCGATCGGCTACACCCAGGGCACCGGTGGCTCGCGCGTTACGTACGCGACCGGCATCGCCGTGGTCAACGCGTGCAACAAAGTGATCGACGAGCTGCGCGCCCGGGCCGCGATAATCTGGAAAGTGAACGCCGACGACGTGATCTGGGAGGACGGCTGTGCCAGGCCCGCGGGCAAGAAGGCCGGCGAGTTCGAGCCGCTGCCGCTCAAGGCAATCGCCGCCAAGCGGTCCGCTACCGGCGGGCCGATCAGTGCTTCGGCGTCGCTCAACGCGGGCGGCCAGGCGCCCGGCTTCGCGACGCAGTTTTGCGACGTCGAGGTCGACCCCGAGACGGGCCACGTGAAGATCCTGCGCTTCGTCGCCGCGCAGGATGTGGGCCGCGCGATCCATCCGGGCTATGTCGAGGGACAAATCCACGGCGGCGTCGTGCAGGGCATCGGCTGGGCGCTGAATGAGGAATACATCTACGACCAGGCGGGACACCTTTCGAATGCGGGGTTCCTTGACTACCGGATCCCGGTCGCGTCCGATTTGCCGATGATCGAAACAATACTGGTCGAGGTGCCGAACCCGAACCACCCGTATGGCGTGAAGGGTGTGGCCGAAGCCAACATCGTCCCGCCGATGGCGGCGATCGCCAACGCGATCAACAATGCGATCGGCCGGCGCATGACCGAACTACCGATGTCGCCGCCTAAGGTGCTCGCCGCTCTCGACTCAGTCGCCGGGGTCTAGTGCCGTTCCGACCGGTAAGTGACACAATAAAACCACAGTTCACTCGAAAGTGACGAGCAACCATGGCCGCCAGCGAAGTTCGTAACTATGCCGCGCGCGCGCGTTCGACCGACACCCACGGACGCGTGCTGTGCAACGTGCGCAATCATCACTTCATCGTCGACGGCCCGGTGCAGAACGGCGCTCCGGGAGAGGAAGTCACGCCCGCGGAATTGTTCCTGACCGGCGTCGCGGCATGCGGCGTGGAACTGGAGCAGGCCTTTGCCAAAGCCGAGTCGATTCCGCTGCGCGCGATCAACGTCGATATCTCCGGCACACTCGACCGCGCGAATCCGGTGCGCAAGGACGTCAGCGTGTTGAATTCGGTGCAGGTCAAGTTTCATCTGGCGGGCGTCACTGCCGCGCAGGGCGCGACGCTGATCGACCGCTTCAAGGGCAGGTGACCGCTCTACGGCAGCGTCGCGGTCGCGACGCCGGATGTCAAAGTGGAAGTGAGCACGGAAAAATAGTCCGTAATGGGGAGCGGCGACGTAATTCCGCCTCACGAGCTACGAACCACGAGCCACGAATTAATAATCACTGGTTTTAAATTAATCGAGCGTGGCCCCCTTTGATGTTGCGACCGGTCGCAGGCGCAAGTTAGCATGCGGCACCAGCCGGTACCCGTTGTCTGCGGAACCATGCCCGCCGAAAGGAGCTTTGCATGCGCACTGTCGATGCCGTTGCGGAAATACTCAAGCGCGAGAATATCCACATCCTCCCGTCGTTTCCGACGACGCTTGTCATAGAGGCCGCTGCCGCGGCAGGTATCAAGCCCATCATTTGCCGGCAGGAGCGCGTCGGCGTCGGCATTGCCGACGGCTGGAGCCGCGTCAGGAACGGCCAACCGGCCGGCGTGTTTGCGATGCAATACGGTCCCGGCGCCGAGAACGCTTATGCGGGCGTTGCCACCGCTTACTCGGACGCCGTTCCCATACTGCTGCTGCCACTCGGCCACCCGCTCGAACGCGACCGCGTTTTTCCCAACTTCTCGTCTGTCAGATCCTACGAGTCCATCACCAAGTTCGCGGAGCAGATCAATCAGCCCGCACGCGTAGGCGATACGCTGCGCAGGGCTTTCGCGCAGATGCGCTCGGGCAGGCCCGGCCCCGCGCTGGTGGAAATTCCCATCGACGTCGGCAACGCGGAAGTGGATCCGGCGGTGGTGGAAAACTACCGTCCGGTAAAAATTGCCAAGGCGCAAGCCAACCCCGAAGAGGTAATGACCGCTGCGAAAGCGCTCCTCGCCGCCGGGCGACCCGTCATCCAGGCAGGACAGGGCGTGCTCTACGCGGAAGCGACGCCGGAATTGATCGAGCTGGCCGAACTGGTGCAGGCCCCCGTTTATTCCACGCTCGCGGGCAAGAGCGCGTTTCCGGAATCGCACCCGCTGGCGCTGGGCAGCGCCGGTGGAGGGGCGATGAGCGGCACGGCCTATCACTTCCTCAAGGAGGCGGACCTGGTGTTCGCGGCCGGGTCATCGCTGTCCAGGCACGGCATGTCCACCAACATTCCCGGCCGCAAAGTCATCATCCACAACACTGCCGACACGATAGACCACAACAAGTCTTACTACGCCGACTTTCCCATCCTCGGCGACGCCAAACTCGTGCTGAGGCAGTTCGTCGACGCATGCCGGGAATTGCTGGGGCTTCAATCGCGCGACGGCGCGGCGGTGCGGGCCGAGATTGCAAAAATACGCGACGCCTGGCAGCAGCAGTGGCTGGCCAAGCTGACCTCCAACGACATGCCCATCAACCCGTACCGCGTCATCGCGGATTTCATGCAGGCGGTTGACCCGGACACGGCCATCGTCACGCACGACTCCGGCAGCCCGCGCTATCAGATGATGCCGTTCTACCGCGCCGGCGGGCCCAGGTCGTACGTGGGCTGGGGCAAATCGCACCAGTTGGGTACGGGCCTGGGGCTTATGATGGGCGCGAAGCTGGCCGCGCCAGACAAATTCTGCGTGAACTTCATGGGCGACGCGGCGTTCGGCATGACCGGCCTGGACTTCGAGACTGCGGTGCGGTCGGGCCTCCCCATCCTTACGATTGTCCTGAACAACAACAGTATGGCGGTCGAGACGGAGCACATGAAGAAGTCGCACGACATGTTCCGCACTCGCGACCTGCTGGGCAACTACGCGGACATGGCAAAGGCCATGGGCGGGTGGTCGGAGCGGGTCTGCGATCCGGCGCAGATCAAGGACGCCATTGAACGGGCACGCAGGGTCACGGAAAGCGGCAGAGCGGCGCTGCTGGAGTTCGTGACCGCACAGGAAAACACGGTCTCCCACCAGCTGGCGTTTCGTAACGCCTGACCCAGGAACGGGGCCCGGCTCGCATTATAACCAACCACTAATCACCGCTTTCCTTGCTTGTACTCTCTGCAAAGGTCACCAATTCTCTGGCTATAGCAATTAACTCGCATTTTTATTCGCTCCCGGGATCACGGGCTTCAATTTTAAATAGAAAAATAATAATGGTTGATCACCGTTCCTGTAGATCATCCGGAAATTCCGACGCCGGTTCCACGCTCGTCACGAGCAGGTGATCGCGCGCGCGGGTGCAGGCGACGTACAGCAAGTGGCGTTCTGTGTTGTAGACCTCTTCCAGATCGGTGGCATCCGCCACGGTCTCGATGCGCGATTGCAGGGGGATGATTTCGTCATCACACGCCATCACCACCAGTGCGCGGAACTCCAGGCCCTTGGCTAAGTGCATGGTGCTAATCGATACCTGACCGCTGGTAGTCTCAACGTGCTCATCGAGACCCGCCCTGCTCGCACCATTTACGCTTTGCCGCTTTACCGATGAACCAAAGCAAACCGTGATGCCGCGCCGACAACAACGCTTCGCCGGAAGCCTGTTCGAATTTGCCGCCACGCTCCCTGGTGGGACGGGGTCGTGTGCGCGGCTTGCGGCCATTTTCACTATGAACGTGAATCTTGAGGACTACCATTGATGGACTCGATGCGAAGCAAAGCACGGAAGCCGACTCACCCCGGGGAAATCATGCGCGAAGACGTGTTGCCGGCATTGGAAATCACGCAAGGCGAGCTGGCCGATCAACTCGGCGTTTCGCGGCGTACGGTGTCGGAAATACTCCACGGGCGCAGGCCCGTTACTCCGGACATGGCTATCCGTATCGGTCGTTTCTGCGGCAACGGGCCGGAATTATGGCTGCGGATGCAGGCAGCGCTCGACCTGTGGGAACTCGAACGCAGCAACGCGACCTCGTACCGGCGCATCACTGTGCATCGAAAGGCAGCGTGAGAGGCGATATCCGTAGATGCGCGCATGAAATTCTCGTGGTCCACAGCGATGCCCACGTATTCCTTCGCTGCTACAAATGCCGCATCATGAAATCCGCCATCGCCGGACGCACGATATGCGAGCGATCGTGGCAGCAGTGACCGCTGTCCTCCCAAATGAGGGTCTCCACCGGGCCGGCTGCTTCCCGCACCAGACGCGTGGCGTTCTCCAGCGGCGTGATCGTATCGAGGCCGCCGTGCACGACGAGCAGCGGACAGCGGATCTTGGATGCCACGCCCTCCAGGTTGATGCACTCGAAGAAGCGCACCGCTTCATCCACGCTCTTCGAGCCGCTCACGAACACGAAGCCGTCACGCGTGACCGCGGGGACGCTGGCGAGGTTGCGGAGGTGATACATCGCCCCCCACGAGACGGCCGCCTTGATCCGCGCGTCAGTCGCAGCGGCCTGCGGAGCGTAGAAGCCGCCGGTGCTGCGGCCGATGATGCCGATGCGGCTGCGGTCGATCTCCGGTCGTCTCTCCAGATAATCCAGCACCGCGTAGATCGCCCGCCCGAAGTCCGGACGCCATAGCATCTCGTACAGTACCTCGCCCTGGCCAGGCCCATCGAACGCCAGCGTCGCCAGGCCGCGCTCGGCACACAGATTATTGACGACCATATAGTCTTCCTTGGTCGTGTCGAGACCGCCGAGGAGGATCACGCAAGGCGCCTGCGCTCGCCCCGATGGCAGGCGCAGATACGCGGGCAGCGAAATCTTCTCGAAGGGAATCCCGACGCGCTCGAGCGGCGGGTCGAAAAGCGGGGCCGCCCGCTTAAAGACCGACACTTTGCGATCGTGCGCTTTGCGTTTTACCTTCAGATCGTCGTAGTACAGATTCTGCGCATAGTGGAAGTACAGCGCGGCGCGCCCGAACTCCGCCGCCGCCGTGCGCGTGTGAGACTGCCGGAGTGCTGCGTCTCCGCGTTCTTCCGCAGCCGCGGCGAACTCCGACCATACCCGGCACCACTGCGACCAGTCCGCCGTCGCCGCCTGGATATCCACGAGATCCCGGTAGTGCACGCCATCGGCGAGAAAACGATGAATGCCGTGCGTGAGGAGCTGGTCAACGACTTCCTTGGACATGTAAGACCCCCTTAAGCCCGGCAGGGAACGGCCTGGCTGTGTATTGGTACTTGCAGGATTTATCGAATTCGAGCGAGAACAGTCTAGAACCGGACGGCTATTGCTGGCAAGATATGCCACCTGAGGAGAAAAGCAAATGCGTCTACTGCACGTTCTTTCAGCCGTGTCCTTGAGTTGGCTTCTCGCTGTTCCGAATGTTGTTGCACAGAACTACCCGGTCCGGCCAATTCGCGTGATCGTCCCGTCTGCGGCTGGCGGAAATCCGGATTTCATCGTGCGGCCCGTCGCCCAAAAAATGAGCGAAAGCCTCAAGCAGCCGTTCGTCATCGACAACCGCGCGGGCGCCAACGGGATCATTGCGCTGGAATTCGCCGCCAAGTCCCCGCCCGACGGTTACACGATCCTGCTGGGCGCGATCGGTCACTTCGCCACCAATTTTGCCATCAACGAGAAGCTGCCGTTCGATGTCATCAAGGATTTCGCACCGATTTCCAATCTTGTCAATACGCCATTTTTTCTTTTCGTCCATCCGTCGGTGCCGGCAAAGACCGTCAAGGAGTTCGTCGCGCTGGCCAAGTCACGCCCGGGTCAGATTACCTATATGAGCTTTGGCGTCGGCAGTTTTCCCCACTTCCTCACCGAGTCGTTCAGCTCGATGACCGGCATCAAGATGATCCACGTGCCTTACAAAGGCAGCGCGCCGGCAGCATCCGCTCTGTTGGCGGGGCATGTCATGTCGGGTTTCGACTCCATGCAGACCGCGATATCCCTGGTCCGGGCAAAGCGCCTGCGGGCCCTCGCCATCGGCGCGGAGAAGCGTTCCCCGATCGCACCGGATATCCCGACGTTCGCGGAAGCTGGATTCCCCGGCGCAGGAGGTAGCGCATGGTTCGGGCTGTTCGCCCCGGCGAACACGCCACGCGACATCGTAATGAAACTGCATGCCGAGATCGTCAAGGCGCTCGCCACACCCGAGATACGCCAGATCTTTGAACCCGCCGGCCTCGAGCTGGTTGGGAGCACCCCCGAGCAGTTTGCGGCGCTGCTGCGGAGCGACATTGACAAGTTCGTCAAGATTGCGCGCGAAGCCAACATCCGTGCCGAATGACTACCCTGGGGAAGAATGAACCGAGAAAAGCTGTTCACCGCGAAGGACGCCCACCCTCTCTCCTATCCTCTCTCCTATCCTCTCTCCCATCAAGGGAGAGAGGAACTATCTGCTCCCCTCTCCGCCGGTCGGAGAGGGGTCGGGGGAGAGGTGGACGCGAAGGAAAAAAAGTACAAGCCTTGTCATCAAGATCACCAATCTGGTGATTGCATCCGGGTTCATCTTGGCATTGATTCCCTTAGGAGTTTGTCGGTGCTACGTCCGACAAACTCCTCGCGGATCGTTTACGACACGCGCACCACGATTTTGCCGACCTGCGCGTCGGATTCCATGTAATCTTTGGCCGCCGGCAGCTCATCGAGGGTGAATATCCTGTCGATCACGGGCAAGATACGCCCGTCGGCGAATGCCGGCAGCAGGTCACGGACGAAACCGCGCACCGTCTGCGCGCGCTGCGCGGAAGTCGTAAATCTGTTCGAAACCCCGAACAACTCCAAACGATAGGCGTGCAGCGCCTCGAGATCGATTTCGCATTTCGTCACACCGTCTACCGAGCCCACTGTCGCGAGCCTGCCCTGCAATGCAAGCGCGCGCAGGCACTCCGGAAACACGCTGCCACCGACATTGTTGACGATGACATCGGCACCCTTGCCGTCGGTAACGGCTTTCACCTGCGCGGCGAAATCGGGGCCGCGGGTGCGGATGCCGGCATCGAGGCCGATCGCTTTCAGCTTCGCAAGCTTGTCCGCCGAGCCCGAGGTGCCGATCACCTTTGCGCCGAGGAACTTGCCCGTCTGCAGGCACGCAACACCGACACCTGACGACACTCCCGTGACGAGCAGCCACTCGCCGGACTTCAGCTTGCCGTAGGGATACAACATGTCGTACGTGACCAGAAACGCAAGCGGCACCGCTGCCGCCTGCTCCCAGGTCAAGCACTCGGGCACGGGGATCGCGTCGTACGCATTCAGCAACGCATACTCGGCGAAGCCGCCTTTGGCGCGTCCCATGATGCGGTCGCCCTGTTTGACGCCGTTGACACCTTCTCCCACGGCATGCACTTCGCCGGCCGCCTCAACGCCGCCGGGCTTTACTCCTTCCGCCTGATACCGGGCGATGAACTCGCCGCGATTGAGCGCAGTGCAGCGTACGCGCAGCACAATCTCGCCTGACTTGGCATGCGGCACGGCAACGTCCCGGGCTTCGAGTTCGATCTTCCCGTTGCGGGTTCGAATCCAGCATGATTTCATGTGAGCTCCAGCAATTACGTCGTTGACCGCAACCGGGCGGACAACTCCTCATACACATGCCGGCGATGGCCAACGGCTATGAGGCGGATGACGCGCGTCTTGCGGTCGATGGCGTAGACGATCCGAAAGCGGCGGACGCGGTATTTCCACAACCCGTCGAGTTCGCGGAGTAGCGGCACCCCACACTCGGGGTCGGTGGCAATGGCACGAACGGCGGCTTTGATGGAACGTTTCAAGTCAGGATGGAGAGACCGGATCACCTCAGCCACATGCGGAGGGATGTCCGGACGGAAGGGATTCACGCACTGCGCCGTTTCTTGACAGGGGTGACCGGCTCACTGAACACGTCCTCGAAGGTGAGGCCTTTCCCGCCGGACCGGTAGAACGCGCGGCTCCGGGAGATCTGTTTCATCAGCGCGGGATCGCTGAGGACGTCCAAGGTCTCTTTCAGTCGCGCATACTCTTGCACATTGATCAGAATCGCGGCAGGGCGGCCATTCTTGGTGACCACGATCTCCTCCTCGCGATCCTGGACACCGGCGATCAGCTCCGGCAACCGCGTCTTCACCTCGGACAAGGACAATGTTTTTGCCATCCGAAACCTCTTAATAAGATAGGACCAGAATTCTGGTCATCATAGTAACCCACCCGCCAGAAACCCGTCAACCATGCGGCATCGCCGGGCGCGCGGGTCGGCCTCGCTTGGGTGGACGGGCGGCGCATTTTGATGCGCGTTCAATCTCGTCCTTGAAGCGCTCGCCGCCTACCCTACTGCTACCCAATCTTGAACCGCGAAGGACGGTAGAGTAGAGGAGGAAGCGT
>PLYS01000511.1:712-2552 GCA_003153455.1 Betaproteobacteria bacterium | reverse complement strand
AGGCTTTCCAGCAGCGCCGTCTCTTCGCCGCAGATGTAAGCGCCCGCGCCGCGCCGCAAGTAAATCGGCTGCAGCGGACACGGCGGATTTGTTTGCAACGCGGCGAGTTCGCGCTCGAGTATCGCGCGGCAGCCCGCGTACTCGTCGCGCAGATAGATATAGACCTCGGACACCTGCGCCGTCCATGCCGCAATCACCATTCCCTCGAGAAACCGGTGCGGGTCGCGTTCGAGGTAATAGCGGTCCTTGAATGTCCCCGGTTCGCCTTCGTCGAGGTTGATCGCGAGCAGCCGCGGCCGGCGCTCACCGCGTAGGATGCGCCACTTGCGCCCGGCAGGAAAGCCGGCGCCGCCGAGCCCGCGCACGCCGGAATCCTCCATCGTTTTGAGGATGTCCTCGGCGTCGCGCTTGCCGGCGAGACATGCGACTGCAATCCCGTAGCCGCCTTGCTTGCGATACTCCTCATAGCCGACGTACTTACCGACTGCGCATTGGGTCTTGTTCGCTGCAACCTGCGCCTTGACCTTGTCGACCGTCGCCTGTGCCACCGGGTTCTGGCCGACCACTGCCGCCGGCGCCTGCTCGCAGCGGCCGACGCACGGCGCCGGGATTACGCGCACGTTAGGTCCCAGCGTCGCTTGCAGCGCGTCCAACAGTGGTTGCGCGCCGGCAAGCTCGCACGAAAGCGAATCGCACACGCGCACCGTAAGCGCGGGCGGCGCGGCATCGCCCTCCTTGATGACGTCGAAGTGGTGATAAAACGTCGCGACCTCAAAGACCTCGGTCATCGCGAGCTTCATTTCGCGCGCGAGCGCAACGATGTGCGCCGCTGAAATATGTCCGTAGCGGTCCTGGATCTTATGCAGGTGCTCGATCAGCAGGTCACGCCGGCGCGGCTCATTGCCGAGCAACGCCTGTACTTCAGCCAGCGCTTTGCCATCGACTGCGCGTCCTTTCGGCTTGCCGCGTTTGCTCCTGGTGATTCCCGTGTCCAACTCTGGCTCCTGGCGCGTCGACGGCGCGCGTTACGCAAAAAATTGCGCGGATTCGTAAATCGTTTGATACGGCAAATTCGATTCTAACAGCCTACTTCAAGACGGACTTGAGCACCTTGCCCATTTCAGCCGGATTACGAGTCACTTTGATCCCGCACTCTTCCATGACGGCCAATTTTTCCGCGGCCGTTCCCTTGCCGCCTGAAATAATCGCTCCAGCATGACCCATGCGTTTGCCCGGCGGCGCGGTGACGCCCGCAATAAAGCCGACCACGGGCTTTCTCATGTTGGTTTTGATCCAGCGCGCGCATTCCTCCTCGTCGGAGCCGCCGATTTCGCCGACCATGATCACCGCTTCGGTCTGCGGGTCATCGTTGAACATTTTCATGATGTCGATATGCTTCATGCCGTTGACCGGGTCGCCGCCGATGCCAACGCAGGTTGACTGACCGAGGCCCTGCTCCATCAGCTGGCCGACTGCTTCGTAAGTCAGCGTGCCCGAGCGCGACACTACGCCGACCGGGCCTTTCTTATGGACGTGGCCGGGCATGATGCCGATCTTGNNAACGGCGGCGGCACGTAAATCACCGAAACGGTGGCGCCGGTTTTTTCCCTGGCTTCCTTCACCGTCGCGAAAATCGGGATGCCTTCATACGACTCGCCGGATTTCTTCGGATTGACGCCTGCCACGTAGCAGTTCCTGCCGTTCGCATATTCAATGCCCATCTTGGTATGGAACTGGCCGGTTTTTCCGGTGATGCCTTGCGTCATCACGCGAGTATTCTTGTTAATCAAAATCGACATGCGCGCCTTTTCAAATTTTCAATTCGGTGAACAGGTGAATG
>PLYS01000511.1:0-631 GCA_003153455.1 Betaproteobacteria bacterium | reverse complement strand
TGATGCCGCCGAAAATGTTGACGAGTATCGCCTTGACGTTCGGATTCTTGAGCATGATCTTGAACGCCTCGGTCACCTTTTCGGCCGAAGCACCGCCGCCGACGTCGAGGAAATTGGCCGGGCTGCCGCCGTAGAGCTTGGTNNCCGAACTTCGAGGCCTCGATTTCGGCCGGGTCCTCCTCGTCGAGGTCGCGCATCGCGACGATGTCGGGATGGCGGAACAGCGCGTTGTCATCGAAATTCATTTTGGCGTCGAGTGCGATCACGTCGCCGCTGCCGGTCAGGACCAACGGGTTGATTTCGGCAAGCGAGGCATCGGTTTCGTCGAACGCTTTATATAGCCCCTGCAGCGCCGGACGCGCTTTCGCGAGCGATGCCGCGGGAATGCCGATCTTGAGTGCGACGTCGTCGGCTTCGCTGTCTTTCAAGCCCGTCATTGGGTCGATGAACACCTTGTGGATTTTCTCCGGCATCCGGGAAGCTACTTCCTCGATGTCCATGCCGCCTTCAGAGCTTGCCATCAGGCACACGCGCTGCGTGCCGCGGTCGACCACCATGCCCGCGTAGAGCTCTTTGCTGATGTCGGCGCCCTCTTCGATCAACAGCCGCCGCACCTTCTGCCCCTGCGGGC
>PLYS01000089.1 GCA_003153455.1 Betaproteobacteria bacterium | reverse complement strand
CTTCAGTCGGCACTGGCCCCGGAGTCCTTGACGACCTTGGCCCACTTGACGAGTTCCGATTGCATGAACGCCTGGAACTCGCCTGGCGTGCTCGAACGTGGCTCCACACCCTGACGGTCGAGTTGCTCCTTCATGCTGGCAGTATCCAGCGCGCGCGCGATTTCTTCGCTCAGCGCGGCGACGATGCCGTTGGGTGTCCGGGCCGGGGCCACGATCCCCCACCAGGAAGTTGCGCTGAATCCAGGCACGGTCTCCGCGATCGCCGGAACATTCGGCAAGGTGGAGGACCGTTTCAAGCTCGTCACTGCGATCGCTGTTAAACGATTCGTCTTGATGTGCTGAACGACTGCCAGTGCGTTGGCAAAGCTCATCGAGATCTGGCCCGAAATCAGATCGATGATTGCGGGCCCTGTGCCTTTGTAGGGGACATGCACGATGTCGATTCCGAACGCGGTACCGAACATCACGCCGGCAAGATGCTGCGAGCTGCCGATGCCGTTCGAGCCGTAAGTCAGTTTTCCGGGCCGGCTTTTCGCGAGTGCGACCAGCTCGCGCACGGTGCCGGCGGGTGTGGCCGCGGGCACGACCAGAATGTTCGGTGCCGTGCCCAGCAGGGAAACCGGCGCGTAAGCCTTGATCGGATCGTACGGCAGCTTTTTGTAAAGCGCGGGATTGATGGCATTCGTGCCGACGTTGGCCATCAACAGCGTGTAACCGTCGGCAGGGGCCGTCGCGACGATTTCGCACGCCACGATGCCGTTGGCGCCAGCGCGGTTGTCGATAATGACCTGCTGCCCCCACGCCTCCGTCAGCTTGGCGCCGATCGCGCGCGCCATCGTGTCGTTTCCCCCGCCAGGCGGATAAGGAGCAATCAACCGAATCGGCTTGATCGGGTACGCTGATGAGGCGCGCTCCGCCGCAAAGCCGGGCCCAGCGACGATAACTGCGATGAATACCGCGATGGTCATTGTGCAATTGCTAAAACGCACTGGTTTCCTCCTCCAATCGAGTGCGATTTCGATCGCCCGATTGCTCTGGCTCTGAACTCAAGCCTTCAGCTTATCCCAATCCCATCATTCCCATCCAGTAATGGATCTTGCCGCCGGTGTCGACGTCATACTTGCGCACGAATTCCAGCTTCCCGTTGCTGCCGATCCGGAACACCGACAAAGCCGCCGGCACCGTGGTGACATTCGCACGTTCGCGCACCGCCAGCGGCTTGATGCTTGCCGCAACCAGCATGCGCCCGCACGGATCCATGGTGAAAGTCCGCTTTCATGCCCGCGCCGCGATTGCTCGTTGCCACATAGAGGTATCGCTTCGAAGGATGAGGCCACGCGTACTGGACAACCGCCGGCACCTTTATCGTTTTGCGCCTGACGAGGACAGCCCCCTCGACATCGACTTCGTAGTGGGTCAGCTCTTCGCCTACGGCGCTATACAACGTTACATTTGCGTTCATCCTGGCCATCTTCCTTGATCGTCGGTTTAAGGGAGGCTGGTCGGTAGTGCGGCCGCATCCGCCGCGATCACCACCTGCTGTGCTATCAACTCACTGATTTGCGCGTCGGTATAGCCCGCTTCCGCGAGGACCGCGCGCGTGTGCGCGCCCATTACGGGCGGCTGCAGCCGGATGCGCGATTTGCGGCCGTCCATCTCGAGCGGGATTCCCGGCAGCTTCGCGCGCTTGCCGGTCGGCAGCAGCAGATCGAGCATGCGCCCGTCATGGTTCAGTTGCGGATCGTCGAACAGGTCGCCGGGCGTGGCCAGCGGGCCGAAGGGTATCTTCAGGCGTTCGAGCTTGGCGACCAGCGAAGCGAACGGCTCGGCGGCGAATTTTTCGGTGACGACCGGCATGATCCGGTCGCGCGCCTGCGCGCGTTGCGGGTTCGACTTGAGCGCCGGATCGGAGAGGAGTTCCTCCACGCCGAATCCCGTGCAGAAACTGCGCCAGTGATTGTCGCTCGTGATGCCGACGAAAACCGTCTTGCCGTCCGCCGTCTGGAACGGATCGTACACGGCCCACGAGCTCGCTTTCTCCGGCATGGGCAGCGGCGCGACGCCCGTCAATGCCTGTTGCCCCATGTGCTGGGCGACGAGGAACGCGGTCGATTCGAACAATGCGCTTTGCACGAGCTGGCCGCGCCCCGTGTGCTCGCGCTCGCGCAGCGCCGCCATGATGCCGAGCGCACCGAACATGCCGCCCATGATGTCCACCACCGACGCGCCCGCGCGCAACGGCATGCCCCGCGGTCCGGTCATGTAGGCAAGCCCGCCCATGTACTGGACGATTTCATCCAGCGCCGCCCGTTTCTCGTAGGGACCGCCGAGAAAACCTTTCAGGCTGCAATAGATCAGCCTGGGATAGGCGGCCGAGAGCGCCGCGTACCCGAGCCCGAGGCGATCCATCGTGCCGTAGGCGAAGTTTTCGATCAGCGCGTCGGCGCCCGCAATCACCTTATGGATGACAGCCTTGCCTGCGTCCGTCTTGATGTCGACGTAAATGCTGCGCTTGTTGCGATTGAAAACCGGAAACAGCGCAGATCCAAAACCGACATTGGCGCGCGTGCGGTCGCCCTCGGGAGGTTCGACCTTGATGACGTCGGCGCCGAGATCGGCCAGCACCATGCTGCACGACGGCCCCATCACGGTGTGGCCGAATTCGAGCACGCGGATGCCGGAGAGCGGCAGTCCCTCAGCCGGCGCCTGTTTCGAAGCTGTCGTCATCGTATTTTCGTCCTTCGGTTCAATGCATGAAATCGAAGCCATACCTGGCAGGCTCGGCCGGATCCGCCCGGCTGATGTTGCAGGAAGTGTTGCGGGCTTCCGGCGAGCCCGATATCGGGTCCCACGGCGGGCCGTAGCTTATCGCCGCGTCCACGTTGAAAGTCAGCGCGCCGTGATCGGCGCCCGGTACTTCCGGATACCACCATCCCATGCCGGTCGCGACGACATCCAGCGGCACGTCTTCGGTCAGCCACGCCTTGAGCAGCGTTCGTCCCGCACCGCCTCGCGTTCGCAGCCATACCCAATCGTCGTCGCCCACGCCCAAACGCCCGGCTGTGCGCGGGTGTATACGCAGTTCGGGCGCGTCCTGTATCTTGCGTGCCCATGCGTGATTGCGAAAACGGGAATGATGATAAGCCATGCTGCGTATGCCGGTCAGCAGTACGAGATTGAATTCCGCATCCAATTGCGCATAGCCGGGAGCGCGATAGTCGGGGATCGGATCGTAGCCGGTGTCCTCGAGGCGTTGCGACCAGAGTTCGATCTTCCTGCTCGGCGTTTTGAATCCTTGGCTCCGGTATTCCTCGTAACTGAACGGTATTTTGTGAAATCCCGTCTTGCACAGCTCGTCGAACCCGACGCCGGTTGCCTTGAGTTGAAAGTCGAGCAGCTCGCGGTGGCTGTTCCATGGCAGCAGTTCGAAGTCCAGCAGCCCGCGCTCGCGCAGCTTGTCGCGCAAACCGATTGCGATCTCAATATCCGTCCGCGCCTCGCCGCGCGGCGGCAGCGCACGCTGCACCGCGGTCAGGCACGGGCCGCCGGGATCGCCTGAAACGTCCTCTTCTTCCAGCAAGGTGGTCTTGGGCAGAATGAAGTCCGCAAGCTCGGCCGTCGGCGTGATGTGATCGGTCGCCACCACGAGCAGATCCAGACTTTTGAGCGCGGTGATGGTGTTCTGCATTCCCGGATAAGTGCAGACGATGTTCACTCCGCTGACATACAGCGCCCGCATGGGATACGGATCGCCGGTGTTGATCGCATGTATGAGCGATGGATTGTGAGCGGACTTGGACCAACTGTCCGGACCCGACCAGAGCGGGTACTGCTCGCCGCCGATGATTTGCCGTTCGCGCTCAGCCGGCATCCGGAACTTCGGATCGTTGATGATGCTGAAATAATCCCTGAACCCGGGCATCGGTTTCGCGAACCGGTTGCTGCCGGCGCGATCGATGTTCCCCGTCAGCGCAAGCAGGGCGTGAAACGACATCACGGTCGCAACGCCGTTGGCCTGCGCATCGATGCCGTGCCCGAGCACCATGCAGCCCGGCTTTGCGGTAGCGAAAAGCCGAGCCGCCGCGACGATTCTCTCCGCCGTAACGCCGCTGATCGCCGCCGCGGTTTCCGGAGGATATTTGCCCGCGCGCTCGCGCAGCTTTTCAGTGCCCGTGCACCACTGCCCGACAAACTCGTGGTCAATCAACTTCTCGCTGAACATGACGTGGATCATCGATAAAGCCAGCGCCGCGTCAGTGCCGGGCTTGATCTGCAGCCACAAGTCCGCAAGCCGCGCGATCTGCGTGCGACGCGGGTCGATCACGATCAGCTTCGCGCCGCGCCGCTTGGCCGCTTTGATGTGCATCCACTGCACGACGCTCGAATCCGACGGGCTTTTGCCGACGACCAATATGCAGCGCGTCTGCTCGATCTCGTTGCCAGGCTGGACTCCGACGCCGGACAGCATCGCAGCGGTATAGCGGCACCCCTGGCACAAGTCCTGGTTGATCATGTAATTCGGGGAACCCACGCTGCGCAGCAGTTGCGTCATCGCCACGCCCCTGCTGACGAAGTGATTGGAGACCGCGCCCGCAACCGCGAGCGGCCCATATTGCCGCTTGACCTTGCCAATGCGCTCGGCGATCTCGCCCAGCGCGGTGTCCCACGAGACCTGCTCCCACTTGCCCTCGCCCCGTTCGCCCGTGCGCCGCAGCGGATGAACCGGCCGCTCCGGATGCTCGCGCGCGGTGACAGGCGCCTGCACGCCCTTGATGCAGAACGCGCCACGCGACCCGGGATGCCTGGGATTGCCGGTAATCTTGACGACCTTGCCGTCCTGCATGTAAATCAACGATCCGCATCGCACGGAACATTCCTTGCAGGTGCTGGCAATCACTGTCTTGGCCATTTAGAACCTATCTCAAAATGATCAGTTATCTTTGCCCCGAAAACGAGTCTACCGCCGCGGGCGCTCAGCCGACCTTGCAACTCGCGCCACCGTCGACCGGTAGCACGGCGCCAGTGACGAATCCCGCTTCGTCGGAGGCGAGGTACAGCGCGGCGTAGGCGATATCCCATGCCGTGCCTTGCTTCTGGCGCAGCGGCACCTTTGCATCGCGCTCGGCAGCGACCTCTTCGCGCTTGCGGCCCCAGGCAAGTGCCCGCGTGTCCACCGCCATCGGCGTGTCCATCAGTCCGGGCAGGATGACGTTGGCGCGGATGCCGTACGGCGCATTCAGGATCGCAAGCTGGCGCGTGTACGCGATCATCGCCGCCTTGCTCGCCTTGTAGGTGACCCAGGGGTAGTTGTCGATCGCCGCCATCGACGAGATGTTCACGATCGCGCCGCTTTTCTGCTCGCGCATCACCGGCAACGCGTGCTTGCACGCAATCACTACGCCGCGCAGGTTCACGGTCATGATGCGGTCGAACGCGGCTTCGGTGATCTCGGTAGGCGATGCATCGCCGCCGGCGACGCTGATGCCTACGTTGTTGTGCAGGACATCGAGCCGGCCCCAGCGCGCAACGCAATCCGCGATGCACTGCTTGAGTTGATCTTCGCGCGTGACGTCCGCCTCGAACACTTCAGCCGTGCCGCCTTCGCCGCGGATGAGCTTGACCGTTTCCGCGGCCGAGGCAGGATCGCGGTCCACTGCGAGTACTTTCGCGCCCTCGCGCGCGAACAGCAACGCCGTCGCGCGGCCGTTTCCCATTCCAGTGCCAGGACTCTGGCCCGCCCCGATCACCACCGCCACCTTGCCATTCAGCCGCGCCGCCATCGTTGATCCTCGCTGGTTCAATCTGCCGGGCTCTACGAAATCGCCTGGTCCCTCACCCCCACCCCCTCTCCCAAAGGGCGAGGGGAGCGTCGAG
>PLYS01000350.1 GCA_003153455.1 Betaproteobacteria bacterium | reverse complement strand
CCATCATCAACCCGCAGGCCGCCGGTACCTGGGCGCCTGACGTATGGGGCAAGGTTCGCCGGCAGATCGAGAGCAATGTTGCCGCCGCACAGGTCAGCGCTGCTGATCTCGACAACGCCAAGCTCTCGGCGCAGGCGATGCTGGCGATCGCGTATTTCAACTTATCGGCGACGAAATCACTGCGGCTGCTGCTCGACAGAACTATCGCCGAGTACAAGGCCACGCTGGGAGTCGTGAAAAACCAAGTTGCCACCGGCACGGTGCCGCGCTCCGATGAGGATGCGGTCGTAACCCAGCTCTCGAACACGCAAGCTATGGCCACCAACACTGACCTGCAGCGTGCGCAGTTCGAACACGCCATTGCGGTGCTCATCGGCCGGCCGCCGGCAGAACTGACAATCGTGCGGCGTTATCTGCCACAGAATATCCCAAAAATCCCGGTCACCGTACCGTCCTTGTTGCTAGAGCGACGTCCTGACGTGGCCGCCGCCGAACGCCGGATGCAGGAGCAAAACGCGCTCATCGGCGTGGCAGTCGCAGGGTATTACCCAAATATAACCCTTGGGGGTGCGATCGGCCTCGCGGGTGCTGTCCCGTTACCGTTCAACGCGGCCTACACAGTCTGGTCGGCTGGCGCGGCAGCCTCGGAAACCATCTTCGATGGCGGTTTGCGCGGCGCACAAGTCGATGCTGCGCGTGCTGTTTACTGGCAGAGCATTGCCAATTACCGTCAGACCGTGCTGACGGCTTTCTTGCAGGTGGAAGACCAACTCGCCGCCGTCCGCATTCTCACGAAACAGCTGAGGGAGGCAGAGGGTGCGGTCAGGGCGGCTCGGCGGACCGTTGAAGGCTATACAAATCAGTATCGCATCGGCGTGGTCGATCTGACGACCCTGCTTTACCAGCAATCGACGTTACTGTCGTCCGCGCAGTCTGCTCTGGCGATTCGACAAAGCCTTTTTATTGCCAGCGTTAACTTGATCGAGGCACTTGGCGGCGGTTGGGACGTATCGCTGTTGCCGAGCGAAGGGGAATTGCTCAAAGGATTCTCGTTGTTNNGGTGGTGGTGGAAGCTCCAACAAGTCTTGTTGCGCGTCGACAACGCCTTGCGCAACGGCGCGCTCCAGCCACTCGCGCGCTTCTTCCGGATTTAATTCGCCCGCAGCACCGCTTTTGAGATATCGGCCGAGCATCAGCTGAGCCTGACCGTGACCAAGTGTTGCCGCCGCGCGGAACCAACGCTGGGCGGTTTTCCGATCCATCGGTAGATCGTGGCCGCCGCCATGCAGCGCGCCAAGCGCGAACATCGCGCCACTATGACCCTGAGCGGCCGCCTTCTCGAACAGCTCACGCGCGGCAGTGAGGTCGCGCGGGCCACCGCGGCCGTTCACCATCATTTCGGCGAGCGCGACCTGTGCGTCCGGCATACCAGTGTCAGATGCACGTGTGAACCAGGCGCGGGCCTCCTTCAGGTCAGGCGCCACGCCGCGCCCTTCTGCCAGCATACGGCCGTACATGAATTGCGCATCCACCACCCCCTCAGCGGCGCGACGCAGCCACAACGCCGCCTGTTGCTCGTCTTGGTCGACACCCACACCCTTAGTCAGGCAGATTCCGAGATTGAAGGCAGCAGTGAGATCGCCAGACGCGGCAGCCTGCTTGAACCAATCCGCTACCCTGACCGGGTCGTCGGCACCGCCGGCGCCTTCCAGGATGAGATTAGCCAAGTCCACTCGCGACGACTGGTCGCCGGCTTCGGCAGAGACCCGCAACCAGCGCGCAGACTCTTCTTTATCTTCGACCATGCCGGCGCCAGTCCGGTATAGCGATCCCAACGCGCGGGCGCCGTCTGTGTTTCCCGCCTCGGCGGCGCGGCGGTACCAATTTGCTGCTTCAACATAATTCGGTGGCAATGGGCCGTTCTGAACATAGAGATTACCGACCAAGACCGCCGCCTGCGGATCGCCCGCGAGCGCCGCGCGGCGAAGCCATGATTCACCGGCAACGCCGTCCTGCTCGACGTTGCGCCCCTCCATCAATGCGAGGCCCCACCGAACTTGCGCGGAACGGTACCCCTTCTCGGCCGCACTCTTGTAAAGCTGCGCGGCAGCCGTCGGATCATGCGTCACCCCCGTTCCCTGCTCGGTCATCACACCGAGTAGGTAAATCGCAGTGGGCAACCCCGCGTCGGCCGCACGGCGCAGGTGCTCTGCAACCTGACGCTGGTTTTTCTCGCCTGTGGCGCGCCGCGCTAACGACAGGGCGTAGCCGAGGCTTCCTTCCGGACAGCCTGCTGCGGCGGAGCGCTCATACCATCGATGCGCACCCTTCAAATCGCGCATGGATTCCGGACCGTAGGTCAAGACATAGGCGAGCAGCGCTTGACCTTTCGCGGAACCAGCGTCCGCTGCTTGGCGGGCCCACTTCATGGCGGACTTGAAATCCGGATCGGTCGGCGCATCGACAGCGAACAGCCGATCGGCGCGAGGTTTGCTCCCTATAGGATCACTACTCGTCACGCCGGCCAAACCGTGCACGCATAGCGCGGCCAGCAACGACTGAGCCTCGAGGTGTCCCTGCGACGCCGCACGTTGCAGCCACCGCGCGCCTTCCGTCTGGCTGCGCGGCACGCCCGAGCCTTCGAGATAGGCCCGCGCGACCCGGTACTCGGCGTCCGCAATGCCAGCCCTGGCCGCGACTGTGAGCAGCGGGAAAGCCTCTGCAGACTTCCCCGCTTCGCCCAGTTGGATTGCCCGGCGCAGCGCGGCCGCCGGGGAAACGAAACGGCCGATCAGCCGATCTAGGACACTCATGTGCCTTGAGCCTATCGTCAGATCAGTGCTGCCGCATCATCCAGCGTTATGGCTCGCGCATCCCCTCGCGAGCGACCGGCAGCATTACGCCAAGGACATACTGAAGCACCGTCCGCTTACCGACCTTGATATCAACAGTCACCGGCATGCCCGGCATCACACGAAAGCCCGCTGGGACATTATGCAGATTCACTCGGTCAATAGCGATCCGCGCGCGATAAAAGGGGTCCGTACTCGAAGGCGGCACTTCGACCGCACTCGTGGGGTTGCGCGCTTCGGCTTGCGCGGTGAAGCTGTCAGGGCTGATGATCCGCAAAGTGCCCTCAGCCAAACCATATTGCGAATAGGGGAAGGTATCGAACTTAATCAGCGCCGGATCGTGGACATGCACAAATCCATTATCGTGGCCGGAAATATTGGCCTCGACCTCAAGCGGTGCATCGTTCGGCACCAAGGTAATGAAGTGCTGGCCCGATTGCAGAACGGACCCCACCGACACTTTAGCCACTGACTGTACGATGGCGTCGAGATCGCTGCGTAGCTCCACCAGCTGTCGGCGCCGCTTTGCCTTGTTCA
>PLYS01000570.1 GCA_003153455.1 Betaproteobacteria bacterium | reverse complement strand
AGGCAGAGCCGTCAGATTTACAGTCTGATCCCTTTGACCGCTCGGGAACCCCTCCGAACGAAACCGAGTATTATGGGACGTTCTTCAATTATCGTCAAGATCGATTGATCTGATTGATTATCCAGCCAAGCCGATCCAGCTGCTGGTGCCGTATGCACTGGGCGGGTCGGTCAATATCCTCGGCGGCCGGGTGCAGATCATGTTGACCGGCGTGTCGTCGAGCTTTTCAAAGGAAGCGCGGGCAAATGATCCGGACCGCTACCACAAAGGCCGGCCTCTCTAAATCTCCGAATCGGATCCTGGCCAATGCGAGGCTTGATAAGCGCCGGAGCGCACCCTAGAATCTGACCAGGCACAGGAGTTCACATCGGTTCGCAAGGAGTTCAATCATGGATTCACCTAATCATGTAATCGTCCAGCCCGCAACGAACAAGGACACGCCGCCGCGCAACGCGGCTAAGCGCAAAACCTACAAGGGCGCCGAGATCATGGTCGAATACCTGATCAAGGAGAAAGTCCCGTACCTGTTCGGCGTTTGCGGCCACGGCAACATCGGCTTTCTCGACGCGGCGTGCAGCGCCGCTGACCGTATCAAGACGATCTCGGTTCACCACGAACAGGCTGCGGGCTACATGGCCGATGCCTACTACAAGGTCCGCCACGAGCCGGTCGCGACCTACACTTCGTGCGGACCTGGGTCGTGCAACCTTCCGATCGCGCTTGCCGGAGCGATGATGGATTCATCGTCTTTCCTGGCAATCACCGGCAACGTGCCCACCACTCAATTCAACCGCATGCCGTTCCAGGAAACGGGCCGCTACTTCCAGGGCGATTTCCCGTCGGTGATCCGCCCGCTGGTCAAGAAAAGTTTTCAGCCGACGCGCGTGGATATGTTGCCGCTCGCCATCAAACAGGCATTTGGCCTGTTGCGCACCGGCCGGCCGGGACCGGTGAATATCGATGTGCCGCTCAATGTGTTCCAGGAAACGGCCGAAGTCGAGATACCCGATCCCGATCCATTGGTAAATCAGCGCGCCCCCGGCGATCTCGACGCGCTGGAGCGGGCGCTCGACCTGCTGCTCGCCGCAAAGCGCCCGGTAATCCTGGTCGGACAAGGCGGCCTGATCGGCGAAGCGACCGGAGTGCTGCTTGAGTTCCTCAAACTCGTGCGGGTACCGGTCGTCACGAGCCCGAACGGCAAAGGCACCATCGACGAAATGCACGAGCTTGCGTTCGGCCCGATCGGCAGAAACGGCCCTTATGCCGCCAACGAAGCCTCCCGCAACGCCGACGTCATGCTTGCGCTCGGCTGCAGCTTCGACGACCGCGCCACCAGCGCGTGGATCAGCGGCTATACGCTCACGATCCCGCCCACCACGCTGATCCAGATCGACAACGATCCCTCCGAGATCGGACGCAACTACCCCGCGCACCTCGGCATACTGGGCGACATCCGCGCGAGCCTCGAAGTATTGGTGCGGCGCGCACGAGAAAAACTCAAGTCCTCGCCGAAAACTTTCGACGACTGGGTCGCCAAATTGCGCGGCTGCCGCAAGGTATGGGATGATTACCAGGCGCCGTTCGTCGCCAGCGATCAGTCTCCGCTGCGCCCCGAGCGCCTGATGCAAGGCTTGTCGTGCGTGGTCCCCGAAAATGCCATTTTCGCGACCGACGTGGGCGTGCACCACAACTGGGTGGTACAGCTGTGGAAAGCGCGGCGGCCGCGTCATCTGCTGCAATCGTGGGGTTTTGCCTCGATGGGTTTCGCCACCTGCGGCATACTCGGCGCGAAGCTCGCGCAACCCGAAAGCCCGGCGATCGCGGTCGTCGGCGACGGCTCGTTCCTGATGACGCCGCACATCCTCGCCACCGCCATGGAATACGACATTCCCGCGGTGTGGGTGGTGTGGAACAACTATGGCTATTGCTCGATACGCGACATGCAGCTCGGCATGTTCGGCCAGGAACTGGCGACGAGCTTCCAGATCGACAAAACCAGGAAACTCTACAATCCAGACTTCGTGATGCTTGCGCGTTCGTTCGGCGTCGAAGCCAAGCGCGTCGACCGCGCTGGCGACCTTGAAGGCGTGCTCGAAACAGCGATCAAGGCCAACAAACCCTATCTCGTGGAAGTACCGGTCGACCGCGATATCCGGCCGGTAGGTACCGGCACCTGGGCACTGCCGCCGTTCCCGCACGCGGAGCCGAACTTCAGGAAGCTGGCGGGGCTCGACGGCAAGTAGCACTAAATCCGAGGCGTCGCGGCATGGCTCTTATTTCTTCCCTCTACGCTGTGAGAATAATTGGAGGTTTTTCATCCGCGTCGGGCGGAGGCGCGAAGGTTTGACGCGGGCCGTCACGCCACTGATCACTGCGGCGGTATGCCTGCCTCTTTCGCCGCTTTCCGGTAGCGCTCTATTTCCCTGGGCAGTAGGTCGGTCAACTGCGCCGCGGTAAGAGGCCACGGCTCGGCGCCTTCGTGGTCCAGGAATTTCTTCATATCGGCGCCGGCGAGGATCTTGTTGACCGCGATATTGACGATGTTGATCCGGTCGCCCGGCATACCCGCCGGGGCGAATAATCCCCACCACAGTTCGTAGGTGTATCCCGGCACGC
The DNA here is from genome assembly GCA_003153455.1 of Betaproteobacteria bacterium. Lineage (GTDB taxonomy): Bacteria > Pseudomonadota > Gammaproteobacteria > Burkholderiales > SG8-41 > PALSA-1004. Next base: position 13,447 of record PLYS01000570.1, on the reverse strand, counting down.
CGGACTGCGCAATCGACGGCAGTCCCGGCAGCAACGGCGAGGGCTCGGCGCTGCTGACGGCAAGGGCGCGCACCCTGCCGGCCTTCAGCTGCGGATTGACCGCGGCGGCACTCGCGATCACGATCTCGACCTCTCCGGAGGCGAGTGCGATGACCGCCTGCGCAATGCCCTTGTACGGAACGTGCGTGAGCTTGACGCCCGCAGCGGAAGCGAACAGCGCCCCTGAGAAATGATTGTTGCCGCCCGTCCCGGACGACGAGTAGTTGAGTTTCCCGGGATTCTTTTTTGCCAGCGCCACGAGTTCCTTCACGGATTTCGCCGGCACCGACGGGTGGATCGCGAGCAGCATCGGGGCGCGGGCAATCATTGCGACCGGGACGATCGCCCGCGCCGGATCGAAGGGCAGCTTTTCGCGCACGGCCGCAGTGGCGGGATACGAAGAGGTATGGCCGAGGAGCGTGTGGCCGTCGGGCTCGGCCTTGGTCACAAGTTCGGTGCCGATCATGCCGCTCGCGCCGGGGCGGTTGTCGACGACTACGTTCCTGCCCCACGTCTCCGCGAGCCGCTGCGCGATGGCGCGGGCCATGATGTCGATCGAACCGCCGGCCGTGTAGGGAACGATGATCTGGACGTTCCTCGACGGATAGGCGGACTGCGCTACGGCGTGCGGCGCTGCGCATGCGCACGCTGCCGAGCAGAACGCCGGCACAATCAGACTCAACCGGGATCGCGTCTTCTTCATCGTCTTTCCTCCACGCGCAAAACTGGCCGCCTGCGGGAAAAAATGGGGCCGAGCGCGGTTTCTATCAACCGTATCGGCGCCTTGGCAATGCCAATTATCTCTTTGTAGGCCCGCCCGCAGCCAATCTCTTGTTTTTGGCGAGATTACGGAGTTCGGACTTTCTGTGGGCGTAGCACGATGCACAAATCCACCGGGTGGCTCCGATTTTTCGGCCCTCGCCAGTCACCCAGTGGCTGCCGGTGCTGCAGAATCTCTTTCTTACATCGCCGACCATATTCTCTCCTAAATGTTTACTTCGACGTTGTCGATCAGGCGCGCGCGGCCCAGGCGCGCCGCCCCGAGCACTACCAGTTTGAGGTCACCCGCCTGCGGCACCTGCAGGTCGCTCTGGCGGCGCACCGCAACGTAATCGGGCTTCCAGCCGTGATGCGCGAGTGCGGCCATCACGTCGAGCTCGATGGGCTGGTAGTCGCGCACGCCGGCCGCGATCTTCTCGCGCGTCCTGCACAGCAATTGAAACAGGCGTGGCGCCTCGCGCCGCTCTGCGGGCGACAAATACGCGTTGCGCGAGGACAGCGCGAGCCCGTCCTCGGCGCGCACTATTTCGGCAAGGATGATTTCGATCGGCAGCGCGAGTTGACGCACCATGTTGGTGAGCACCAGACACTGCTGATAATCCTTCTTGCCGAAGATCGCCGAGTGCGGCGACACCATGTTGAACAACTTCAGCACCACGGTCGCGACGCCGCGGAAATGCCCAGGGCGCACCGCGCCGTCGAGTATATGCTGCAAGTCGGAGGGCTCGAGGACGTAGGTCTGCGGCTCGGGATAGATCTCGCGTTCGTCGGGCGCGAACACGACGTCGACGCCGGCGTCGCGCAGCTTCGCGCAATCGGCCTCGAGCGTGCGCGGGTAGCGCTCGAAGTCCTCCTGCGGGCCGAACTGCAGCCGATTGACGAATATGCTGACCACCGTGCACGCCGCGCGCGGCTTGGCGATATTGATGAGTTGAATGTGGGCGGCGTGCAGATTGCCCATCGTCGGCACGAACACGTTGTTCGGCTCGCTCTGCAGACGCAAGCGCAGGGCGGCGACTGAGTGGATAACATCCATGTGAGAAACAGGATTGAGGATCAAGGTGGACGCATTGTACACTCGCCCAGCCTGAATTCCCTCAATCCTCTATCCTCGATCCTTGATCCTCGATCCTAAAACGAATGCTCAGGCCCGGGATACGTCTTGGCCTTGACTTCCCTGACGTACGCCTCGATCGCGCCCTGGATGCTGCCTGCGCCGCGCAAGAAGTTCTTCACGAACTTTGCTTTCTTGCCTGGGAAAACGTCGAGCATGTCGTGCAGCACCAGCACCTGCCCCGAGCAGTCGACGCCGGCGCCGATGCCGATGGTCGGCATGCGCAGCTGAGCGGTAACTTCACGCGCCAGCGCGGCCGGAATCAGCTCGAGCACCAGCATGCCGGCGCCCGCATCCTCCAGCATTTTCGCCTCCGCAATCAGCCGCTGCGCCTGGGATTCGGTCTTGCCTTGCACGCGGTAGCCGCCGAACTGGTGCACCGACTGCGGCGTGAGCCCGAGGTGGCCGCATACCGGAATGCCTCGCGCGGTCAAGAACGCGATGGTTTCGGCCATCGGCTCGCCGCCCTCGATCTTGACCATCTGCGCGCCGGCCGCCATCAGCTGCACAGCGTTCGCGAACGCCTGCCCCGGGCTCACCTGAAAAGTGCCGAACGGCATGTCGGCGATGATGAAGACCCGCTTCGCGCCGCGCGCGACACATGCCGTGTGGTAGGCGACGTCGCGCAATGTGACCGGCAGCGTCGAGTCGTGCCCTTGCAGCACCATCCCGAGCGAGTCGCCGATCAGCAGCGTGTCAACGCCCGCCGCGTCGAGCAGCGCCGCGAAGCTTGCGTCGTAGCAAGTCAGCATCGTGATCCTGTCGCCGTCCTGCGCCATCTTGTGCAACGCAGTCAATGAGATTCGCATGCCCATTCCTTTCAGTTTTGTGTCCTCTGTGGCTAAGGTTTTCGTATCCTTCTATCCGCGCTCATCGGCGGTTCCGGATTCTTGTTTTTCCGTGGCTCAGCCTACTCTCCAAGGCTGAAGAATTCACGCACGCCGCGCATCGCATTGATGCGCTCCAAAAGCAGATCAAAGTGCGGCGGCGAATCAACAAAATTGAGATGCTCCGAGCTCACGATCAACACCGGCGCCGCATCGTACTGGTAGAAAAAACGCGCATAGCTTTCGGCAAGCCGCAGCAGATACTCTTCCGAAATCGTGCGTTCATAGCTCACGCCGCGGCGCCTGACGCGCTCGATCAGCATCTCGGTCGGTGCCTGTAGATATATCACAAGATCGGGAGTTGCCGCCCGCGGCTTCAATTGCGCGTAGATCTGCTGGTACAGGCGCAGTTCGTCGTCGTTCAGCGTCAGGCGCGCGAACAGCGGGTCCTTGTCGAGGATGAAATCGGCGACCGTCACACGCCGGAACAGGTCGGCCTGGCCGAGCTCGCGCACCTGCTTTACGCGCTGGAACAGGAAAAACAGCTGCGTCGGCAGCGCGTAGCGTGCGCTGTCCTGGTAAAAGCCGGGCAGAAATGGATTGGCATCGGGATCCTCGAGCAGCGCCGCGCTGCCGCTGCGCTCGGCCAGCATGCGCGCGAGGCTGGTTTTGCCTGCACCGATCGGCCCCTCGACCGCGATATAACGGTATTTTTCCGGCAGCAGCGTCATGTTTCTTCTGCCGCAAGCTGCGTCACGCCGGCCACATCGATTGTGCGCAGCAGCTCGGCGACCGCGCCGCGTCCCGGTATCGCGCAGCGCGGCGCGATTTCGGCGAGCGGCAGCAGCACGAAAGCGCGCTCGTGCATGCGCGGATGCGGGATCGTCAGACCGCGCTCGTGCAATTGCAAATCGCCATACAGCAGCACGTCCAGATCCAGCGTGCGCGGTGCATTCGGAAATTCGCGCACGCGGTCGTGACGGCGCTCGATCGCAAACAATGCCTCGAGCAAAGCGCGCGGGGCGAGCGTGGTCTCGATCGCCGCGACCGCATTGATGAAGTCTGGCTGGTCGGCATAGCCGACCGGCGCGCTACGGTAGAGCGACGAGCGGGCGATAACGCGGCTAGCCGGCAGCACGGCGAGCGCGGCGAACCCCGAATTCACCTGCGCCGCGGGGTCGCTGAGATTGCTGCCAAGCGCGATAAACGCGGTTTTGGATTTCAAGGCTTTACGGCTCACGCCGTGCCCTGCTCTGGAGCGGCGGGGCTTTTCCTGAGCCGCGGACGGCGCCGGCGTTTTTTACCGACACCCGGAGCCTCCTTGAGCAGCATGCCGGCGCGAGTTGCCTCATCGGCATGCTGGAACTTCTTCCACCATTCGCCGATCTCGGCGTCGAGCTCGCCGCTTTCGCAGCGCAACAGCAGAAAATCATAGCCGGCGCGAAACCGCTGGTGCACGAGCAGGTGGTACGGTCGCCGTCCGAAACGATTGAGAAAGCGCGGCTGCAGCGCCCAGATTTCCTTCATATCGCCCCCGTAGCGGCGCGGTATCGCGAGTTGCTCAGCCTGCAACTGACCCGCCTGGTCCATCGCGTGAAACAGCGCCGGCATCGTGTTCAACCCGCGCGCCTCGGCTTGCTTCCACGCCGTCAACACCTCGTGCCACAGCAGCGCCGCGAACAGGAAACCCGGCGATACCGGCTTGTCGGCATTGATGCGCCTGTCGGTATTCTCGAGCGCCCGCATCACGAAGCGCTCCCCGAGCGGCTGCTCGAGAATCGCATCGAGCAGCGGCAGCAGGCCGTGGTGCAGGCCTTCCTTGCGCAGGCGCCGCACGCCCTCCGCCGCATGTCCCGACAACAACAGCTTCATCATTTCGTCGAACACGCGTGCTTGCGGCACGTTGTGCAGCAGATCGGCGAGTTCGCGGATCGGCTTGCGCGTGCGAGCCTCGATTTCCAGCCCGCGCGAGGCCGCAAGCCGCACCGCGCGCAGCATGCGTATCGGGTCTTCACGATAACGCTGCGCCGCATCGCCGATCATGCGCAGCTTGCGCGCCTTGAGGTCGGGGACACCATGGTGGTAATCGAGCACTTCCTCACGCACCGGATCGTAGAACATCGCGTTAACGGTAAAATCGCGCCGCCGCGCGTCATCCTCGAGACTGCCGAACACGTTGTCGCGCAGGATGCGCCCGTGCTCATCGGTCGTCTGCCGCTCATCGGTGCCGCTGTCCGCGCTGCCGCGAAAGGTCGCGACTTCGACGGTCTCGCTGCCGCACATTACGTGCACCAGCCGAAAACGGCGGCCGATGATGCGCGAGCGGCGGAAAATCGCGCGTACCTGCTCGGGGCTCGCGCTGGTCGCGACGTCGTAGTCCTTCGGGTCGCGCCCGAGCATAAGGTCGCGCACCGCGCCGCCGACCACGTACGCGGCGTGGCCGTGCTGCTGCAGCGTTTCGCACGTTGTCGCCGCGCAGCGGCTGATGCGGTCGCGCGCGATGCGGTGCTTGCTGAAGGGCATGGCTTTGGACTGCGCGGGCCGGAACAGTCGCCCCGAGAAAACCTTGCCGAGAAAACGCCGGATCATTAAATGAAAAACCTGCCGTTAAAACACATCAAGCGGCACGCCCCCTGGCGTGTCCGCTTCAATTTGCGCCGCGCCCGAATTATATAACGGGGATGAAGTGCGCATCCGGCCCGCTGCCAAACGCGCGCACGCGACAGCCGTAAAGATTATCAAGTCGCTCGGGTTGCAGCATCTCGGCTGCGGCGCCCGCCGCAAAGCGCCCGTCGCCGTAGAGCATCAGCACCCGGTCGCAGCGGCCGGCGAAAGTCAGGTCGTGCAGCACGAGCAGCGCTGCCCTGTCCGCTCCGCGCACCGCCGCGCGCACCCATTCGAGCGTTTTCAGCTGGTGGCGCAGATCGAGGTGCTGCAATGGCTCGTCGAGCAGCAAAAGCCGCGGATTCTGAGCCGACAACTGCGCAAGCCGCGCGCGCTGGCGTTCGCCGCCGGACAGCGTGCCGTAGGATTGCGCCGCAAGCGGCTCAAGGTCGAACGCGGCGAGTGCGCGCGCCGCGGCCTCTTCGTCAGTCGCATTCCAGCCGAACAGCGAGCGCGCGTGCGGATAACGGCCGAGCATCACGTAGTCGCGCAATGTGCCCCAGAACTCCTGGTCCTCGCGCTGCAGCAGGATGCCGAGCGCGCGGCCGAGTTCGCGGCGCGAATAATCCGCGAGCAGCTTGCCAGCCACCGTGACCCGCCCCGCCACCGCGGGCGCGAGCCCGGCGAGCGCGTGCAACAATGTCGTTTTGCCGCTGCCGTTGCAGCCAAGCACCGCCCACAGCTCGCCCGGCGCGACCGCGAGGTCGAGCTCGCGGCACAGCGTGCGCGCGCCAACAGCAATCGTCAGCCGTTCCGCATGCAGCATCACGGCTTGCGCGACAACAAGAACAACAGCACCGGCACGCCGAGCAGCGCAGTGAACACGCCAACCGGCAGTTGCTGCGGCGCCCACGCCGTGCGCGCGAAAGTATCAGCGAGCACGACGAAGCTGCCGCCGGCGAGTGCGGATGCGGGAAGCAGCCAGCGGTGGTCGTTGACGCCGACAAGCCGCAGCGCGTGCGGCACCATCAGCCCGACGAAGCCGATGCTGCCGCCGAGCAGCACCGCCGCAACCGTCGCGAGCGCGGCGCAGAAGTAAAGCGCTGCCTGCAATCCGCTCACCGCAACGCCAAGCGCGCGCGCCTTGAGCGCGCCGAGCGCGAGCGCGTTGAGACTGCCCGCACACAACGTGAATACCAGCAGCACCAGCGCCAGCAGTAACCACGCCATGCCGCTCGCGCCGGCGTGCGACAGGTCGCCCATCAACCAGAACAGCATGCCTTTCAACTGCCCCTGCGGCGCTAGCACGAGCAGCAAGCTGATCAGCGCGCTGAAGCCCGCCGACAGCACGACGCCGGTCAGCAGCAGCCGGTGCAGATTCCAGTCGCCGGCGCGGAAGCTCAGCGCGAACACGATCGCGATCGCACTCAGCGCGCCGACCAATGCGGCAAGATTGGTGAACGCCAGTCCGGCGCCGAACAGCAGTGCGCCGAGCGCGCCGAGCGCGGCGCCGCCCGAGACACCGAGGATATAGGGATCGGCAAGCGGGTTGCGCAGCAGCACTTGCAGCAGCACGCCGGCGGTCGCGAGCAACCCGCCGCACGCGAACGCCGCGAACGCGCGCGGCAGCCGCAGCCGCCAGACCACGTCCTGCACGACACCAGGAATCGGAAAGAAAACACTGTCGAAGACTTGTGCGACGGATATCGGCAAGGTGCCGAACAGTAATGCAATAAACAGGCTCGCTGCTGCGATCGCCGCCAGTATTACGAGCAACCCCCTCCCTGTCCGTCCCCCTTTCAATGAGGCAGGTTGGGGTGTGGGTACGGCCCGGCTGGCACTTGACGTCATTGCTGTTGGGCGCGCTAGGCCAGGGTCACAATCTGCCAGCCATGTTTCCCGGCATGGGCACGCAGCGTCGCATCGGGATCCACCGCGACCGGATTTGTTACGCGTGAGAGCAGCGGCAGGTCGTTCAGCGAATCGCTGTAGAACCAGCTCTGCGGAAACGATTTGAGCGACTGGCCGCGGCCGGCGAGCCATTCCTCGACGCGCTTGACCTTGCCTTCCCGAAAGCATGGCGTGCCGGCAACCTCGCCGGTGAATTCCCCGCCGGCATGCGCGGGCTCGGTCGCAATCAGGTTGTCGACTCCGAATTCGCGCGCGATCGGCGCGGTCACGAAGCTGTTGGTCGCGGTGACGATCGCGTACAGCTCGTCGCGATGGCGTTCGATAAGTTCGCGCGCGCTTTTGCGCACCATCGGCAGGATTTTTTCGCGCATGAACTGGCGGTGCCAATCATCGAGCACGCGCCGCGGATGGCGCGACAGCGGCTTCAGCTGAAAATCGAGGAACTCGTGAATGTCGAGCGTGCCATTCTTGTACTGCTCGTAGAAAGCGCCGTTTCGCGCCTCGTAGATTTCACGATCGAGCACGCCCCGTTCGATCAGAAACTGCGCCCATTCAAAATCACTGTCGCCCGACAGCAAGGTGTTGTCGAGATCGAAAAGCGCGAGATTCATCGTATCCCTAAAGCCCCAAAAAACAGATTAGCCACAGATGATCCGCGTTCATCCGTGTCCATCGGTGGTTCCATATTCATTGAGCAGTTCGCGCAGCAGCGGCACCGTGATCGCGCGCTTGGTTTCGAGCGAGTAACGGTCGAGCGCATCGAGCAGCGCGAGCAGCGACGGCATGTCGCGCCGCGAGTGGCGCAACAGGTAATCGCCAACCTCCTGCGACAGCCGAAAACCGCGCATATCGGCATGGCGGCGCAGCACCGCGGATTTTTCCTCGTCATCCAGGCCGTGCACCTGGTAGATGAGCCCGGATGCGAGCCGCGTCACCAGATCGGCGCGGAGCCGCAACTGCGCCGGCGCCGCATCTCCGCTCGCGATCAGCGCGCCATTGCCGCCCCGGACTCGGTTATGCAGGTTAAATAACGCGATCTGCGCTTCGGCACCGAGCAGATGCACATCATCTGCCGCGCAGAGCACGTCGTCCGCGGCGTCAATTACCTTCGGCTCGGCATCAAACCACGCCGTGTGTCGGCCGTTGCGCCGCGCGGCGTCGACTACGGCGCGCAACAGATGGCTACGGCCGCTGCCGTCGGCGCCCCACAGGTAGATGAAGCGTTCGTTGCTGGCACCGTTCGCCAGCGCGTAGAGCGCGACCACCAGCTCGGCGTTGCGGCCCGGCACGAAGTTGTCGAGCGTCGGCGCCGAAGGCAGCGCGATATCGAGCACGAGTTGCTTCATGGATTAAAGGGCGGCAAACCGCGCCGGGTCTGTATTGAAGAAGCGTCGGGCCATCAATTAATGTAAAATCCCGCTCGCCGCAGCAGACCTGCAATCGTCGTAAAGCACATGGGATCGGCGGATTCGAAAATGGACGTTTCGGCAGGCGCCATCTTAGCCGAGTTGTGCCTCCCCCGCTGGAATCCTGGCGTCTGCCACCCACGCCAAAAGAGCGCACCGTGAGCACATCTGACCGTTCCAAATCACTGACCTATCGCGATGCGGGTGTCGATATCGACGCCGGCGACGCGCTGGTCGAGAGCATCAAGCCGTTTGCCAGGAAAACCCTGCGGCCCGAGGTGCTCGCCGGTATCGGCGGTTTCGGCGCGCTGTGCCGGATTCCCGCCAAATACCGCGAACCGGTGCTGGTTTCCGGCACCGACGGCGTCGGCACCAAGCTGAAGCTCGCATTCGAGCTCGACCGCCACGACACCATCGGCATCGATCTGGTCGCGATGAGCGTCAACGACATCCTGGTGCAGGGTGCCGAGCCGCTGTTCTTCCTTGATTATTTCGCCTGCGGCAAGCTCGACGTCGCAACCGCGACGCGGGTTGTCAAAGGCATCGCCGCCGGTTGCGAGCAGGCAGGCTGCGCGCTGATCGGCGGCGAGACCGCCGAGATGCCCGGCATGTATCCGGCCGGCGAGTACGATCTCGCCGGTTTCGCGGTCGGCGTCGTCGAAAAAAGCAACATCATCGACGGCTCGACGATCGTCGCCGGCGACGCGGTGCTCGGGCTGGCCTCGAGCGGCGCGCATTCCAACGGTTACTCGCTGATCCGCCGCATCATCGCGCAGAACAAGATCGACCTGTCGGCGCAACTCGACGGCAAGACGTTAAGCGATCTGATACTCGCGCCGACGCGCATTTACGTGAAACCCGTGCTGCAACTGATGGAAGAACTTCCGGTCAAAGGCCTCGCCCACATTACCGGCGGCGGTCTGGTCGACAACGTGCCGCGCATCCTGCCCGAGGGCCTGACGGCGCAGCTTAAGCGCGACAGCTGGCGGCTGCCGCCGCTGTTCGAGTGGTTCAGGCAGCAGGGCAACGTTGCCGACGACGAAATGCTGCGCGTATTCAACTGCGGCGTCGGCATGGTGGTGATCGTCGCCGGGCAGCACGCGCAACAGGCGAGCGATCTGCTGCGCGCCGCAGGCGAGACCGCGTGGCGCATCGGGACGGTTCAGGCACGCGCCGCGCACGAAGCACAGACCGTCATCGTATGAAGAACATCGTCATCCTGATCTCGGGACGCGGCAGCAACATGCAGGCGATTCTCGAAGCACGGCTGCCGCTCACGGTCGCCGCGGTGATCAGCAACGAGCCGCAAGCCGCCGGGCTCGCGATCGCGCGCGCGCGCGGCGTTGCCACGCGCAGCGTCGACCACCGCGCTTACGCCGGCCGCGCCGCGTTCGACGCCGCGCTGGCGCGGGAGATCGACGCGCTCAAGCCCGACCTCGTCGTGCTGGCCGGCTTCATGCGGATCCTGACCGACGACTTCGTCGGGCGCTACTCCGGACGGCTGCTCAACATCCACCCGTCGCTGCTGCCAGCGTTCACCGGACTGCATACGCATCGCCGAGCGCTCGAGGCCGGCGTCAAGATTCACGGCTGCAGCGTGCATTTCGTGACGCCGCACCTCGACCATGGACCGATCGTGATCCAGGCCGCGGTGCCGGTGCTGCCCGGCGACAGCGAAGACACGCTTGCCGCGCGCGTGCTGGCGCAGGAACACCGCATCTATCCGCAGGCGATCCGCTGGTTCTGCGACGGCCGTCTCGAAATCACACCGCGCGCGACGGTCGCGCTCAAAGCGGCGCGGGACGCGAGCGGCCCGCCTGCGAGCAGTAAGCAGGGCTCCCGCTTGCGGGATGCGAACGTCCGCGAGTCTGGCGCAGCGCCGTCGAGCGCAGGCGTGGCATCCGTCTCCGGGGTCACATCCCCTAAAGGGGCGCGTCGTAGGGCGGAAGAGGGGCCCCTCTGGGGATCTGACCCCGAAGGCGCGCGTAGGGCCGGCGTTGACGCGCCTATGGCCAGCTCCACGGTCGCATCCNNCACAAGTGGGGCCCCTGCTCCACGTTCCGCCGGCCCCTGTTCCGCCCTCCGACGGCGCGCTGCTTTCACCCGCGCCCGATTCATGATCATCCGCGCCCTGCTGGCGATGGGATTGGCCGCGCTCGCCGCACTCCCGGTCGCGGGCGACGCCGCGCCGCCTGAATCGGTCAAGGCGAGCTACGACGTATTCAAGGACGGCCTGCACGTCGCGGTGGTGCAGGAGACATTCGAGAAGAACGGCGCCAGGTACCACATTGTCAGCGAGAGCACTCCGGCCGGACTGCTCGCCCTGTTGGTGCGCACCCACATCAGGGTGCAAAGCAGCGGCGCGGTGACCGCGGCGGGGCTGCGCCCCGAGCAGTTCGAATACGGGCGGCTCGACGATGCGGGCAAGAACGTGAGCGCGACGTTCGACTGGCAGGGCGGGCAGTTGCACATGACTTTCGACGGCCGCAACGAATCCATCGCGCTGCCGCAAGGCACGCAGGACCGCGTTTCCCTGATGTATCAGTTCATGTTTCTGCCGGCGGAAAAGTTCGACAGCCTCGCGTTCCATATGACCAACGGCAAGAAGATCGAGCCTTACCGCTATCATCTTGCGGGCACCGAACTGATCGATTCGCCGCTCGGCAAACTGAACACGTTGCGCCTCGTCAAGCAGCGCGAGCCGGGCGACAATACGGTCGAAGTGTGGCTTGCGCCTGACCGGATTTTCTTTCCGGTCAGGCTGTTGATCCTGGAAAATGACGGCTCGAGATTCGAGCAGGTCATCACGCGGCTCGAATTCAAATAATGCCTTGCTCAATATCAACACCATGCGCAAGCTCGCGAGCTTTATTGCGCTGTCGCTGCTCGCGCACCTGATGGTGCTATACGGCGTGCGGCTCGAGTTGCCGCAGCGCGTTGCCGAGCCGCTGCCGCTCGAAGTGCGGTTGCAGCCCACCGCGCCGCCACCGCCGGTCCTGCTGCGGCCGCGGCCGCACCCACATGCGGCGCCCAGGCCCGCCCCCCCGCCTGTCGTCCCTACGCCGATACTCACCGCGCCACCGCAAATCGCTGCGGCGCCGGTATTCGATCCAGCGCCGCCCGCGATATCTGAGCCGGTGGTAGTCGAGTCGCCCCCGGTCGCGCCGCCGGCAGCCGAGTCAAGCAAGCCCCAACCCAAGCCCGCGCCGGTGCCCGCGCGGCGCCTGCCGCGCAGGGGCGAAATCACCTACGTGCTGTATCTCGGAAGCGACAAGTTTGACGTCGGACGCACGCAGCAGACATGGGTAATCGACAACGACCGCTACCGGCTGACCAGCATATCGCAAACAACAGGTCTGGCTGCGCTGTTTATCCGGCAGCGTTTCGATTACGTGAGCAGCGGCAGGCTGACCCCAAGCGGCCTGCGTCCCGAGTTCTTCGGCACCGAACGCCAGCGCTCAGGCAAAACCGAGGCAGTGACGGCAAAGTTCGACTGGAACGCGCTGACCATGACTTTCGGCGAGCCGCCGCGCAGCGCGACGCTGCCGACCGACGCGCAGGATATCGTGAGCTTCATGTATCAGCTCGGGCTCATGCCGCTCGCGCCCGGCCGCATCGAACTGCCGATCACGAACGGCTGGAAGCTCGAGCGCTACGAGCTCGACGTCGGCGGCGAGGAGCAATTGCAGACGCCGTTCGGCACACTGCGCGCGGTTCCGGTGAAGCAAATGCGGCGGCCTGGCCAGGAGAGCATCGAGCTGTGGCTTGCGCCCGAATACCGCTGGCTGCCGGTGCGCATCCGTTTTTTCGACCGCGAGGGCGAGTTCTCGGGCGAGCAGCTGGTGAGCGAAATCCGCGTCAGCGAAGACCAGTGAAAATTTCCACGCCACAGCTCGCCGCGGCGGAAGAAGCGCTCGCGCACATCCTGCCGATGACGCAGCCGGCCGATGCGGTACTCTCGCGCTATTTTCGCGCGCACCCCCGGCTCGGCCAGCACGACCGCGCGTTCATCGCCGAAACGGTATTCGGCGTGCTGCGGCGGCGCTACGGGCTCGAACATTACACCGGCGCGGCGACGCCGCGCCGGCTGCTGCTCGCCTACCTCAACCGCATCCAGGGCGTGAGCCTGCGCCAGCTCGAGCCGCTGCTCGGGCGCGACGACGCGCAATGGGCTGCTACGCTTAAAGCCCGGCCTGACAACGCGCCGCCACTGCATGTCGCCGCCGAACTGCCGCAGTGGCTCGTCGCGATGCTCGCAGCCGAGATGCCGGAAAACGAAATCCTCGCGCTCGGCCGCGCGCTACAGCAGCCCGCGCCGCTCGATCTGCGCGTCAACGCGTTGCTCACGACGCGCGAAAAAGTTCTGCAGCAACTGATCATCGAAGGAATCAACGCACAGCCGACGCCGCACGCGCCGCTCGGCATCCGCATCGACGGCAATCCCGCCCTCAGTCGCAACCCGTTGTTTACGAGCGGCAGAATTGAAGTGCAGGACGAAGGCAGCCAGCTTCTGTGCTATCTGCTGGCACCGAAGCGGCGCGAAATGGTGGTCGATTTCTGCGCCGGCGCCGGTGGCAAGACCCTCGCGCTGGGTGCGCTGATGCAATCGCAGGGACGGCTTTATGCGTTTGACGTATCCGAGGGGCGCCTGAACAAGTTCAAGCCGCGGCTCAGGCGCTCGGGGCTGTCCAACGTGCACCCGCTATTGCTCGCCAACGAGAACGACATCAAGGTCAAGCGGCTCGCCGGCAAGATCGACCGCGTGC
>PLYS01000118.1 GCA_003153455.1 Betaproteobacteria bacterium | reverse complement strand
GACGGAAAATTCGACAGGATCGTGTCATGGCGAAGAAACCGGGAACCAATCCCAAAGGCGAATTCGTGTTCTTCGACGTCGTCTATGATGACGGCTCGCAGCGCTCCAACCGGCGGGTGCCGGCGGAACTGCTCGGCGGCCTGGACAAGGACGAGCCCGCGCTCGGCTTCATCATGGAGCAGGACCGCGAGATCGCCGACAAATCCGGCCGCGCGACGCTGAAGATCGAAAGCATCGCCCGCGTCGGCGCCAAGCCGGAAAAAATGATGAAGGTGAAGTAGGGTATTCGTTCTTTCCCCTCTCCCAGCAGAACTCGGGTTTACCCGAGTTCTGCAATTATTGGATTGGCCGAAGTCGGAGATATCCGACTTCGGCTGGGAGAGGGTGCCGAGCGAACGAAAGTGAGCGAGGCGGGTGAGGGGGTTCTGCCTCTCGCGAGAGTCCGCCCCCTCACCCGGCTCGCGCTTCGCGCGATCCACCCTCTCCCACAAGGGGAGAGGGAAGCAGGCCCGCCGCGCGCTGTTCAGATTCTCCATCACTCCTCCGCCGCCCCGCGCTGCGCCATGACCTCGCGCAGCGCACGCTGGATTTGCGCCATCACCCTTCGAGACGCCCGCCTTCGCTCACGCTTCGGCGGGCTCGTCAGGATGAGGCGGAGAGAGGTGCTTCGTCATTCCGGGACGGACCGTAGGGCCGGACCCGGAATCCAGACGCATATTCGGCGATTGCTTCTGGATTCCGGGTTCGCTCGCTTCGCGAGCGCCCCGGAATGACAAGTAAGCTGGGTCCCGGTTCTGCGGCGCACCGCATATTGCGTTAAAGACGCGCGTGAACGCGCTTATGGTGCTGCGCCGCGCCCGGGACACGAGGGCGCTACTCCGCCGCCACCCGCGTCAGTTCGCCGGCCGCCGACATACGCTCGTGGAGCGCGATTGGATCGAGGTCAAAACCGTTCGGCCAGGCAAGCGCGCCGAGCTCCACGAACACGCGCGCAAAAAACGCCGCATCCTTGAGAGGCCGCACCATCTCGCCGTCACGCGCGACGGTCGACGAAAAATCATGCACCCCGGCCGCGCCGTCGGAAAAGCCGACCCGCAGCCGGAAGCCGCCCAAGGGCTTCACCGACACAACGTCAATCATGGAGGCCGGCGACCCCGAAGCAGCGGCCGTCCGTTTGCGCATGATGCCAATTCTCCATCAGTTCGGCTTGCCTGAGCCGCACCCAGCGTTTTCCAAATTCGCCTGCGTCCTGGGAAGCGCGCCCCGGATAATCGTTCCATCGCTGATCCGCACCAGCGCTTTGGCCCCGGCGTAGATTGCATGCACATGCGGCGGATCGTGATCTTCAAAGAACATCTGGATGATGATGCCGTTAAAGATCGCGATGGTGGGCATGAGCGGCGCCTCAGGCGTCTCTATTCATAGGCGCAGCATCGCCCGACCGCTCATTCCCGCGCAAGTAGAAATCCAGGCTTTCTTCCTTAAGGGCTGGATCCCCGCTTTCGCGGGGATGACCGGATGAGAGTGTCGCGCGAATGAGTGGGAGCCCTGCCCTTTCGCCCGGCTATGCGCTTGGGCTAGGACTGTCGCCTTAGAACAACCTCCCGCCCAACACGGAGCCACCCATGCCCAAGGCCTACTGGATCACCTGCTATCGCGAGATCAAACATCCCGACAAGGTCGCCGCCTACGCCAAGCTGGCGGGGCCGGCGCTGGCGCCGTTCGGCGTGCGCTATCTCGCCCGCGGCACCGCCAACGCCACCTTCGAGGCCGGCCTGAAGGAGCGCGTCGTGATGTCGGAGTTCCCCAGCCTGCAACAGGCGATCGACGCCCATAACGGGCCGGCCTATCAGGCGGCGCTGAAAGTGCTCGGCGACGGCGCGGTGCGCGACATCCGCATCATCGAGGGGCTGGAGTAGGCGGCGTCTCACCGCCTCATCCTGAGGATGAGGCGAATTATTAAAATGGCGCTCAGAACCCATAGATCTTGATTCCGATAAAAAACGCGACAAACGGAATAAAGTAAAAGATAAGCGCTGTGCTTGCGAAAATCGCGGCGAGCCGCAAACGTTTGTTGGCGACGGCAAGCGCGACCGCCGCAATTGCAAGCGCTGGCCCGACCACGCCTTCGTCCAGCGCTGAGAGGACGTTAAACCAGCGCGCCTCGGCCGGTTTAGCGAGTGTCGACACCGCCAGCGAAAAACTGTCGGAAAATTGCCAAATCGCGTAACCGGAAATCGCAATGATGATGAAGCGAAGTAGGATGTTCATGGCGTCTTATTTTTTCCGGCGATAAAGCCCGGTGAACGTCACTCCGGTGCCGCCGCAACCATTGTTGTCCTCGACCACCAGCAAAGGACCGATGCGCTGCATCCGCACCCGGCACTCTCCTTCGTCCGTTTTCTCGAACGGGATGCTGCCGTCGTCGACGAAAGCGATGGTGTCGTTCTGTGGTGTCACCTGTGCCTCAAACTCGCCGGTATGGAAATCATGCGCGGTCGGAGAGGTCATATCGCCTTCAACGTGCAACTTGCCGCCCTCGCCCCGCTTGATCTCGATGGGCCCGCCCGGATGTTCCGAATTGTACCAGGTACCGATCCAATCCGAAATCTTCGGCGACGGCATCGGCGCGACCGGCGTCAGCGCCGAGCTTGGCAGCCAGCCTTTGGCCCAAATCAGCTTTTTCGCCACCGGCGATTGGTAGACCACGCAGGTGAAAGCGCCTTGCGTTTTTCCGGTGAGCACGAGGTCGCCCGTAACGAGGTAGGACTTTTGCCGGCAAGCCTCGGTCGCCGCCGGGCAGGTGGTGGCCTTGAAGTCATCATCGTACGGGCTCTTGATGAAGTTGACGCGCGGATGGGCCGTCACCTTCTGGACAACCAGCGCACGCTTGTCGTCCCAATGGACGCCGTTGCAATTGTTCGGGTCGTACGCGTCGTAAGCTGACGCAGGTCCCGCCGTTAGGACCGCAGAAAAAAACAGCAATGCAGGCCCGATCCGGCTAACCCCTTTGGCTCGCATCTCACCCCCTGTCCACAACAGGCAATCTCGCTTCACTGTGTCGTATCGTCAGCGGATTTGGTTCAAGGACGGTCCTGAGGAGCCGCGCACAGCGCGGCGTCNNCATGAGGCCGAATCACTGCCCGCCGATCCGCTCGGCCATCAGCACGATGGTCTTGCGATAGACCTCGGACCGGTTCCACTCGCGCATCGCCTCGAAATTCGCCGTGCCCTCGCCAAACGGCGCGCCGGCGCGCCAGCCGCTGCTCTTCAGCAGATTGGCCGTGGAGGCCAGCACATCCGGCACGCTGTGCCGCAGATCGACATGGCCGTTGCCGTCGAAGTCGACGCCGTATTTG
>PLYS01000373.1 GCA_003153455.1 Betaproteobacteria bacterium | reverse complement strand
ACATCATCATGGTCGGCGAAATCCGGGACCTCGAAACCGCCGAGATGGCGATCCAGGCGGCGTTGACCGGCCACCTCGTGCTGTCGACGCTGCACACCAACGATGCGCCGTCCGCGGTGACACGCCTGCTTGATCTTGGCATAGCGTCGTACCTGCTCAATTCGACGCTACTCGGCGTGGTGGCGCAGCGCCTGGTGCGTACGCTGTGTCCGCAGTGCAAGGAAAAACGTCCGCTCGAGGATGCAACCTGGGAAACGCTGGTCACGCCGTGGAAAGCGACCAAGCCGGACGCCATCTTTGCCGCCAAAGGCTGCCTCGACTGCCGCATGACCGGCTACCTGGGGCGTGTCGGCATTTACGAGATAATGGTGCTCGACAACGAGTTGCGCAACCTGATCACCGACACCACCGACATGGAGAAGTTGCGTGAGTTGTCCTACCGCCAGGGCATGAAGCCGCTGCGGATCAGCGGTGCGATGAAAATCGCCGCGGGTATCACTTCCATCGACGAAGTGATGAAAGTCGCGCCGCCGATGAAGACCCGGCGCCAGCTGCCGAGCTAGAACCCAGCTCAAATGAGCAAGGTGCCCAGCGTAGCATTCGCCCACTTCGGGCTTCACGTGCGCGATCTCGAGCGCATGGAGCGCTTCTACACCAGCTTTCTCGGCTTCATCGTCACCGACCGCGGCAATCTCGGCGCCGTCCGGCTCGTGTTCCTCTCGCGTGACCCGCGCGAGCATCATCAGATCGTGCTCGTCTCCGGCCGGGCGGAGAATCTCGACCACTCGGTGCTGAACCAGATCTCGCTGCGGGTGCCCGATCTCGCGGCGCTCAGGTATTTCCACGCCAACGCTGCCACCCACGGCGGTCACGACATTCAGCCGGTCACCCACGGCAACGCCATTTCGGTTTACGTACGGGATCCCGAGGGCAACCGCATCGAGCTTTATATCGACACGCCGTGGTATGTCACCCAGCCGCTCAGGGCACCCATCGATCTCGCAAAACCGGACGCAGCGCTGTGGCAAGAGGTCGAAACGCTCGCGCGCTCGCGGCCGGGATTCCGGCCGGTGGAGGAGTGGCGCAGGGAGATGGAGTCCCGGCTCGCTAGGAGTTTGTCGAACCAAGCCCCGACAAACTCCTAATAGAATTGCAGAAGCGGATAACAGATATAGGAATTTATCCGCGCTTTTCCGCAAATTCGACCACTTTGAGTTTATGAATGATCAGCAATTTTTTTAGCAGCCTTTACGGACTGCTAAGTCCGTAAAGGCTGCTACCAGGGAGGGATCGATGCACCAACCATCGCTGATGGCATTGAAATGGCTGGGAGCGGCGCTTGTGCTGCTGCTCGGTGCGCCGGTAACCACGCTCGCCCAAGGCTATCCGGACCGGCCGGTGAAGGTGATCGTGGGTTTCGCCCCCGGGGGAAGCTCCGATACGGTCGCGCGTCTGGTCGCGCAAAAGCTCACGCCGCTGCTCGGACAGCCCATCGTGGTGGAGAACAAACCGGGTGCGGGCGGAGTGCTCGGCGCCGATCTCGTCGCCAAGGCGCCGGGCGACGGCTACACGTTGCTGCTCGCTGTATCGGGACACGCGACCGCAGCCGCAATGATGAAAAAGCTGCCCTTCGAACCGGTGAAGGACTTCGCCTGGATCACAACATTGACGACCTATCCATTCGTGTTTGCGACCAGCCCGCAAGCGCCGTTCAAATCGCTGGTGGAACTCATCGCGCGCGCCAAGGCCCAGCCGGGAAAGCTCAGCTACTCCTCGGTGGGCGTGGGCAGTGCGCACCATCTCGTCGGCGAATGGTTCAACGCCGAAACGGGCATAGACCTGCTGCACGTTCCGTTCCGCGGGGGAACTTCGACGTTGGTGGAGGTGCTGGCCGGGCGCGTCGATATCATGGTCGAGACCGTCACGCTCGCGCTG
This sequence comes from Betaproteobacteria bacterium, assembly GCA_003153455.1. Lineage (GTDB taxonomy): Bacteria > Pseudomonadota > Gammaproteobacteria > Burkholderiales > SG8-41 > PALSA-1004. Next base: position 9,421 of record PLYS01000373.1, on the reverse strand, counting down.
CCGCACATCCAGAGCGGCAAGCTGCGGGCGCTGGCGGTAACTTCACACCAGCCGGTAGATTTTCTGCCTGGCGTTCCCACGGTAAACCAAGTGGTGCCTGGATTCGAATTTCAGTCGTGGCTCGGCGTCGCGGCGCCCGCCGCGACGCCCGCCGCCGTGGTCGAGCGCCTGAACCGCGAACTGCGCCTTGTCCTCGAGCAGGCTGACGTGCGGCAGCGCCTTGCCGACCTTGGTGGCGGGGCAGCGCCGAGTTCCCCCGAAGCCATGCGCGCACAGGTCCAAACCGAGGTAACGCGCTGGCAGCGGCTGGTGGAAAGCCGCGGCATCGAGAAACAGTAGCGCGTCGCTTCAGAGATGCGGGCGGAATGAAATAATGAATAAGTGGCTGCTCTCCGTGCTGCTTTTCGGGATTGCACCGGTCATCAAACTTGTCGCCTGGAAACACGCAGCATTCAGGGAACATCTCAGACAGAGAAACTGCGTCGTTCAAATCAAGATAAAGGACAACTCACAGGGCCGGATTTTCCGGTTCACGAACGGCCGCGTGAGTTCCAGGCGCGGCATCCATCAGGGCCCTGACGCTGCGATGATCTTCAAAGACGTCGCAACGGCGGTGAGCTTCATGAGCCTGCCTGCGAATCACGCGCAAAGGATCCATGCGGCAAAGAACTTTTTGGTGGCGGTAGAGGGGCCGGACGAATTGGTGTCGTGGTTCATGCAGCTCCTGAACATGGTCCTGACCGCGGGTCTTGAATTCGGCACCCGGATGCCGGATGGCACCAGACGCTGCGCCACAATGACAAACGGGGGACCCGTCTTCGTCTACGTGAAAGACGGCAGAATCGTCCGCACGGGCGTCATCGACTACGACGCCAGGGACGCATCCTCATGGACTGTTGAGGCGCGGGGCAGGACCTTCACGCCCTCGCGCAAGGCGATGGTCGCGCCCCACGCGCTCGCATGGCGTTCGATGGTCTACTCGGATGAGCGCCTGCTGTACCCGATGAAGCGCGTGGATTTTGATCCCAACGGCAACCGCAACTGCCGGAACCGGGGCGTGTCGGGCTATGAGCGCATCAGCTGGGACGAGGCACTGGACCTTGTCGCCGGCGAGATTCTGCGCATGAAGCGGCAGCACGGCCCCGGCGCGATTGCCATCTATCACAGCTCGCATCATCAATGGGGAAACATCGGCTACTACCTGAGCGCTCTGCTGCGCTTCGGCAATGCCATCGGATTCACGCGAATTCACCTCAACCCTGACAGTTGGGAAGGCTGGTACTGGGGCGCCATGCATCACTTCGGCAACAGCATGCGCCTGGGCCGGGCCGGGTCATACGGCACCCTCGAGGATTGCCTGCAGGAATGCGAGATGATCGTGTACTGGTCGAGCGACCCGGAATCCCACTGCGGCATCTACGGCGGCCAGGAAGGCGCGCAGCGGCGGCTGTGGGCACAGGAACTCGGCATCAAGACAGTTCACATCAATCCCTACTACTGTCCCACGGCCTCGCTGCTGGGCGGGAAGTGGTTTCCGGTCCGGCCCGGCACGGACGGCGCACTCGCCATCGCCATCATGTACGTGTGGATTACCGAGGACCTGTACGACAAGGATTACGTGGCGACCAAAACCACCGGCTTCGAGCAATGGCGCGGCTACGTTCTGGGCACATCCGACGGCGTGGCGAAAACTCCCGAATGGCAGGAAACCGAAACGGGTATCCCTGCCAGGGATGTCAGAGCGCTCGCGCGCGAGTGGGGAAAGCGCAAGACTTATCTGTCGGTCGGAGCGGCCGGCACCGCTCATGGCGGCGCGTGCCGGGGCGCGACCGGCGCGCAGTGGGCACGCTCGATGATTTTGCTGATGGCCATGCGCGGATGGGGCAAACCCGGAATCAACTTCGGCAACCTGCAAGGGGGCGCGCCGGTGGACCTCTCGTTCTATTTCCCCGGCTACGCGGAGGGCGGCATTTCCGGAGACGTGCAATTCACCGCGGCTGCAGTCAACAATTATGTCCGCATGCCGCACCTGCTCACGATGAATCCGGTGCAGCAGATGATTCCGCGCCAAAGATTGCCGGAGGCGATTCTGGAGGGGCATTGCGAGGGTTACCCGACCGATTCGGTTTCGGTCGAAGGTCAGTTCCGCCGCTTCCAATATCCCATGCCGGGCTATTCCAAAGTGCATATGCTGTACCGCTATGGCGGATCGTCATTCGGCACCATCGCAGACTCGAGTCGATTTGCGGACATGTACCGGTCGGATGAACTGGAATTCGTCGTCAACCAGTCCATCTGGTTCGAAGGGGAAGCCAGGTTCGCCGACATCATTCTTCCGGCCTGCACTCAGCTGGAGCGCTGGGATATCGGCGAATGGAGCAACGCTGGCGGGTATGCCCACCATGCGCAAGGCCAGCTCAACCACCGCGTGATCGCGATCCAGCACAAGTGCATCGAGCCGCTCGGCGAATCGAAATCGGATTACCAGATTTTCTGGGATATCACCAAGCGCCTTGGCCTGGGCACTTATTATTCAGAGGGCATGACCGAATTCGACTGGTGCAGGCGCGTGTTCGACTCGTCCGACCTTCCCAGGCACATCAGCTGGAAAGAGTTCCTCAAAAAAGGCTACTACGTAGTTCCAGCAGAGGATGAAAAGACCAGGGAGCCGCTCTACATGCGATGGTTTGCCGAAGACCGGCCCAAGGACGTGCCCGAGCCGCACCCGCTGCCGGGCGGGTACTCGGGCAAATTCCGCAAGGGGCTGCAGACCCAGTCCGGGAAGATCGAGTTCATTCCGGAAACCCTCAAGCGGTTCGACCCGGATAGTCCCGACCGTCCACCGCTTAACCGCTACATTCCATCGTGGGAAGGACCGCGGGCCGGGGAGCTCTATCAGAAATATCCACTGCAGCTGATTACGCCGCATGCGCGCTACAGCTTCCACACCATGGCGGATGCCAAGGACAGCGTGGTGAATGACATCAAAGACCATAGAGTCCTGATCGGCGGGCATTACTATTGGATAGTCCGCATCAATGCAGACGATGCCCGGCCGCGCGGCATCGGCATGCATGATCTCGTCAAGGTCTACAACNNACGACCCGCTCGGAGCGCCGGGGGAGCTCATTGATCGCGGCGGGTGCATGAATCTGCTGACGCCGAAACGCAAGCAGCTCGCAAAGTCCGATGCGATGGCGGCGATGTCCTGCCTGGTGCAGATTGAAAAATGGAATGGCGCAGTAAAGGCAGCATGAAAAAGTGGAACCTCATCGTCGACGTTGCCAGGTGCAACAATTGCAACAACTGTTTCCTCGCGAACAAAGACGAGCACGTGGACAACGATTTTCCCGGTTACGCGGCGCCACAACCCAGGCATGGGCACCGCTGGATCGACATCCTGCGTCAGGAACGGGGCCGCGCGCCCATGGTGGATGTGGCCTATGTGCCGACCNNGCGACGCGATGGTATTGTCATCATCGACCCGCAAAAGGCCGCAGGGAAAAAGGAAATCGTCGACTCGTGCCCGTACGGCGCCATTTGGTGGAATGAGGAGCGCAAGGTGGCCCAGACATGGATATTTGATGCCCACCTGCTCGACCACGGATGGAAAGAGCCCCGCTGCGCGCAAGTCTGTCCGACCGGCGCGATCCGTTCACTCAAGGTGGAGGACTCCGGAATGCAGAAAGTCGCCGCGAGCGAAGCGCTGGAAGTGCTGCATCCGGAGTTCGGCACCAAGCCCCGCGTCTATTACAAGAACCTGTATCGCTACACACAGTGTTTCATCGGTGGCAGCGTTGCCGTCGAGCGCAACGGGGTTGTCGACTGCCTGGAGGGGGCCGAGGTGACGTTAGCCAGAGCAGGCGTAACGCTCGCGCAACAGCGCACGGACAACTACGGGGATTTCAAATTCGACAGACTGGACAGGAACAGCGGGAACTATACGATTGAGATTTCCCATCCCGATCATGGCAGGCAACTGGTTGAATCGCAGTTAGGGGAAAGTCAATACCTAGGAGTTTGTCGGATTTAGCCCCGACAAACTCCTCAGGCGGCGCCCTCGACGATCCGGATATCGCGCTCGGCCGCATCGCCCAGGACCCTAAGCGCCTCCTGGTAACCGGGGCTGTCGTGCGCTGCGATCGCCTGCGCCACGCTGTCGAACTCGAGCATCACCGTGCGCTGGTTGAGGCCGGCCTCGTAGGTCTTCGCCGGCATGCCGCGGACAAGAAAGCGTCCTCCCGCGCCCTGTATCGCGGGTCCCGCGAGCTTCGCGTAAGCAGCGAGCGCATCAGGGTTCTTGATCGAGCGATAGCTCGCTATCCAGTATGCCTTGGCCATATCGTATCCTTTCAGGTCCAGTCAATCGGTTCTGTTCAACTCGTCACCGCGACACTTTATCACTTTCCATTGCCAAATCTGTGCCGGGGCTCATTCACAACAGCGGTCGGGGGCGAAATCGATTAGACTTTATTCGTTTCATATACTCTGCGGCAAGCCGCAGAGCATATGAAACGAATAAAGGAACCAATTTACCAGGAGGGGAGAATCGCGATGATGGAGAAATCACTCTCGGCAGTTGCTGCCGTGATCTTGTTCTTGTTTGCGCTGCCGTGGGCCCACGCCCCGGTCCATGCGCAAACCTATCCGGTCAGACCCATCCGCATCGTAGTGCCCTTCCCGCCGGGCGGCACCTCCGACATCCTGGCCCGATCGATCGGCCAGAAGCTCGCGGAGGAATGGGGACAACCGGTGCTCACGGACAACCGGCCGGGCGCCGCCGGAAACATCGCCTCCGAGAACGTGGCCAGGTCGAAACCCGATGGTTACACGCTGTATATCAACACAGTCGGCACGCACGCGATCAACCCCGCCATCTACGCCAAGCTCACGTTCGACCCGATCAAGGATTTCACGCCGATCACCAATCTCGTGAATCTGCCCAGTGTGCTGCTGGTTCACCCGTCCGTTCCGGCGAAGAGCGTGAAGGAGTTGATCGCGCTGGCCAGGAAACGCCCGGGCGAACTGCAATACAGCTCGGCAGGCAGCGGCGCCCAGCCGCATCTCACCGCCGAGATGTTCAAAACGATGGCCGGCGTCAATCTCCTGCACGTGCCCTACAAGGGCGCGGGGCCGCAGATGATCGGTTTGCTGTCCGGGGAAGTCGCGCTGACCTTCGCCACCGCTCCTTCCGGCGTGCCGTATGTAAAGAACGGGCAGTTGCGGGCGCTCGGCGTCACCAGCGCAAGTCGCATCCCGGCGCTGCCCCAGGTGCCGACCATCGCCGAAGCCGGTGTGCCCGGCTACGAAGCAGTCGGCTGGAACGGAATGGTGGCGCCCGCCGCGATGCCCGCGCCCATCCTGGAGAAGATCCACGATGCCGTGGTGAAGGTCATCCAGCTGCCCGACTTACGCGAGCGGTTGACAGGCCTGGGTGCGGAGCTTTCACCCTCGACACCGGACGAATTCTCCGCCCTCATTAAATCCGAGATCGTGAAGTGGGCGAAGGTAGTCAAGGATTCGGGAGCGCGGCTCGATTGATTGCAGCACCAGGTTGGCGTCTTTCGCGAGCTTGCGTACTCTTGATCTTGATTAAGGCTTGAGGCGGGAATTAAGATAAACTTCCGTCGGCATCGCATAGCCCGAAGGAAATCCCGTGAGAATCCGTACTTCCCTGTTCGCCTCTTCATTGCTGCTCGCCGCGTGCGGCCCCAACCCATCCGGCGGACCCGACCGCTACGACATTTCCAAGATGGATCTGAAGCCGTTGCCCGCTCAGGTTTCCAATGAGCGCCACACCGGCACATTCGCAGCCGGCAGCTCGCTCAGCACGACGGCGACGCTCAAGCCGCTCGATCCCGCGCCGGTCAAGGAAGTGCGGCTCGACACCACGCACAAGATCATCGAAATCGCGCCCGGCGTGAAATTCAGCGCATGGACTTTCGGCGACCAGGTGCCCGGGCCGACCGTTCGCGCCCGCGTCGGCGACAAGATCCGCTTCTCGATGACCAACCGCAGCGACGAGCCCGTGCCCGGCGTGCAGCTTACCGCCGCGCCGATGATGCACTCGATGGATTTTCACGCGGCGATGGTGTCGCCGCAGGATAAGTACCGCTCGGTCGCGCCGGGCCAGACCATTACCTTCGAGTTCACGCTCAACTATCCGGGCGTTTTCATGTATCACTGCGGCACGCCGATGATACTCGAGCACATCGCCTCGGGCATGTACGGCGCCGTGGTCGTCGAGCCGCGCGAGGGCTACCCGACCAAGGTCGACCGTGAATACGTGGTCATTCAAAGCGAGTTCTACACCAAGCCCGACCCGGCCAAGCGCAAGGTCGACGGTGCGCCGCTGTATGTGCTCGACGGAGACCGCTTGCGCGCCGCTCAGCCCACATACACCGTGTTCAACGGCGTGCACAACGGTATGGTCAGGCAGCCACTCGCGGCGAAAGCCGGCGAGCGTCTCCGGCTGTTCGTGCTGAACGTCGGCCCGAGCAAGACGTCGAGCTTTCACATCGTGGGCACGATCTTCGACCGCGTCTGGTTCGAAGGCAACCCGGACAACCAGTTCCGCGGCATGCAGACGGTGCTGCTCGGATCCTCCAACAGCGCGATCGTCGAATTCATGATCCCGGAGAACGGCTCCTACATCATGGTCGATCATCACTTCGCGAACGCCTCGCAGGGCGCGATCGGCCTGATCTCGACGAGCGCGAAGTCCGACGAAAAGGACATCGAGCACCACAACATCGAGGCCACGGCCACGCCGAGCGATCCCGAGGAGGTCAAGGGCAAGCTCGATTTCGAAAGCAAGTGCCTCGCCTGCCACACCATCGGGCAAGGCAAGAAACTCGGACCGGATCTGGCCGGCGTGACCAAGCGGCGCAGCGACGACTGGCTCGCGAAGTGGCTGAAGTCGCCGGAGAAGATGCTCGAGTCCGACGCGGACGCCAAAGCAATGCTGAAGGAGTTCGGCAACATCCCGATGCCGAACCAGAGCTTGAGCGACGCGGAGATCAAGCAGTACATCAAGTATTTCCGCTGGATCGACGCGCAATCCGCCGCCGCCGCAGGACCGCACGCCAAGCATTGAGGCCGGCGATGAGGAAAGTTCTCTCTGTCGTCGTGCTCGGGATCGCGCTCGCGCTGCCAATGCGGGCCGCACTCGCCTGCGGCTTCTGCATCGAAGACAAGATCGCTGCGGTTTACGATCACCGTGTCGTTGTCCAGGCCGTGGCCCAAAAACACCACGTCGCGTTTTTCGGGCTCGACGGGCGGCTGGCTGGATCCGCGGCTGAAGCGCGCAATCTCGAGCGCATCGTGGGGACTGCCTTCGGCGTGGACCCGGGCAGCGTGCGCGTCTCCATTGAGAGCGCCGCGCTGTCGGTGGCCTTCGATCCCGCAACGGTATCGTTCGGCACGCTGCATCGTTCGGTGCAGAAAAAACTCACGCCGCGCGGGCTGGCGCTGCTGCCGCTGCGCGTGATGGACCGGCCCGGCGAACTGAAAACCGCCGCCCGCCCCTGATCCCGCGCGCAGCGATGCCGGCCACCACCACCCCGACCGCGGGCGCACCGCGCGGATTCGCGCTCTGGAACCTCGGCTTCCGTCCGTTCTATTTGCTCGCCGGCTTGTTTGCCGTGCTTGCGCTTGCGCTGTGGACCGCGCAGTTCGCCGGTTGGCTTGCAGGCTCCACATACATGCGCGACCCGCTTTGGCACGCGCATGAAATGATTTTCGGCTATGCGTTCGCGGTGATTGCGGGCTTCCTCTTCACTGCCGTGCGCAACTGGACCAGCCGGCCCACGCCGACCGGACTCACGCTGGCGGCGATCGCCGCACTGTGGGTCGCCGGCCGCGTCCTGCTCGCCATATCCTGGCCGTTGCTCGCCGCGGCGGCCGACACGGCGTTCGCGCTTGCGTTGGCCGCCGGCATCGGCGTGCCGCTGCTGGAAAGCGGCAACCGACGCAACTATTTCTTCATCGCGCTGCTGCTCGCGATCGGCGGCGCGAACCTGGCGTTTCATCTCGCGATGAGCGGCCGCTTCGATATCCCGGTGCGAGACATGCTGCAGCTCGGCCTCAACCTCATCGCATTCATCATGGCGCTGATGGGCGGGCGCGTCATTCCGATGTTTACCGCCAGCGCGGTTCCACAGGCGCGGCCGGTGCGGCGGCTGTGGCTCGAACGCGTCGCGCTCGCGAGCCTGCTCGTGCTGTTGGCCGCGGACCTTGCCGGCCTGCCGCCGGTAGTGGTTGCGGTGATTGCGGGAATCAGCGGCGCCGCGCACGCCTGGCGGCTTGCGCTGTGGCAGCCCCTGCTCACGCGTGGCGAGCCTCTCGTCTGGATCCTTCACACGTCGTATGCGTGGCTGGTGCTCTACCTGATGTTGCGCGCTCTCGCCGGCTTCGGCATCGTGCCGCCGAATCTCGCGACCCACGCGCTGACGGTCGGCGCCATCGGCGGTATGACGCTGGGCATGATGACCCGCACGGCGCGCGGCCACACGGGGCGCCCGCTAAACGCCGAAGCGGTTGAAACGGCGTGCTATGTGCTGATCAATCTCGCTGCCGCCGTGCGCGTGTTCGTTCCACTCGCGGCGCCAGCGTTTTATCGCGATGCAGTGATCCTGTCCGGCATGCTGTGGATTACCGCATTTGCGGCGTTCGTCTGCAAGTACTGGCCGATCCTCACCCGTCCACGCGCGGACGGACGCAGCGGCTAGCAGCCTGTCGGATTAAGAGAAGCAGTCACCCCCAAAGTGATGGTTACCAACTTGAAGATTCCGAAACGGTTTTTTGTTGGCCGTTGTGCTGCGCGTTCCCAACCNNGTCCGCTTTCGCTTGGAGCGAGTGACTGCAATCGAGTCGATTCCAGCCGTTCAAGACACAGAAATAACCTCGCACCAGTGCCCAGATTTGCCCGGGTTGGGGAGCACTCGAATACGAAAATGGGCACCGATTGAGCGCCTATTTTCATTCCGAACTACCAAATCGGCGTAATATCTTTTGCAATAAGACACGAGGCCAGGCAAATCCTTGGATTCTTGTCTTCACAAACAAACGCTCAAGTGGGATTTTTGTTTCTCAATGGGAGAACACCATGTTCAAGCATATTCTACTGCCGACGGATGGCTCAAAGCTTTCCAACAAAGCCGTCAAACAGGCAATCGAAGTTGCCAAGGAATTGGGGGCGAAGTTCACGGCAGTCCACATTGTAGGTGACTATCACCTAGCCCTGCCAGACGAAGGCTTCGAAATGCCGGAGATTCCGACCCTGAAAAAAACGCTTTGAAGAGGAAGGGGCAACTCGTGCGAAGAAGATCCTCGGAGCGGTCAAAGAGGCTGCGAAGATAGCCGGTGTAGAATGCGACGTCGTCATGGCCACCAGTGACGTGCCTTACAAGACGATCATCAA
>PLYS01000154.1 GCA_003153455.1 Betaproteobacteria bacterium | reverse complement strand
GCCGGCCGCGTCGGCAGCGGCGGCGAGACCGTTTATGCGGCCGCAAAGGGCGGCATTATCGCGTTCACTAAGTCGCTCGCGCGCGAGGTGGCGCGCTACGCCATCAACGTCAACTGCGTGTGCCCGGGCCCCACCGACACGCCGATGCTGGCGACGCGCCCGGAAAAACTGCGGGAAGCCTTCATCAAGGCCATCCCGTTCCGCCGTTTTGCCAAGCCACAGGAGATCGCCGACGCCATCCTGTTTTTCGCCAGCTCGCGATCCGATTACGTCACAGGACAGATTTTGAGTATCAGCGGTGGGCTGACATTTGCGGGATAACGGATTCTCGGGGTAATCAGTCCGTCCCGTCGGTGCCAACTTCGAACAAGGAACATCACGATGAACGATACGGCCAAGCATTTCCTGCCGTCCCGGCTCGATTTCGCCACCTTCAAGGCCAAGCATTTCCTTTGGGAGGTCGACGGCAAGGTCGCGACAGTCACCTTGAATCGCCCCGAACGGAAAAATCCGCTCACATTGGATTGCTACGCCGAGCTGCGCGATACCTTCCGCGATCTCGTCTATTCGGATGCCATCAAGACGGTAGTGATCACCGGCGCCGGCGGCAACTTCTGCTCGGGCGGCGACGTGCACGAGATCATCGNNGCGTCCGATCTGCGCTACGGCACGGCGCGCAGCAAGGTGGCCTTCCTGTTCGTCCGGGTCGGACTGGCCGGTGCCGACATGGGTGCCTGCAACATTCTGCCGCGAATTGTGGGCGCCGGCCGCGCCGCCGAGCTCCTCTACACCGGACGGTCGATGGATGGACCGGAGGCCGAGCGGTGGGGCTTCTATAATAAACTGTGCGAGCCCGAGGCCGTCCTCGCCGACGCGCAGGCAGTGGCGAAGTCGCTCGCTGACGGACCGACCTTTGCCCATGCCATGACAAAGAAATGCATCCATCAGGAATGGAACATGGGCATCGACGAATCAATCGAAGCCGAGGCGCAGGCGCAGGNNCGCAGGCGATCTGCATGCAGACCAAGGACTATGAGCGGGCCTACGAGGCTTTCGTCGCCAAGCAGAAGCCGGTGTTCCAGGGTAACTAACGAAGCGGCGTTATCCAGTTCGCGGGTTGCTCCAACCGCTGACGCCACGGCTATCGCAGCCGTGGTGTCGTTATTTTGGCGCCGGCCAAGCGATCGCATATCTATGCAATTTGCCGGCTAGGTGATAGCATTTTGCGATCACCGCATGGTTCGCCGGGAAGCCAATGAAGCTCAGTCAACTTCGCAATTTTACCGCCGTGGTCGACGCGGGCGCGGTCAGACAAGCAGCCAAGAATCTCAACCTTTCGCAGTCTTCGGTAACCAAGAGCATCCAGCAACTGGAGGACGATCTCGGGGTTGAGCTCTTGCATCGTGGCGCACACGGCGTTGCTCCGACCGAGGCGGGAAAGGCGCTGTTCGCGCGTATCACGACGATCGAAGCGGAACTCCGTCACGCTCGTAACGACGTCGAAACGATCCAGGGGGCCGGTGTCGGTGAAATCCGCGTCAGTGCCTCGCCGACCGTTGCCATGGGTTTGCTGCCGCGATCTGTCATCGCTTTCCAGCGCACACATCCGCGCGTGAGCTTTCACATCTTGGAGGGTGTCTACCCTGATATCCTGCCGGCGGTCCGCACCGGCGATCTCGATCTTGCCATCTGCCTTGTGCCCGGTCGCCCCAAGGACGAGACCTTGAGTTTCATCAGCCTCGTCAAGGATCGGGTGGTGCCGGCGGTGCGCGCCGATCATCCCTTGATCGGAAGGCGCAATCTTCAGCTCGCAGACCTCACCGAACTCGATTGGATCATCTATCGTCGCAGCCATACCGGGCTTGACGTGTTCGAGCAGACCTTCATCGCCAACCGGCTTGAGCCGCCGAAGAGCACGATCGAATGCACCTCGTTTGCTTGCGCGCTCGCTTTGGTGGAGAACGGCGACTATGTCACGCTGGTTCCCTCGCAGATATTCGCCGGTAANNGCATTCCTCGCCGAGTTGCAGAAAACCGCGGCGAAGATCGACCTTCCCAAGAATATCGTCCGGCGGGCCGCGCGACCCCGGCCATGAGCGGATTTAGCTCTGCTTGCCTGATCGATAATATCGATCACTTTACCGTTGATATGTATCAATAAGCGATAGGGGAAAGCCCTATAATCGCCAACAGAAGGCTGCCGCACCTACCGGGTTGGTGGGTGAGTGATGGCCCATGCGCGCATCGATCATGCGCGCGCATAGATCGTGGTGAGGAAACGCACGATGTTCTCGCAGCTGAAATTCGCGGTCATTCTCTTTGCGCTCGCGCAGCTTCTCAGGTTTACCGCGTGGCGGTATCCGAGCTTTGCGGCGCGCCTCAAAGAGCGCAATCTGGTTGCGCNNATCAAGGCGCGCGACGAGGGCACCGCCCGCTGGATCGAAATTCGCGACGGCAACATCACCTCGGGCGCCGGGATGCATGCCAAGCCCGACATCACGCTCTCCTTCAAGAATGCCGCGCTCGGCGTCTCCTTGCTGACGCCGCCGATTAACTGGCTCAACCAGATCAACGCCCNNACGCCCAGAAGGATTTCACCCTCGGGGTCGACGGCCCTGAGGACCTGACCAACTGGTTCGCGCAGACCCTCATGAAGATGCAGACCGCGCACTGGACTTTCGGCACGCCGATGCCGGACGGCTCGATGCGCTATTGCAACATGGCAAATGGCGGCCCGCTCTTCGTCACCGTCAAGGACGGCAAGATCATCCGCACTACGCCGATCGACTTCGACGAAACCGATCCGCAGCCGTGGACGATTCATGCGCATGGCATGAATTTCACGCCGCCGCGCAAGACCACGCTCGCCCCGCACGGGCAGACCAGCCGGTCGACGATCTATTCGCCCGACCGTTTGCTCTACCCGATGAAGCGGGTCGATTTCGATCCGAAGGGCGAGCGCAATCCGCAGAACCGTGGCAAGTCGAAATATGTCCGCATCTCGTGGTCGGAGGCGCTCGACCTGGTCGCCGGCGAAATCAAACGCGTGAAGCACGATCACGGTCCGGGCGCCATGACCGTCTCGCACGGCTCGCATCATACCTGGGGCCATATCGGCTATTACCTCAGCGCTTTGTACCGCTTCAGCAATGCCGTCGGTCACACGCCCGTCCATCATAATCCTGACAGCTGGGAAGGCTGGTACTGGGGCGCCGCGCACCACTGGGGCTACACGATGCGCGTCGGCCAGTCGGAAACCTACGGCACCGTCGAGGATCTGCTGCAAAACTGTGAGATGGTGGTGTTCTGGTCGGCCGATCCGGAAACCAACAGTGGTTCCTATGGTGCCCAGGAAGGCACGGTGCGTCGGCAGTGGCTGAAGAAGCTCGGCATCAAGGTCGTGCACATCGATCCCCATTACAACTCGTCCGCCCAATTCCTGCCGGGAAAATGGATCTGCCCGAAGCCGACGACCTCGCCGGCGCTCGCCCTGGCGATCGCCTATGTTTGGATCAAGGAAGGGCTGTACGACAAGGAATACGTCAAAACGCACACGACCGGCTTCGACGCCTGGAAGGCCTATGTCATGGGCGAGCGCGACGGCGTGCCCAAGTCGCCCGAATGGCAGGAGAAGGAGACCGGCGTTGCAGCCAAAGACGTGCGCGCGCTGGCACGCGAATGGGCGGCTAAACGCACTTATCTCGGCTGCGGCGGTT
>PLYS01000267.1 GCA_003153455.1 Betaproteobacteria bacterium | reverse complement strand
CCTCGATGCGCTTTGCGATCTCGATTTCGCCTTCGCGCGTCAACAGCTCGACCGAGCCCATCTCGCGCATATACATGCGCACCGGGTCGGTGGTACGGCCGAATTCGGAATCAACGGTGGAGAGCGCAGCCTCGGCTTGCTCGACCACGTCATCGTCGGCGACCGGCGGCGTTGCGTCCGACATCAGCAGCGCTTCAGCATCGGGCGCCTCGTCGTAGACGTGGATGCCCATGTCGTTGATCATGCTGATGATGTTTTCGATCTGCTCGGCGTCCAGCATGTCATCGGGCAGGTGGTCGTTGACCTCAGCGTAGGTCAGGTAACCGCGATCCTTGCCCAGCACGATCAGGTTCTTCAAGCGCATGCGGCGCGCCTCGGCCTCGATCGGAGACAGTTCCTTGCGCTCGAATTCACGCACCAGCGCTTTTTCCTTCGCGGTCAGGCGCTGGCGGGTTTTCGGCTTGATCTCGGGAATAGCCGGCGCTGGCTGCTGCAGCTTGGCCTGCTTGCCGGCTTTGAGCGCGGCCTTTTCGAGCGCCGTCGCTTCTTTTTTATCGGCCCTGAGCTTGGCCGCGAACTGCTTGGGCGTGAGCTTCCTGGGTTGTTTATTGACTGCGGCAGCGCGAACCGGTTTGCGCGCAGCCACTTTCCTGGCCTTGGCTTTAGCCTTCAGCACGACCCTCCTTTTGGCCGCCTGTTCTTTCCTTACTGCCACCGTGGATTTCGCCGCTTTTTTACGTTTTGCCATAGCCAGTCTCGCTCGTCGGGTGGGTTTTGCCGAAAAACCGGAAATTATATCCTAAAACCGGTGACTTATCACTTAACCAACCCCGTTCTTTGGGGTTGGAGCAGTGCTTTATATTCAGACTGTTCCTCAGGACTAAGGTTCTGTTTCTCCTGAAGAATTTTTCTCCTCATCACCCTTGGCCCCTCTCCGATGGCGAGCTTAAGGTTTTCCCAATCGTGGAGAAACTGCTCTTTGAGCTCATCTTCCTGAAAACTCGCTTCCGGTCGGTTGAGCAGCGTCACCTCAATCTCCCGCACGAGTTTTTCGAGATCACTGTCACGAAAGTATTCGCCGATCTTGGTAGTAGTCGATTCCGCGAATACTTCCAGTAACGCATCAAGCAGCGCTATTTCCTCTGGCTTGATCTTGGGCGCGCCGCGCGCGGCAAGGAGGTCATTTCGGTCGACTAGTCGATATAGATCGGGGCGAAGCATCAGCAATTCAACAGCCTTGCGTGCCGGGGTTCGGACCGGTGCGGATGCAGTTCTTGGCGGGGCCGCATGCGCCGGCTTGGATTCCCTGACTCCATATTCGCGATCCAGATCTTGCACGGTTATACCGGCGATCTGGGCCAGGTTCTGACGTATCATCCTGCTGAGAAAATGGGCCTTTATCTGGGTGACGAGCGGCTTTGCGTCCTGCAGCAGCCGCGCGCGGCCTTCGTAAGTGTTTAGGTCGACGCGCGACGACAGTTCGCGCAGCATGAATTGCGACAATGGTTGCGCATCGCCGAGCAGTTTCTCGAATGCGTCCTTGCCGAGCTTCCGCACGTAGGTGTCGGGATCCTCGCCCTGCGGCAGGAACAGGAACGACAGCTGCTTGCCGTCGACCAGTTGCTCGAGGCTGTTCTCGAGCGCGCGCCACGCGGCGCGGCGCCCGGCGTCGTCGCCATCGAAGCAGAACACGATTTCCTCAGCCTGGCGCAGCAGCTTCTGCACGTGCGCTGGCGTGGTTGCGGTGCCGAGCGTCGCGACCGTGTAGCCGATGCCCGATTGCGCGAGCGCCACCACGTCCAGGTAGCCCTCGACCACGATCACGCGCCCGGCGTCGCGGATCGCGCGCCGTCCCTGATACAGACCGTAGAGCTCGCGTCCTTTTTCGAACAGCGCGGTTTCGGGGGAGTTCAGATATTTGGGTTCACCCTGATCGATTACGCGGCCGCCGAAGCCGACGATGTGGCCGCGCTGATCGACGATCGGAAACATGATGCGGTCGCGGAAGCGATCGTAACGTTTGCCTTCCTCGCCCTGGATCACGAGGCCGGCGGCCACCAGCGCTTTGGCGTTGTAGTCGGGAAACGCCGCCTGCAGGTTCTGCCAGCCGTCGGGCGCATAGCCGATGCCGAACTGCTTGGCGATGTCGCCCGACAGGCCGCGGTGCTGGAGATAGGCAATCGCGTGCGGCGCGTTCTTTAGCTGCTGGCGATAATACTGCGCGGTTTTGAGCAATACTGCGTAGAGGTCGTCGCCTTCCTCGGTCTTGCCGCGCGGACGCTCGCTTTTGACTTCCGGCACCTGCATGCCGACGCTTTGCGCGAGGTCCTTCACCGCATCGACGAAACCGGCGCCGGTGTACTCCATCACGAAGCCGATCGCGGTACCGTGCGCGCCACAGCCGAAGCAGTGATAGAACTGCTTGGTCTGGCTGACTGTGAACGACGGCGTTTTTTCGCCGTGGAACGGGCAGCACGCGACGTAGTTGGCGCCAGCGCGCTTGAGCGGCACATAGCGCTCGACCACACCGACGATATCGACGCGGTTGAGCAGATCCTGGATGAAGGATTGGGGTATCAAGAGATTGGGGATTGGGAATTGGGGATTGGGCCCCCGCCCGAATCTACCTCCACGCCCTAATGATAGTTGATTCCGGCGCGAGTTTTAGCCCGCGCGGAAACGTTCGTTACTGGATCAATGCCGGCAACAGTCCGAGGATTGCCAGTCTACCAGTCGTAGAGCGGGGATCCCTTCCCGCCTGCCACCTAGCCGGCTAGTTTGGCTTTGACCAGTGCGGAGACCTTACCCATGTCAGCTTTGCCGGCTAACTTTGGTTTGAGCACCGCCATCACTTTGCCCATGTCGGACATGGCTTTGGCGCTGGTCGCCTGCACCGCCTCGGCGATCGCGGCCGCAATCTCGGCTTCCGACAGCGCCTGCGGCATATAAGCCTGCACTACCGTGATCTCGAATTTCTCGGCGTCGGCCAAGTCCTGGCGTTTGCCCGCCTCGTACTGCGCGATCGAATCGCGGCGCTGCTTGATCATCTTGTCGATGATCGAGATGACATCGATATCGGTGAGTTCGACGCGCTCGTCGACTTCCTTCTGCTTCATCGCCGCCAGCAGCAGCCGGATCGCCGCCAAACGCGGCGCATCCTTGGCGCGCATTGCGGCCTTCATGTCGTCGGTGATTCGGGTCTTTAAGGACATGTGAAGTGGAAAGGGGAATGCGTGAAGGGAAAAAACGAAAAAGGGCGAAGGTTTTTTGCCCTTCACCCTTCACTCAATCACCCTTCACGGGATTTAAAACAGCTTGGGCGGGAGCATGTGCGAGCGGATACGCTTGTAGTGACGTTTCACCGCCGCGGCATGCTTGCGTTTGCGCTCGGACGTGGGCTTTTCGTAGAACTCGCGCGCGCGCAGTTCCGTGAGCAACCCGGTTTTTTCTATGGTGCGCTTGAAGCGGCGCATCGCCACTTCGAACGGCTCGTTTTCCTTGACTCGAACAGTCGGCATAAAGCAATTACCCAATCTGAAATTGCGAAAGGCGCGTATTATAGCAGCGGAAATCCTGTTTTCAAAGCACTGATTTAGCCTTGTTTTTCGCCATCTTATGCTGGTTTTAGGCATTGAAACCTCGTGCGACGAAACCGGGGTGGCGCTCTATCACACCGAACGCGGTCTGCTCGCCCACGCGCTCTATTCCCAAGCTGCGCTGCACGCCGATTATGGCGGGGTGGTGCCCGAGCTCGCCTCGCGCGACCACATTCGGCGCGTGCTGCCGCTGACGCGCGACATCCTTAAACAGGCCGGGTGCGCGCTTACCGATCTTGACGCGGTCGCCTACACCGAGGGGCCGGGACTGGCCGGGGCGCTGTTGGTCGGCGCCAGCGTCGCGCACGGTCTTGCCTACACGCTCGGCGTGCCGGTGCTCGGTATACACCATCTCGAAGGCCATCTGCTGTCGCCGCTGATGGTGCAACCGGCACCGCAATTCCCGTTTATCGCGCTGCTGGTTTCGGGCGGCCACAGCCAATTGATGCGCGCCGCCGGCATCGGCGATTACGAACTGCTCGGAGAAACGCTCGATGATGCTGCCGGTGAAGCCTTCGACAAAACCGCAAAACTGCTCGACCTCGGCTACCCGGGCGGGCCGGCGCTGGCAAAACTGGCGGAACAAGGCCGGCCCGGCCGCGTCACGCTGCCGCGGCCGATGCTCCACAGCGGCGATCTTGAATTCAGCTTCAGCGGCTTGAAAACCGCGGTGCTGACGCAGGTCAAAGGGCGCGCTCTCGATGCCCAGGCGCGCGCCGATATCGCAGCCGAATTTCAGACCGCAATCGTCGAAGTGGTGGTGGCGAAATCGCTCGCGGCACTCAAACGCACCGGACTCAAGCAGCTGGTGGTCGCGGGCGGCGTCGGCGCCNNGAATTCTGCACCGACAACGGCGCGATGATTGCATTTGCAGCCGCGCTGCGAATACAGGATTCCGGATTCAGGACTCAGGATTCAGAAAAAAACAATTTCTCGGTCAGGCCGCGGTGGAATCTTGGCGCGCTGCAACCGGTCAACGCCTGAACCCGTAAGCTGACGCGTCGATTTCCGGCTCGCGCCCCGACACCAGATCAGCGAGCACACGGCCGGAGCCGCACGCCATGGTCCAGCCGAGCGTGCCGTGGCCGGTATTGAGGAACAGGTTGCGGTACGGCGTGCGGCTGACATACGGCAGGTTGGATGGCGTGGCAGGCCGCAGTCCGGCCCAGCGCAAAGCGCTGCCGAAATCGCCCGCCTGCGGGAACAGTTCGGCGACGCGGTGCAGGATCGCATCGCAACGCAGCTGGTTGACCGAGATATCGTAGCCATTGAACTCGGCGGTGCCGGCGACGCGCAGCCGTTCACCCAAGCGCGAGAACACCAGTTTGTACTCGTCATCGATCAGGCTTACGTGCGGCGCGGCGGCGGAATTCGTAACCGGGATGGTGACCGAATAGCCCTTGGCCGGGTAAATCGACAATCCGAGGCCGAGCGGCCGCGTCAGCAGCGGGCTGTAGCTGCCGAGCGCGACGATATAGGCGTCGGCGGCAAGCGTCCTGGCGCCTTCAGCCGCGTGCCGGATGTGCACGTTTTCGATGCGATCACCGTGATGCGACAGCTGTGCGATCGTCGCGTCATACAGAAAATTCACGCCGCGCGCCGCACATAACGCCGTCAGCTTCTGCGTGAACATGCACGCATCGCCCGACTCGTCCGCCGGCGTGTAATCGCCGCCGACAAGCCGGGGCAGCGCATGCGCCAGCGTCGGCTCGATCGCAACTATTTCCTGCGGCGATTTCGGCATGCGCTCGCAGCCGAATTCGGACATCAGCTTCGCAGCCTCGAGCGCGGCTGCAAATTGCGCGTGATCGGTGTAAAAGTGCAGGATGCCGCACTCGCTGTGATCGTAGTGGATGCCGGTTTCGGCGCGCAGCGCCTTGAGTAGCGCGCGGCTGTAGAGCGCCAGACGCAGGATCCCGATCATGTTGCGGCGTGCGCGCGACGGCAAGCACTCGAGCAAAAACCGCATGCCCCACTGCCATTGCGCGCTATCGGCGCGCAGCCGGAACAGCAGCGGCGCGTCCTCGCGGCCCAGCCATTTGAGAATTTGCGCCGGCACCGCGGGATTGGCCCACGGCTCCGCGTGGCTCACCGAAATCTGTCCGCCATTCGCAAAGCTGGTCTCGAGCCCCGCTGCCGGCTGGCGCTCAACCACCGTTACCTCGTGGCCTGCCCGGTTCAAAAACCATGCGCTGGCAACGCCGACCACGCCGGCACCGAGAACAATTACTTTCATAGCTTAGCCGTTACGCGAACTCACACGCGCTTCCCGCCAATACGGCCCTCGGCGCCGGCCACCAGGTTCCGGATGTTGGTCTTGTGGCGCCAGATCAGCAATAACGCGATCACGCCGACCGCGGCCGTGAACGGATGCACGCCGTAAAGGAGAAAGCAGAAAAACGGCGCGAACAGCGCGGAAATCAATGCGGCGAGCGAAGAGATGCGGAAGAACGCTGCGATGATGATCCAGGTCGTCACCGTGCCGAGCGCAAGCCAGCCGTTCAACGCGAGCAGCACGCCGAGCGCAGTCGACACGCCCTTGCCGCCCTGGAAGCGGTGAAACAGCGGGTACATGTGGCCGAACACCACCGCCACCGCGACCAGCGACATCTTGTAGCTCGGCGGCACTGCCGTCGCGAACAAAGTGTCGGTCAGAAATACCGCGAGCCAGCCTTTCGCGCTGTCGCCGAGCAGCGTCAGTGCCGCGGCAACTTTGCTGCCGGTGCGCAGCATGTTGGTCGCGCCCGGATTCCCCGAGCCGAACGTGCGCGGATCGGGCAATCCCATTGCTCGGCTCACCACTACCGCGAATGAAATCGAGCCGATCAGATACGCAACCAGAGTAACAACTATTGTCATCGCACGAATTCAAATAGAATAAGCGCCGATTCTAACCAAAAACGGAAAGGATTGAGGATTTTGCTTTCCGCTTCTCGCCTCACCGGTAATTAAATGGACATTATCTTCATCAGCGAACTCAAGATCGAAACCCTGATCGGCATCTACGAGTGGGAACAAAAGGTGCTGCAGACGATACAGCTCGATCTCGAAGTCGGTCTGCCCGGCGGGCACGCGGCGAAAAGCGACAACATCGCCGACACCATCGATTACAGCCGCATCGTCGGCCGCATCGAGCAACTGTTCAAGGAGCAGCACTTCTCGCTGCTCGAGAAAGCCGGCGCAGCGATCGCCGACGTCCTCGCGCGTGAATTCAAAGCGCCGTGGGTCAAGATCAGCGTCGCCAAGCTCGCGCCGCTGCGCAACGTGAAAAAGCTCGGCGTCACTATCGAGCGAGGAAAAAGGCCGGCTTAAGTCGGCCTTTTTCCTTAACGAAGAGCGACAAGACAAAAAACAACCATCCTTGCGCTTTGCGGCAGGCGGCCTTCTCAGCGGAATTGGCTGGTTTTCATCGTCATATTTTTTCACTTTAGGCTGAATCGTGTTCTTTGCGATTCAGCCTCTCGGATGGTGCTTCGCGTGCAGTTGCTTCAACCGCTCACGCGCGACATGAGTATAAATCTGCGTGGTTGAAATGTCGGAGTGACCGAGCAGCAGCTGCACCACGCGCAAGTCGGCGCCGTGATTGAGCAAGTGCGTTGCGAACGCATGGCGCAGCGTGTGCGGCGAAATCTGCTTGTTAAGACTGGCATGCGAGGCGTGGCGCTTGAGCAGGTGCCAAAACGCCTGGCGCGTCATCGCTGCGCCGCGGTTAGTGACGAACATCGCATCTGCTGCGCGCTTTCCCAGGATCTGCGGCCGTGAGTCCTTGCAGTAACGCGTGATCCACGCAAGCGCTTCCTCGCCTAGCGGCACCAGCCGCTCCTTGCTGCCCTTGCCGATCACGCGCACCACACCCATGTCCTGGCTCACCTGCGAGACTTTAAGCGTTACCAGTTCGGACACGCGCAGCCCGCTCGCATAAAGCGTCTCCAGCATGGTGCGGTCGCGCAAGCCCAGCGCGTCATCGACGTTCGGCGCGGCGAGCAGCTTCTCGACGTCTTCCTCGGTCAGGCTTTTTGGCAGGCCGCGCGGCAGCTTAGGCGCATCGATGTTGATGCTGGGGTCGGCCTTAATCCTGCCCTGGCGCAGCGCGAAACGATAAAAACGCTTGAAGCTCGACAGCTGGCGGCTGGTGGTGGTTGCCTTGGCGTGGGCGGCAACGCGATTCGCGAGGTAAGAGAGCAGATCGCCGTGATCGGCGTCGAGCAGCGCTTTGTGGTGCTGCTTGGCGAGCCAGAGCCGGAACCAGCTCAGGTCGCGGCGATAGCTGTCGAGCGTGTTGCGCGACAGCCCGTCTTCCAGCCACAACGAATCGCAGAATTCGTCGAGGACGGGATCTTCAGGCGCTTTCATGACGCAGCAGCCACTGCTTGATGGCTATCGGCGCTCCGCCGCGCGCGTTCATGAAGCCGCCGATGCCGTGGCTCGCGACCACACGGTGGCAGGGAATCACGAGCGGGATGCGGTTGGCGCCGCACGCGCCGCCCACCGGGCGCGGCGCACTTTTTAACTGGCGCGCGATGTCGAGATAGGTCAGCGTATTGCTGCACGGAATCGAGTAGATCACCTGCCACACGCGCTGCTGAAATGCGGTGCCGATGAATTCGAACGGCAGATCAAACCGAAACTCGGGGTCGTCGAGATAGCGCTCTATCTGGCGGCACGCTTTCGCGGCCAGCTTGTTGGTCGGCGCGAGCGTCGCAACACCACGCGGCAGGTATTCAATTCCGGTCAACATTTCGCCCGCGGTGCGGATGCCGAGCACCGCAAAGGGTGTCGGCAGCCTGGCATCGAACGATTCCGGCATTGAAGACGCTAGAGCCCCCTCCCTGACCCTCCGCCTGCCAGGGGGAGCGAATGAGAGGCGGCGATCACGCTGCAGCATGCGCCTCTTCCTTGCGCAACTTCTGCATCACGATCACCACCGCGATCAGCGCGATGCCGATGTAATCGAGCAGCGGCTTCGGATACACCAGCGCGAGCCCGGCGATGATCAACAGCCAACGCTCAAGCGCGGTGGTCTTCTTGAACAGCCAGTTCTGCACGCCGGCGGCGAGCGCCGCGATGCCGATCATTGCGGTGATGCTGACGACCGCGATATCGCCCCACGGCGCGGTCGCGAGCTTCTTGAACGAGCCCATCAACAAGAGCCCCAAACCCGCCGGATCGAGCACGAACATGAACGGCACCAGGAACGCCGGCATCGTGTATTTCCACGATTGCAGCGTCGTCTTGTACGGGTCACCGCCGGTGATCGCCGCGGCGGCGAACGGCGACAGCGCGGTCGGCGGAGATACTTCCGACAGCACCGCATAATAAAAGATGAACATATGCGCCGCGAAATCGGCAACGCCGAGCTGGATCAGCGCCGGCGCCGCAATTACCGCGCAGATGATGTAGCTCGCCGTCACCGGTACTGCGAGCCCGACGATCCACACGATCAGCGAGGTGAAGATCGCCGTCAGCAGCAGCTTGACGTCGTGCAATAAAGCCGCAGTCTGCTCGAATCCCACCGCGCCGAGCGCATTCATGATCGCGCGCGTGCCGGAATCCGCGTACTGCAGCACGATCGAGCTGAACTTGAGCCCGAGGCCCGTCAGCGTCACGACGCCGACGATGATGCCGGCCGCTGCGCAGGTGGCCCCGACGCTCAACATGCCGACCGAGCCGGCTTCGAGCGCTTTGATCAATCCGGAGTTCCACAGCCCGCGACCGAGCGGCTGCCTGCCGCGCAGCACTTCGTAGGGAATCAGCGCGCAGTCGACGTGCAGGAAGCTGCAGGCGAAAGCGACCACGGTCGCCCAGAACACCGAAACCACCGGCGAGAAGCCGATCACCATGAAAAAGATGATCGCGATCAGCGACAGGAAGTGAAACCAGTAATTGCGCGTGAGCACACCTATCGTGGCGTGCTTTTCGATGATCACGTTGGGCATGCCGAACTTGCGCGCGTCGATCTCGACCATCAGGAACAGCGCGAAGTAATACAGGAGCGTCGGTATCGTCGCCATCAGTATCACGTCGAGGTACGAGATGTTGAGGAATTGCGCGATCAGGAAGGCGGCTGCGCCCAGCACCGGCGGCGAGATGATTGCGCCCAGGCCCCCGGCTGCGAGCAACCCGCCGGCGGCGTCCTTGCTGTAACCGGCTTTCATCAGCATCGGGTAGGCGACAGTACCCAGCGTGACGGTGGTCGCAACGCCGCTGCCCGACGGTCCGCCGAGCAGGAACGACGCGAGCACGACGGTGCGTCCGGCGCCGGTCGGCTTGCCTCCCATCGCGGCAAACGAGAAGTCGATAAAAAACTTGCCGGCGCCGGAATACTGCAGGAACGCGCCGTAGATAGTGAACAGGATGATCAGCGATGACGACACGTCGATCGCGACGCCGAAGATGCCTTCGAGCGTCATGTACATATGGCCGACGATGCGNNATCCAGCCCGAGGTGCGACGCGCCGCCTCGAGCACCAGCAGGATCAGCGCGACGCCGAGTATCTTGTCCCACGTGCCGGGATCGATCGCGCGCTCGAGGAACGCGTCGCCGCCGAACAGCATGTTGCAAACGATCACCAGCGAGACCAGCGCCGCGAGCCAGTCCCACCAGCAGACGCGATGGCGGAAGCGCTTCGCGACCGGAAACAGCAGGTAGCCCAGGAACAAAATGAACGCGACGTGAATGCCGCGCAGTATGTGCGTCGGCATGATGCCGTATGCGGCATACAGGTGGAACAGCGACATGATCACCGCAAGCGCGGTGGCGAACACTCCAAGCGCGCCCGGCAGCTTGTTGATCGCGCCTTCTTCGGCTTCGATGTACTGCTCGGCCTTTTTCAGCGCCTCTTCAGTGACGACCGGCTCTTCCCGCCGCTGCGGCCGATTGTTGTCGCTCATGATGCCCTTACGTTCTTCCCGACGCTTCGATGAGCCGAAATCATAGCACGCACCGGCTATGGCCCAGCCACAAATAAAAAGCCCCATCCCGCTGTCGGGATGGGGCCTGCATGAGGTAACTTAATTCAGTTTGACGCCATGCTCGGCGAAGTACTTCTTGGCGCCGGGATGGAACGGGATTACCGCCGCGCCGTTGGTCTGGTACTTGTAGTCGAAGTTCCTGGCTTCGGCGTGCACGCGTATCAAGTCTTCCTTGTGCTCGAAGATGGTCTTGACGATGTCGTAGGCGAGTTGATCGCTCATTTTTGGATCCGCGATCAGCACGTTCCACACCGTGGCAATCTGGTTTGGCGTGTCCTGGCCCGGATACGACTTGGGCGGAATCACGTCTTTGACGTACAGCGGTCCGTATTTCTTGACCATCGCATCGGTCGAGTCGGAGTGATCGATCAGCTTCAGCTTGACCCCCGGGGTGGCGCCGAGATCGGTCACCGCCGGTGTCGGCACGCCGCCGACCCAGAA
Source organism: Betaproteobacteria bacterium (assembly GCA_003153455.1). GTDB lineage: Bacteria > Pseudomonadota > Gammaproteobacteria > Burkholderiales > SG8-41 > PALSA-1004. Next base: position 3,242 of record PLYS01000267.1, on the reverse strand, counting down.
GAACGCGTCGAGCTTCCTGTCCTTGATCGCGTCGGCCGATTTACCCGGATCGAGCCGCTCGCGGATGATGTCTTTCTCGGGGTCGATGCCATAGGTCTCGAGCACGCGATACGCCATGATCTGCGTCGCGCTGTTGGGCGCACCGGTGGAAACGCGCTTGCCCTTGAGATCGGCCATCTTGGTGATGCCGGTGCCTTCGATCGTCACGATGTGCATGCGGTTCGGATACAGCACCATCAGCGCGCGCACATCGACCTGCTTGCCCTGAAACTTCTGCTGACCTTTGTATGCGTCCCAGCTCGCATCGGCCATCGAAAAGGAGACGTCGGCTTTGCCCTGCCCCATCAGCAGCAGGTTGGCCATCGATCCGTCGGTGGTGCCGGCGGTCGCGTTCAGGTTCGGCACGTACTTGGTGAGCACGTCGGCCAGGCCGCCGCCCAAGGGGTAATAAACGCCGGTGGTTGGCCCGGTCGCGACGAAAATGTTGACCTTGTTCTGCGCCAAGCCGGTAATCGCAAATAGTGCGCCAGCGGCGAACACGAGCATTCTCAATAGCTGCTTCATATTTCCTCCAATTTTGTAATCAGGACTGCTCAACTGCTTATGATACGAACTGTTCGCAGAAACCGCGAATCCTGTTAGTTTACAGGTTTTCCTTCGTCGCGAGAAAACCATGCCGAAAATCCAATCCGTATCCGTCTGCGTCGCGCGCATTCCGCTCGATAACGTCACTTCATTCGCAACGCGCACCGTCAGCGCGCGCGACTACTGCCTGGTCAAGGTGCGCTCAACTGCCGGCGTCGAAGGCATCGGCTTCTGCTATGTCGGCTCGGCGGGCGGCAATATCGCCAAGGTCGCGGTCGAGGAACTGCTCGCACCCAAGCTGATCGGCAAGGATTCTTTGCGGGTTGAGGGATTATGGCAGGAGATGTATTCGGAATCGCTGCTGCAAGGCCGCGCCGGCAGCGTGATGCGCGCGATCAGTATCCTCGATGTAGCGCTGTGGGACTTGAATGCGCGCAGCAGCAAGGTACCGTTGTATCAATACCTCGGCAGCGCCGTTACTGACAGAGTACCGGCCTACGCGAGCGGCGGTTACTATCTTGCCGGCAAGACGCCGAAGAAGCTCGGCCGCGAAATGGCTTCGTATGTGAAGGCAGGTTTCAAAGCGGTGAAAATGAAAGTCGGCCGCCTCTCACCGCGAGAGGAGGAGGCGCGCATGAAAGCGGCGCGCGATGCGATCGGCCCGGACATTCATCTCATGCTCGACGCCAACAACGCGTGGTCAGACCTTCCAACCGCTATGCGCTACATGGAACGTTTCGAACTGTATGACCCCTACTGGATCGAGGAGCCGTTCAGTCCCGACGAAATCGAGTTGCACGCGCGTCTCGCCAAGTTGACGCGCACCACCGTCGCGACCGGCGAGATCGGCTACGGCCGCTGGTATCACAAGGAACTTCTGGACAAGGGCGGCGCCGAGATCCTGCAGACCGACGCCGCTGTATGCGGCGGCATTACCGAATGGAAGCGCATCGCTGCGACCGCGGCGAGCTACGGGGTGACCGTCTGCCCGCACTGGTTTCACGACCTGCACGCGCACCTGGTTGCGGCAACGCCGAACGCGCGCTACGTCGAGTTCTTCCCCGACGACCAGGTGCTCAACTTCCGACGCCTTGTCGACACCCAGCTCAAACACAAGGACGGCAACCTGCTGCTGCCGCAGACACCTGGGCTGGGTTTCGACTTCGACGAGAAAGCGGTCAAGAAATATGCGCTGACACCGGCTAAGCCCTGGACGGTTGTTAAGTGACGTGAGGGCGTGACGGCGAAAGAGCGAGGACGCCTGCGCTACAAATCATGGTCGGGGTGAGAGGATTCGAACCTCCGACTTCTGCGTCCCAAACGCAGCGCTCTACCAGGCTGAGCTACGCCCCGTTGACCGATTCACGATGCCATCTCGACGAGTTGATTGTAAAGCATATCCGGCACGTCGATCCCTTTCGCATGCGCTTCCGCAACTGATCTGTGCCGGCGGTCGCCGGGTAGCCGTACTGCTTCATCCGCCAGCAGCGCCCCGATCAGGGTTTCGACGCGTTCGAAATAAACGTCGTTGCCGGCAAGCGCGGCCGGGTCGATCGCCACAATCGCGTGACCAATCGACGCCGGCTGCCCCGGCTCGAAGAACGAATCGTTTTCGAAGCCGAACCGCGCGCCGGTCAGCGCGGCGCACAGTAATTCCACCGTCAGCGCGAGCACCACGCCCTTGACGCCGCCGATCGCGGCCATGCTTCCGGTCAGCGCGGCTTTCGCGTCGGTCGTCGGTTTGCCGTCCCGGTCGAACGCCCAACCGGCCGGAATAGGTTTGCCTTCTTTCGCCGCGACCATGATCTTGCCGCGCGCAACTTCGGTGAGCGACAGATCGACGATCAGCGGTTGCTCGTTTTTTCTTGGAAAAACCGCGGCGATCGGGTTAGTGCCGAAGAGCGGTTTCCTGCCGCCCCACGCGTTGATCGCCGCCGGCGAGTTGGTGAAGCCGAGTCCGACCAGATTGGCTGCCGCGAGCGGCGCAAGGTGATAATCCATCGCGCCGCAATGATGGCTGCGGGTGACGCCGCAGAAAGCGACGCCGAACCCTTGCGCGCGCCGTATCGCTTCGCGCGCGGCGAGATCCATGGCGAGGTACGCGAGCCCGCCCTGCGCATCGATCAGGCAAACCGCGCCTTTTTCATGAACGATGCGCGGCTCGGCGCTACCGTTGGCGCGTCCCTCCCGCAGGTGCTGGACATAAAGCGGCACGCGCGACAGTCCGTGCCCACCCAAGCCGGCCATCTCGGCGGCAACCAGCGCCCTGGCCGTCGCTGCGGCCATCGCGGAGGATGCGCCGGCATTTTGAAGCGCCCGGGCGGCGAGTTGGGTCAGTTCATTGATGGAAAGCCTGGGCATGGAGGAATTACGTGAGGGCGTGAGGTCGAAAAATCCGGGAGATCGGGAAGTCGTGAGATCGGGAGATGGGTTTTCCCTCTCACGCTCTCCTGCTCTCACGCTCTCACGGCTTCAATCAAGTTTCGTGCCGGAACGCTTCGCAACATCAGCCCACTTCTCCGCCTCGGCACGGAAGAATGCTGCGAACTCGGCCGGTGTGCTTCCCACCGGGTCCGCGCCCTCGTCCGCGAACCGCTGCTTGATCTCCGCCGTGGCGAGCGCCTTGACCACTTCGCGATGCAACCGGTCGAGTATCG
>PLYS01000362.1:32649-36474 GCA_003153455.1 Betaproteobacteria bacterium | reverse complement strand
TGGGTGGGGATGCTGGCGAGAATCGCGCTCGAAGGCCGTGCGGTGGCGGGCGCGACGTTTCAATTCGTGCGGCACAACGAAGCGAATGAAACCGTGCCGTGTGCGCTTGCGAACGAGCGGGCGACGCTCGAGGATATTGCAAAACGCAGCGCCGTGTTCGGCGCCAAACTCGCGCTGCAAGGCGATCAGGTCGTGATTGCGCTAAAGGACTGACGCGAATCGTCTCTCCGTTACTTGGCCAGCCCCAGTTCGATCAATACCCCACGCACCTCGTCATACTCAGCCTTCCAGTGCCGGGCGGTCTCGGCGCTGTTCTTGTAGACGTTGTCCATAAGGTTGTTCTCGAGGTCTTTGCGCCAATCCTCGTCCTTGACCACGCGTGGCAGCACGCTGTCCCAGAACGCAATTTGCGCCGCGCTCATGCCTTTCGGCCCCGCGAGCCCGCGCCAAAGGTCAACGGCGCTGTCCAGACCCAGCTCCTTCCAGGTCGGCGCGGATGCGAACTCGCCCACCCAGCGCTTCGGCGCGCCGACCGCGAGTACCCGTACCTTGCCCGCGCGGACGTGCGGCAGCACAGTGGAGACCGAACCCGCCGCGGCGTCGACGTGGCCGCCGAGCACCGCAGTCATCGACTCGCCACCGGAGTTGAACACGACGGACCGCATCTTCTTGATGTCAACTCCCGCAGCCTTCATCGCGTGCGCAAAAGAGGAGTGCGTCGCATTGCCCAGCGCGGTGCCGATCGCAATAGACACCGCGCCAGGATCCTTGCGGAGCCGCTCGATCAACTCTTTCGCGTCCTTGAGCGGCGAGTCGGCGCGCACCACGATGCACACATACTCGACGCCCAGTATCGCAATCGGAGTGAAGTCGGTGTAGCTGAGCTTGCTGCGGCCGGTGATGGAATTGCTCAGCAGCGGCTGCGCGACAATCTGCATGTAGTGGCCGTCACCGGCATGCTGCGCCAGATAAGCGAGCCCCACCGCGCCGCCGCCACCGGGTTTGTTCACGACCGCGATCGGCTGCTCGACCAGTTTGCGCTCCTGCAGAACGCGCTGCACGAGCCGTCCGGTGCGGTCCTGCGGCCCGCCGGCCGAAGTGCCAATGATGATTTCGACCGGCTTGTCCGGCTTCCACGCTTGCGCCCATGCCCCTGGAATGCCAAAGACGAAGAGCAAGGCGGTCCAGACAAATCGAACATTGAACCGGTCACGGTTGAAAAGTGAAACGTGAAACGAGAAACTCGACGCGTCCCGCGACCGCCACTCAGCATTACGCACACTGCACTCCGCATTCATCGTTCTGCCTCCCTCTTTCGCCTCACGCCTCACGCCTCTCGCCTTACGCCTCACGGTCCTTCATCTTTCGGATACCGTAAATTGCGTGCCGGATAAACCTTGCCCGGAAATTTCTTCAGCGCTTCTTCATCGACATCGATGCCGAGCCCGGGCACGGCCGGCAGCTCGATGTAGCCGTTTTTCGGCTTCAACTGGTTAGGTGAAATCCTGTCGCCAAACTCGACGAACGGCAGAAAGTATTCGGTAATGATGAAATTCGGCATCACCGCCGACGCATGCACGGTGGAAGCGAGCGCAACCACCGTCGAGTTGTAATTATGCGGCGACATCGCGACCAGGAACGGCTCCGCCATTGCCGCGATCTCTTTCAATTCGAGGATGCCGCCGCAACACGCGACATCGGGATTCAGGATATCGGCCGCGCGCGCTTCCAGCAGCGGCCGGAAACCAGTCTTGGTATAAGTCGCTTCGCCGATCACGATCGGCAGGCCGGTCGCGCGGCGTACCTCCGCAAGCGCCTCCGGATTTTCGGCGACGTTCGGCTCCTCGAGCCAGTAAAGGCCGAGTTCGGCGAGCTTCTTGTCGAGGCTGATTGCGTGCACGGGCGCGAGCCGCCGATGCTGGTCGATCAGAATGTCGACATCGGGTCCGACCGCATCACGGACCGCCTTCACCACCGCGACCGCGCGCGCTTCGTGCTCTTTCGGGATCCAGCTGCGCCACGGCGCCGGCAGCGGGTCGAGCTTGAGCGCATTGAAGCCCTGCTGCATGACTTTCTCCGCCGCACGCGCGTAATCGGCGGGTTCCTTCAACTGGTAGCTCCAGCCGTTGGCGTAGACGCGAATCTTGTCGCGGCAACGCCCGCCGAGCAGATTGTAGACCGGCTGCCCGCAGGCCTTGCCAACGATGTCCCATAACGCCTGCTCGATGCCGCTTATCGCGCAAAACAGCTCGAGCGAACCGCGGCGTGCCGCGTAATCGTCGAACGCAATCTGGGTGAAATGCTTGATGTTGAAAGGATCGCGGCCGAGCGCGTACTTGCCGAGCGCTTCGAGCTGCGCCATTACCGCGGTGTCGCGGTCATACTGCGAGTACGCCTCACCCCACCCGTATATGCCCGAGTCGGTCTCGACCTTGACGAAAATCAGGTTCTTGCGCCAGCCGGGGTGCGTGGTATAGGGCTTTACCGCGGTGATTTTCATGCTGCATTGCTCCCGATGATTTTTTCCGGTATGCGAGCCGTCGAATCTATGCTGCCCTGCTTTCGCGTGTCAAGCTGCTATAATTTCCGCTCGCCAGAATAACAACAACCTTCCGTAAATCTTCAGCAGGAGAGACATCATGAACGACACCGTATTGACCGGCTTCGTGCCGCAATCCGAAACCCGTTTGCGCGACCGTTTGACCACGTGGCTGCCGCAAGGCTACGCACGGATGGTGCAGCCTGTTGCGACCAGCACCATCACCACCGACACGCAGGGCCTCATCGCAGGCGAAGTCAAAATCGACACGCGCGACGGGCCGGTGCCGGCCTACCGCGCCCTGCCCTCCAAAGACGGTAAACATCCGATCGTGCTGGTGGTGCAGGAAATCTTCGGCGTGCACGAGCACATCAAAGACGTCTGCCGCAGGCTTGCCAAGCTCGGCTATTTCGCGGTCGCGCCCGAGCTGTATTTCCGTCAGGGCGACGTGTCGAAGATCACCGACAATCAGGAAATCTTCGCCAAGGTCGTGAACCATGTGCCCGACAGCCAGGTGTTGTCCGATCTCGACGCTGCCGTAGTGTGGGCGCAAGCCACCGGCAAGGCCGATGCATCCAGGCTCGGCATCACCGGCTTCTGCTGGGGCGGGCGCCTCACCTGGACCTACTGCGTGCACAACCCGAAAGTTCGCGCCGGGGTCGCCTGGTACGGGAAACTCGTTGCGCCGTCCAAAGCGGCGCTGCAGCCTGCCTATCCGGTCGAACTTGCGCCCTACCTCAAAGTGCCGGTGCGCGGGCTCTACGGCGCCGAAGATGCGAGCATCCCGATCGCCGATGTGGAGAAGATGCGCGAGGCGTTGAAAGCCGCGGGCAACACCGCGAGCGAGATCATCGTCTATCCCGGCGCACCCCACGCGTTCTTTGCCGACTACCGGCCGAACTACCGCAAGGAAGCGGCGGAGGACGGCTGGAAGCAGATGCAGGCGTGGTTCAGGAAATACGGGGTAGTGTAAGTCGCAATCGACCTCACCCACGGAGCCCGCAGCTCGCTCCACGCAACGGAGACGCCGCAATGAAAAAATTGACGATCACTGCGGCCGGCGCGTGTTGCGCGCTGCTCGCTGCCGGCCACGCGCCGGCGCAGAACTATCCGTCGAAAACGGTACGCATCATCGTGCCGTATCCGCCGGGAGGCACCTCCGACATCCTGTCGCGGCTGCTGAGTCCGAAACTTAACGAAGTGTTCGGCCAACCGGTAGTCGTCGACAACCGTCCCGGCGCCAACGGCAACATCGGCGCCGACATGGTCGCCAAATCCGCGCCTGA
>PLYS01000362.1:22950-32603 GCA_003153455.1 Betaproteobacteria bacterium | reverse complement strand
GCTTTCGAAGCGCAGACCGGCGTCAAATGGACCTACATCCCGTACAAAGGCGGCTCGGATGCGATCATCGGCCTTGCTTCCGGCCAGGCGGACGCCATCTTCAACGGCATGCTCGCGACCTATCCGCACGTAAAATCGGGAAAGCTGAAACTGATCGCCGTATCAAGCGCGAAGCGCGTCGCCTCAATTCCCGACGTGCCGACGGTCGCCGAAGCCGGGCTCAAAGACTTCGAGACCGGCTCCTGGCAGGGCGTGGTCGCGCCGGCGGGAACGCCGAAAGAAGCCGTCAGCCGGCTCAACACCGAGATCGTGCGGATACTCAACACGCCGGAGATGAAGGACAACCTCGCCAAGCAGGGTGCCGAGGTCTACACCATGACATCCGAGCAGCTCGGCAACTGGCTGAAGAGCGAAATCGAGAAGTGGGCGAAAGTCGTCAAGGCCGCCAACCTCAAGCTCGAATGACACGTCAAAAAAAGCCCGCCTGCGCGGACTTTTTTAATTCATAGGAAGCGTTCTGGGCAAGGACTCGTCAAGCAGGATGCGCATCGGGCGCGACCACCTCGCGCGCGAGCTCCAAGGCTGCAATGGCCTGCTCGCGCTTCACTGAAGGAAATTCATCGAGGAACACCACGAGGCTGTCGCCGGCCTCCAGGTACTCGAATAGTATTCTCACCGGTACTCTAGTGCCGAGGAAAACCGGTGTTCCCCCCAGGATCTCGGGGTCGCGATGTATAACGATGTTCGGCTCTGCCATGGCTTTCTCCTGCCGCTGACAGTTCACATCAGAAGGGCTTCGTGAGCCCCGCTTGATCTTCGGCGAGTGCTTCGTCAGCAAGCTTAGCGAGTAAGTCCTGAGACTTCTCGAACGATGTCGCCCAGCGCTGCTCAGACGCGAGCTCTTCGAGCAAGATCGCTGCGATAGCATCTTGCTCGGGCTGAGCAAGCTTCGCGATTTCGGTCAGTGCCTTATCAAGAAGTTGGGTCATTGGCGTAATCCTGTGTTTCGCGGCCATGATATGCTGAGAGGTCGTCGCGGTCTACTCTCTCTCGACGTGCCTGTGGTCGCCGAAGCCGGGCTCAAAGGCTTCGAGACCGGCTCCTGGCAGGGCATCGTCGCGGCGATGGGCACACCGAAAGAAGTTAGCGGCCGGCTCAACACCAAGATCGTGCGCATCCTCAACACGCCGGAAATGAAAGAGAACCTCTCCGGCCTGTTGTGGCATGGTGCGCCGCATGCGCTGTGAGGGGGAGAGCAAAGCAAGATGGCCAGGAGTGAGCGGTATTTCCGGCCAACTGGGCTTCCGCCTTATGTTGTCCAGAAGCAAGGGCGGCCACCAGTAGCGCAAGCGCCCCGCCTGCCTCGTAAATGAATGCAGGCGAGGACCTTTTGCGCGCTAGTGCGCACCTTGCTCAAAATGGGGCACGCAGTTCCTGCACGCCGGGACGTCGAGGTTGAATGGCTGACGAGCGATGGAAACGTAAGCATTACAACTCGAACTTGACGCCCATACGAATATTCGTATAATCTCGTTTCATGAAGCCTGTGCGCTTCGTTGGAGGCGCGAAAGACGACCTCTCCGCGTTTCCGAGATCTGCGCGCGCTCGTGCAGGCCAGGAATTGTTCATGGCGCAGGTCGGGCGTAATCCTGACGACTGGAAACCAATGTCCACGGTAGGACCAGGCGCGTGCGAGATTCGCGTGCGGGATGAGGCTGGCGCGTTCCGGGTTATCTATGTCGCCAGGTTCGCGGATGCGGTGTACGTCCTGCATGCGTTTCAGAAAAAGACGCGGAAGACCTCCCGCATGGACGTGGAGCTGGCAAGACAGCGCTATCGGACGGCGTGCGATCTCGCCGAAGGAGTGAATCGTGACTAGGAGAGTGACCGAATCGAGCGGAAATATTTTTCTGGACCTGGGATTCCCGCCCCACGAGGCGGAAGTCATGCTGTTGCGCGCGAAGCTGGCGGAAGCCCTGCGCGCCTGGATGGAGCGTGAGAACCTGACGCAGGCGAAAGCCGCGAAGCGCCTGGGCATAACTCAACCCCGCATCTCCGAAATCACCCGCGGCAAGGTCGAGTTGCTGTCTCTGGATTATCTGGTGGGGCTGTGCGCCAAGGCGGGCATACCCGTCGGCGTACGGCTGGCGGCATAAAAGATGAAACGGGATGAGTGATATGGCGACATCCAGGAATCATTCCGGTCGCGTGATTGCCGCGCGACCCCGCGTGCGCGATGCGCACCCTTGTATGGCACATGCACGATGTCGATACCTGCCATGCGCTTGAACATCTCGCCGGTCAGATGGGCTGAACCTCACGCATACATGAGGCGCCGCCTCTTCGGTTCGGGGATCGGGTCGCCGAATTCTGTCGCCGTGTCGATCCAGAGCTGCATGGCCTCCTTGGCATTCGCGAGCGCTGCCTCCTGCGTATCGCCGTGGGCCATACATCCGGGAAGCTCCGGCACGTCGGCTACGAACACCCCGTCCTCGTCACTCCAATAAAGGATGATTTCGTAGTTCAGCATCACTTTGGGCCTCCGAGCTTGTACTTCAGAATTCATCCATGGCCATGAGTCGAAATGCGTCCTTGAGGTTCTCCTCGAGGTCTTCAACGCTCTCACCCTGGGTCATGATCTCAGGATGCTCGAGTAGCTTTCCCAACCAAAATTGGTCGCCCTTCCAATAAACCATCGTCAATTTCCGGCTCATGCAGACCTCCGTAAATGCCTTATCAAGAGAGTAGTTTACTCCACCAGTAGCGCAGGCACCTCGCCTGCAGTCCACCTATGACGCCTTACTCCGCCTTCCCGGATCACGGTCCGCGCATTTCCCACCGAAAAGTTACACTTACCCTCTCTATCCAGTCCGTGCTGAAAAGGCAAAGCTGTATCCGTTCAGTGCTATTCTGGTGGCAAAGGAAATCGCCATGGACTCCACAATCGCAACCCTGATCGGCCTCGGCATTCTTGCCCTGCTTGTCATCGCCTTCTTCGCCGTCTTTCGCGGCAAGGGAAAGTTTCACATCAAGACCAGGTTCGGCGAGGCGAAAGCCGAAGGTGAAAACCCACCGCCGCCCACTGCGGTAGCTGCGGGGGTGAAGATCAAAGATGCCGACGCCGGCCGCAACATCCGCGCTCACGGCACGGGCGAGGGCGGCGTGGACTTGGAAAAAGTGAAGGCGAAGGGCGACATCGAAGCCACGCATACGCCCGGAGGTTCATCCCCAAAAACCTAGCCCCGGGCTCAGCGGCGGCGAGTGCGGGGGCGATCAACGCGCAGCAGGTTTCGGCAGGACGTGACGCCACCTTCGTTGTAGGCACTCTCGTCCAGCAGTTCGCCGCACCGGCTGTTGGCTATTCCCCGCTGCATCAGCTTCCGCCTGCGCCCCAACTCGTCGGACGCGACAATGATCTAGCCGAACTCGAAAAGCAGCTAGTCTCCACTCACACCGCCGGGGCGGCGATCTCCGGCGCGCGCGCTGGCCTGCAAGGCATGGGTGGCGTCGGGAAGAGCGCTCTCGCCATCGTCCTCGCGCACTGGCTGAAGGACCGCTACCCGGACGCCCAGCTTTTCCTCAACCTCCGCGGCGCCGACCCGGAACATCGTCCGCCCGTTGCGCCTGCCGAGGCGATGCGCGACATCATCCTCGCGTTCCATCCCACTACGCAGCCTCCCGAACAGCTCGACGCCCTCACGCGGACCTTCCACGGCGTGCTCGCCGACGCCGGGCGCGTGCTGCTGCTGCTCGACAACGCCGCCGACGCCGCGCAAGTGCGGCCGCTACTGCCGCCGCCGAATTGCCTGCTGCTGATCACCTCCCGCGCGCAGTTCACGCTGCCCGGCCTCGCCTCGCGCCATCTCGATTGCCTCGCGCCGGATAAGTCGCGCGAGTTGTTGCTCCGGCTCGCGCCGCGGCTCGGCGATCACGCGGATGATGCGGCCAAACTCTGCGGTCATCTGCCGCTCGCGCTCGAAGTCTTTGCCGGCGCGGTGAACGACAAGAAACTCTATCACGTGCCCGAGCTGCTGGATCGGCTGCGCGCGCGGAAGGACAAGCTCGCGCCAGTCGAGGCCGCGTTCGAATTAAGCTATGAGCTGCTCGCCGAGGAACTGCGCCGTTGCTGGGCGCTGCTGGCTGTGTTTCCCGCGAACTTCGATCTGCGCGCCGCCGCGGCAGTGTTGGAAAGGGAAATGGATTCCGCGCGCGACGCCATGCAGGCGCTGGTGAATGCGAGTCTGGTGGAATGGAACGAGACGGCGGGCCGCTTCCGGCTGCACGATCTCGTAAGCCAGTTCTGCGAGGGAAAACTCGACGCTGCCGCGCACACCGCCGCCCGGCTTCGCCACGCCCGGCACTACTGCGCCGTAGGAAATGAAGCCCAGGCACTCTACCTGCAAGGCGGCGACCAAGTGCTGCGCGGGCTGGAACTCTTTGACCGCGAGCGAGCGCACTTTGACGCGGCGTTCGCGTGGCTCCAGCCGCGGCGCGACCGCGACTCCAGCGCGCTGCTCGTCTCTGTGGTGGCTGCGGTGGCTGACCCCGGAGATTTACGCTTTCACCCGCACCAACGCATCCGGTGGCTGGAGGGCCAACGCGACGCCGCGCGCCTCACCGGAGACCGCAAGAAGGAAGGTGCCGCCCTTGGCAATCTCGGCAACGCCTACGCCGCCTTGGGCAACGGGCGCGAGGCCATCAAGTTAATCGAGCAGGCGCTGGTCATCGACCGCGAGATCGGGGACCGCAAGGCGGAAGGCAACGATCTCGGCAATCTCGGCGCCGCCTACATCGCTTTGGGCAACGAGCGCGAGGCCATCAAGTTATTCCAGCAGGCGCTGGTCATTGTCCGCGAGATCGGTGACCGCAAAGCGGAAGGCATCGCTCTCGGCAATCTCGGCGCCGCCTACGCCGCCTTGGGCAACGGGCGCGAGGCCATTAAGTTCCACGAGCAGCAGTCAATCATTGTCCGCGAGATGGGCGACCGGCGCGGTGAAGGCGCCACTCTCGGCAATCTCGGAGCCGCCTACGCCGCCTTGGGCAACGCGCGCAAGGCCATCGAGTTCTACGAGCAGGCGCTGGTCATCGCCCGCGAGATCGGCGACCGGCGCGGTGAAAGCAACGAGCTGTGCAAATTCGGCCTCGCCTACTTCGTCTTGGGGGGCACGGGCAAGGCCATCGAGTTCTACGAGCAGGCGCTGGTCATTGACCGCGAGACCGGCGACCGGCGAGGTGAAGGCATCGCCCTCGGCAATCTCGGCATCGCTTACGCCGCCTTGGGCAACGCGCGCAAGGCCATCGAGTTCTACGAGCAGCAATCAATCATTGTCCGCGAGATCGGCGACCGGCGAGGTGAAGGCGCCACCCTCGGCAATCTCGGCACCGCCTATGCCGCCTTGGGCAACGCGCGCAAGGCCATCAAGTTCCACGAGCAGCAGTTAATCATTGTCCGAGAGATCGACGACCGGCGCGGTGAAGGCATCGCCCTCTGCAATCTCGGAGCCGCCTACGCCGCTTTGGGCAACGAGCGCGAGGCCATCAAGTTATTCCAGCAGGCGCTGGTCATTGTCCGCGACATCGGTGACCGGCGCGGCGAAGGCACCGCCCTCTGCAATCTCGGCATCGCCTACTTCGTCTTGGGTGACGCGCGCAAGGCTATCGAGTTCTACGAGCAGGCGCTGGCAATTGACCGCGAGAACGGCGATCGGCGAGGTGAAGGCGCCACCCTCGGCAATCTCGGCATCGCTTANNCAAGGCCATCGAGTTCTACGAGCAGCAATCAATCATTGTCCGCGAGATCGGCGACCGGCGAGGTGAAGGCAACGTCCTCGGCAATCTCGGCATCGCTTACGCCGCCTCAGGCGACGCACGCAAGGCCATCGAGTTCTACGAGCAGGGCTTAAAATTGCACCGTGCGATCGGCGACCGGCGAGGTGAAGGCAACGGCTTGTGGCATTCCGCACTCGCTTTCGACCAACTCGGCGACCGGGAGCAGGCCATCGCCCGCGCCGAGGCCGCGCTGCGGATCTACGAGGCCATCGAAGATCCCAACGCCGCCAACGTCCGCACGCAATTGACCAAGTGGCGCGGCCGGTGACTATTGGTTCCTCGTTCCAAAGGCCGTGAAGTCGGAAGATCGGGAAATCGGAAGATGGTCCGCTTCGCTCTCACGCCCTAACGCTCTCCCGGCTATTGCGCCCTTCCGGTCTTCCGCCCTTACAGTTTTTCCTGCGATGCCATCGGTTAACATGTTGACTTTCCATCGGACAACACCCGCGACATCAGGTGAGTCATTACTCCGGCCCGGAATAGACTCCCGCCGTCTGAGGAAACATCGCCCTGACGATCTTGAAGCGGGAAATGTCGAAGGTTGCGTCCCGGTGCAGGAACAACGAAGCGTCCCGCAACAGCTTCTCGATGCGGAAATCGAGCATGATGCCGTTGCCGCGGTGCAGTTGCACCGCATGCTGGCAGCCCTTGAAAATCTCTTCCGACGCGAACATCTTGACCATCACGCAGGCTGCCTCGGCGTCACCCGTTCACTCGTTCACGGGTTCCTATCCGCGTTTATCCTCGGCGAGAAACTTTTTCGTCAGCTCAACCACGCGCGCGACGTCTTCCGCGCGGTTGTAGAGATGCAGCGAAAAGCGCAGCGCGCCGCGGCGGATCGAGAGTCTGACATCATTGGTAGCGAGATGATCGTATAGCGCCTGCATGCGGGTATCGCTGGTCGTATCGTGGCCGCCCGCGCCCATGCTGCCGACGGTCACGATGTGGGCGAGGTGCCCGCCTTCGATACCACGGCAGACCGGCAGCCCGAGCCCCGCGAGGCCGCGCCTCAGATCGTTCGCAAGCCCGACGACATATCGCTCGATCGCCGTTGCATCGAAGCGTGACAGATACTCGAGCGAGGCTTCGGCGCCCACGCACGCGGTGAAATTGAAGTTGCCGACATCGAACCGCCGCGCACCCGGCGCGAGGCGGTATTCGTAGCCGAGGTCGGCTTCCGAAGCGTCGCCGAGATCGATCCCAAAACGCGACAGGTACGCCGGCTCCATCCGCTGCGCGCATTCGCGGCGCACATAGAGGAAGCCCATGCCGTAGAGTGCGAGCAGTCCTTTCTGCGTCGAGCACGCCAGCGCGTCGATCGCCATTCGGTCGACATCCGTTGCCAAGACCCCCGCCGACTGCGCCGCATCGACCACGAACAGAGTTCCCTTGTCCCGGCAGGCACGCCCGAGCGCCGCCACGTCGGTGCGAAATCCGGGTGAAAAACTGACAGTCGCCGTGGTAACCAGCCGCGTGCGGCTGTCGATGCGGCCGGCCATTTCGTCGACCGGGACCAGCCCGTCGCGCGCCGCGACCATGCGCAATTCCACGCCCAAGCGCTGCAGATTGAGCCAGGGATAAAAATTGGCCGGATGCTCGATCTCGGGGCAAAGCACGAGATTGTCGCCGGGCTTCCAGTCGAGCGAGGCGGCGACGATGTTGAGCCCTTCGGTGATGTTCTTGGTGAAGGCGATCTCATCCGCCGCGGCGTTGATCGACCGCGCGAAACAGCCGCGCACGCGCTCGATCATGTCGAAGTAACCGTGCTTTTCCACGTCGCCGGCGGCGAATTCGTCGAGGTGGGCGGCGAGCGCATCGCGCGTCGAGCGCGGCATCAGGCCGCGCGCCGCGACATCCATGTAGGTCTTGCCTTCGACCCCCGGGAAGTCGCGCCAGGCTTCGGCCACTCTCGCCGCACCGTTTACGTTGCCGATCGAGTCAACAATTTTGTTCATGCTTGCGCGCTCCTTACTTGAACGCTCTGTCAGTCCGCGCGAACGTTGGCGTCCTTGACGAGCTTGGACCACCGCGCCGCCTCGCCCTCGAGCATGACGCGAAACTCGGCCGTCGTATTGGCCACCGGCTCGAGCAGCGCGCCGAGCAGCCGCTCGCGCAGAACCGGCATGGCAGCCGCGGCCCCGATAGCCTGGTTGAGGCGCTCGACGATAGCCTTGGGCGTACCCGCCGGGGCGAGCACGCCATACCAGTTGGCGATGCGAAGATCGGCAACACCCTCCTCCTCGAATGTCGGCAAATCGGGCACCAGCGACGAGCGCTTCGCCGTCGATACCGCAAGCCCGCGCAACCGTCCGGACTTGACGAACGGCACGGCCCCCGGCGCCGACGCGAACACGACCTGCACCTGCCCCGCGACGACATCGGCGATCGCCGGGCCGCCGCCCTTGTAGGGTATCTGGTTGAACTGCGTACCCGTGCGCAACATGAACAGCACACCGGTCAGATGCCCGACGGTGCCGGCGCCGGCATGCGCAAAGGAGATTTGTCCGGGTTTCGCATTGGCTGCGGCGATGAACTCTTTCACCGAGCGGACCCCAAATGACGGATGCACCGCCAGCAGCCCCGGTGTGGTCGCGATCAGCGATACCGGCGCGAAGTCGTTGAGGGGATGATAGTTGACCTTGCGGTAGATGAACGGGTTGATCGTGTGCGGTACGTCGGCAAGCAGCAGTGTGTACCCGTCCGGCGGCGACCGCGCGGCCAACTCAGTACCGATCATTCCGCTCGCACCGGGCCGGTTGTCGACGACGATGGCGGTGCCGAGCAGTTCGTTGAGCCCGATGCAGATAATGCGCGCCGAGATGTCCGAGCCACCACCCGGTGCGTACGGCACGATCATGCGTATGGATTTCTCGGGATAGTTCTGCGCCGCCAGCGCATCACCCGAAGGGAACGCGGTCGCACAGGCCAGCACCGCAGCGACGCTTACACCTGTTCTTGTCATTTGCATTTTGCCCCACCTATTTCGCGTGAAACACGCTCCTCGCGCAGGTCGCGCACGTGCGCCGCGGCATCGCGTCCGGCCGGATCACCGTAGCCGCCGCCCCCTGGCGTGCAGATCCTGAGCACGCTGCCGCGCGGGAGCACGACCTCGCCCGCCGCCGACGGCAGCTTACGCTCCTGCGGCGTATCCGGATTCAGGATGAAAGCGCCGCACGCGCCGGCACCACCGCCCTGCATGCCACTCGCAGCGACATGCTGGCGCTCGGAAGACAAACTTACGACGATGCCGTCGCCGAGCACGCGATAGTCGCGCATGACACCCATGCCGCCACGATACTTGCCCGCGCCGCCGGACGCATTCCACAGCGCGTAACGCTCGACGCGGAACGGGTAAGCATGTTCCACGGCCTCGACCGGCAGGTTGGACGAGCCGGAAGCATGCACGCGCACGCCGTCCACGCCGTCGCGGCTGGCGCGCGCGCCCATCCCGCCTGCGAGGGTCTCATAGTTCACGAAATAAGTGCCGGTACCCGCATCGGTGCCGGCCAGCACGTACAGATGGTGCGGGCCGCTGGCCGCGAGCGCTTTGTCGGGCATCGCCTGCGACAGCGCGTTGGCAATCACGTCACCCAGTACGGTTGCGGAGATCGAGCGGCAGCCGACTGCAGCGGGCGGCGTCGGGCCGACCACGCAGCCCGGCGGCGCGGTGATATGCAGCGTGCGGTAGTAGCCGGCATTGGCGGGAACTTCCGGGTCGAGCAGGCTTTTGGCCACGGTATAGACGGTCGCGAGCAGCGCGCGATACGGAATGTTGCGCGCGCTCTCGAGCTGCCGGTCAGATCCGGCGAAATCGAAATCGAGCC
>PLYS01000362.1:0-22910 GCA_003153455.1 Betaproteobacteria bacterium | reverse complement strand
AGCACGCTGCGCATGCCCACGGTATTGGCCGCGAACTGCGCTTTCAAGTCCCCGCTGCGCTCGTCCGGCGTGCGTGAGTTGAGCAAAAGGATGTCGGCCACGTCGCGATTGAGCTTGCCGGCCCGCATGATGCGCACCGGCGGGATGCGGATGCCTTCCTGAAAGATGGACTTGCACACCGCGGCTTCCGAGCCCGGCACCATGCCGCCGACATCGGCGTGATGCGCGATGTTGGCGACGAACGCGACGATCTTGCCTCCGATGAACACCGGCGCGATGATGTTGATGTCGGGCAGGTGCGTGCCGCCGCCGTTGTACGGATCGTTGGCGACGAACATGTCGCCCCGCGCGATTTCATACAGCGGGTAGCGCTTGAGGATCTCGTCAATCGCACCGACCATCGAGCCCAGATGGATAGGCACGCGCTGCGCGAGCGCGATCACCTGGCCCTGCACGTCAAAAATCGCGGTCGAGCAGTCGGCACGCTCCTTGATATTGGGCGAGAACGCGGTGCGCATCAGGGTTGCGCCCATTTCCTCCGAAGTCGCGAGTAGATAGCGCGCCATGACTTCGGCCTTGATCGGATCGACACGCTTAGTAGTCTTGTTCATAAATTGGGGTTCCTTTGCGTCCTTGGCNNTCGCTGGTGAGCTTCGCGCGCGGCGGCACCACGGTAGTCGTGTCCATCTGCTCGACGATCGCCGGGCCGGTAATGCGGCAATCAGCCGGCAGCCGCTCGCGGTCATATACCGGCGTCGTGACGAAGCCGGTCTCCGGAAACCATACCTTGCGTTTCCCGCTCACCGCGTCCTTCACCGTTCCGCGCACGGGGTTGTGCTTCTCGTGGGTCGGCGCGCGCCGCTCGACTGTGACCACCAGCCGCAGATTTACGACCTCGACCGGCTGCCCGCGCATGTCGTAGCCGTAAAATTCGTGATGGCGCTTGTGATAACGCCCGATCAGGCGCGCGAGCGACTTTGCGTCGAGCTTGCCGCCTTTCACTTCGAGCGAGAGTTCGAAGTTCTGGCCGAAATAGCGCATGTCGATCAGCCAGCCGTACTTCGCGCGTGCATTCGTTTCCGCCTCGCCGCGCAACCACTCGGCGCCGCGCCGGTGCAATTCGTCGAACCCGGAGTTGATCGCGCTCAAGGTCTGCGGCGCCGCAGTGGTGAGCCGCGTCAGGCTGAAGTCGCCGCGCACGTCGGCGTGCAGCAGGCCGAGCGCCGATAACAAGCCCGGCCGCGGCGGCACCAGCACGTTGCGGATGCCCATGTTGCGCGCGATGTCCGCCGCATGCAGCGGGCCGGCGCCGCCGAATGCGACCAGCGTGAAGTCGCGCGGGTCCTCGCCCCGCTCAACCGAGATCACGCGCACCGCGCCCATCATGTTGACGTTGATGATTTCGATCACGCCGGCGGCGGCGCGCACCCCATCGACCTTGAGCTTGGGCGCAAGCTCGTCTGCAATCACTTTTTGCGCACGGTCGGGATACATCGCCATGCGGCCGCCGAGCAGCGCCTTCGGATTCAAGCGGCCGAGCACGACGTTGGCGTCGGTCACCGTGGGTTTTGTTCCGTCGCGGCCGTAGGCAGCAGGGCCGGGATACGCGCCCGCGCTTTGCGGTCCGACTTTGAGCAACCCGCCCGCATCGACCCACGCAATGCTGCCACCGCCCGCGCCGATGGTGTGGATGTCGATGGTGCGCGTGCGCACCGGAAAACCCGCTATCTCGCGCAAATCTTTTTTCGCCGGCTCGCCGTCACGGATCAGGCACACGTCGGTCGACGTGCCGCCCATGTCGAACGTGATCAGGTTCCCGATGCCAAGTTCCGCGCCTAAGCCGACGCAGCCCACGACACCGCCCGCGGGGCCGGAGAAGAAAGTATTGACTGGCACGCGCCGCACCGCGCCCGGCGTGACAGCACCGCCGTTCGACTGCATCACGCGCGGCGCGACCTTGATGCCGAGATCGGCAACGCCGCGCTCGAAGCGCTCGAGGTAACGATCCATGACCGGCATCAGGCTTGCGTTGACCGTCGTCGTCGCAAAGCGCTCGAACTCGCGGAACTCGGGCAGCACGTCCGACGAGGCACACAGATAGGCCCCCGGCCACATCTGTGCAACGATCTCTCGCGCACGGCGCTCGTGCGCCGGATTCGCGTAGGAATGCAACATGCAGATCGCGATCGCCTCGACTTTTTCGCCGTGCAGCGTCAAGACCGCGTTGCGCACTTCGTCCTCGGCGAGCGGCGTAACCACCGAACCATCGTGCGCAATGCGTTCCGTGACTTCGATGCGGCAGTCGCGCGCCGCCGGGGGTGACGGCTTCTGTATGTCGAGATTGAAGTAATGCGGCCGGCGCTGGCGCGCGAGTTCGAGGATGTCGCGGAAGCCCGCGGTCGTAATCATGCCGGTGCGCGCGGTTTTGCCTTCGAGCACGGCGTTGGTCGCAAGCGTGGTGCCCAGCACCAGAAACTCGACCTGGTCGCGCGGTATCAGCGCGGGATCGAGGATCTCGGAGAGGCCGTCGAGCACCGCCTGCGCCGGATCACCGGTAGTGGTCGGCAGCTTGTGATAGACGTATTTGCCGGTCGTGAGCTCGCACAGCACCAGATCGGTGAACGTACCGCCGGTGTCTATGCCTATCCAGATCTTGCTCACGGTGTGTGTGGAAACATTCAGGCGCAGCGTTTCGTGTGGCCGGTTTCGCTGATAACAGCGGCGCTACGGGCCGTGAATCGCCGCTGACCAAAGGATAGCACGCGCAACTTGACCGCACCAAACGCGGCGCCTGCTATGATAACGTACACACAAACAAGGCAATCACTATGGCCAGCGCACGAATCGATCAGCTCCGCTCCGCGGCATCGGCGCCAAAACTCGACGATGACTACAGCCTGCGGCTGTGCCAGCAATTGGCGCGCTGGCGCTATGAGGATTTGCCGGCCGACGTCGTGCACGCGCTCAAGCTGTTCCTGATCGACACGCTCGGAGCGATAGGCGGCGCGGCCAATGCGCCCGGCATCCGCGAATTGAACCAGCGGCTCGCCAAGTGGGAAACCTCAGGATCGGCGACCGGCCTGATCCGCAAGCGCCGCTATTCGCCGCCAACTGCAGCGCTCGCCAATGGCGCCGCCGCGCACGCGCTCGATTTCGACGACCAACACGACCCGGCGCGCGTGCATACCAACTGCGTCGTGCTGCCTACGCTGCTTGCCACAGCCGAAGACATCGGCGGCGTTTCCGGCAAGGATTTTCTGCTCGCCCATGCGATCGGCGCTGAGCTGCACGCGCGGCTCGGGCTTGCGTGCCACAACAGTCTTGGCAAGGGTTGGCATCCGACAATGGTGTTTGGCACGCCTGCAGCGAGTCTCGCCGCGGGACATTTGCTCAAGCTCGACGCCGAAGGTCTTCGCAATGCGCTCGGCATGGCATTCCATCAGACCAGCGGTTCGGCGCAAAGCATGCGCGACGGTGTGCTGTCGAAACGTCTCGGTGCAGGCTTTGCTGCGCGCGCTGCGGTATTGGGTGCGTTTCTTGCCGCCGACGGATTGACCGGCACGCGCCGCCCGCTCGAAGGCAACGCGGGTCTGTTCGCGCTTTACGAGCGCGATGAAGTCAAAACCGAAATCCTGACCGACGCGCTCGGCAGTCACTGGCGCATCCGCGAATACAGCTTCAAGCCCTATCCGTGCTGCCGCTGCAACCACACCGCGATCGGCCTTGGCATCAAGCTGCGCGAGCAGGGCGTGAAGCCGGGCGACGTCAGAGCAGTCGAGATCGGCATGGGCAACGTCAACTGGCTCACCGTCGGCGAGCCGTACGACCTCAGGCGCGACTCGGTTGTGCACGCGCAGTTCAACGCTGCGTACAGCTTCGCGCGCGCGCTGACCGATGGCCGCGTCGATCTTCGCAGCTATCAGCAAGCCGCGATAAGCGACCCGGCAGTGGTTGCTCTCGCAGCGAAAATACGCGCCATGGACGATCCGGCGATCGAGCCGACCGCAATCGAGCCGGCGCGCGTCAAAGTCACGCTGAACGACGGACACGTAATCGAAGTCAGGAGCGATACCGTCAAAGGCAGCCCGCAGGAACCGATGAGCGAAGACGAACTGCTGGCCAAGTTCCGCGGTTGTCTCGAGTTCGGGCTCGGCGCAAAGCGCGCCGATGCCGATCGGTTGGCTGATGCCATCATGCATCTTGATACCATGGCTGATGCGGCGGCGGGGATAGTCGGCGCATTTCCTCAGGGGAGGAGCACATGAAACAGTCGTTGCTGTCGGCCGCGCGCTTGGCGTTGGTTCTGCTCGCGCCGCTTTTCCTGCTGTCATGCGCGAGCGTGACGCCGCGCGAAGGCTACTTCTTCGTCGGCGGAAGGTACGTCGACACCCCCGCCGGCCCGCTGATGGAACGCCAGATGTACGTGGAGTTCCGCCTGCCCGCGCAGGTGAAGCAGCCCTACCCCATCGTGATGGTCCACGGCGCCGCGCAGACCGGCACCAACTTCACCGGCACGCCTGACGGCCGCAAGGGCTGGGCCGAATATTTCGTCGAGCAGGGCTACGCCGTGTACGTGGTCGATCAGCCCGCGC
Source organism: Betaproteobacteria bacterium (assembly GCA_003153455.1). Lineage (GTDB taxonomy): Bacteria > Pseudomonadota > Gammaproteobacteria > Burkholderiales > SG8-41 > PALSA-1004. The sequence continues at coordinate 18,318 of PLYS01000362.1, read as the reverse complement.
GCGGCCGCTCGGCGTATCGCGAAACGCTCGCGCCCGTCACGCGCTTCTCCGCCGCGCAGCTCGAACGGCGCTTCACCGCGCACGAGAAATTCAATCTCTGGCCGCAGGCAAAGCTGCACACCCAATGGCCCGGCGAAGGTCCCGGCAAGGGCCAGCGCGGCGATCCCGTGTTTGACCAGTTCTATGCGTCGCAGGTCCAGTACATCGGCGCCAATGCCGTTGCCGAGCAGTTGAACCGCGATGCCGTCGCCGCACTGCTCGACAAGATCGGGCCGGCGATCGTGATGACGCATTCGCAATCCGGCGCATTCGGCTGGGTGACCGCCGACGCCCGTCCCAAACTGGTGAAAGCGATCATCGCGGCGGAACCCAGCGGGCCGCCATTTTTCAACACCGTGTTTGGCGATGTCCCCGCGCGCCCGTGGGGAATAACCGAAACTCCGATGACCTACGACCCGCCGGTATCCGACCCGTCGCAACTGGTGGTGGTTCAGCAGGCGGCGGCCGACGGCCCCAACCTCGCGCGCTGCAAACTGCAGGACGAGCCCGCGCGCCGGCTGGCGACACTGCAGGGCATTCCGGTCCTGATCCTCGTCACCGAGTCGTCCTATCACGCGGTGTACGACCACTGCACGTCCAAATATTTGACCCAGGCCGGCGTGCCGAACACCTTCGTGCGGCTGGAAGACGTCGGCCTGCGCGGCAACGGGCACATGCTGATGATCGAGAAGAACAATCTCGAAATCGCAGACTTCATCGCGCAGTGGACGGCGAAGAACGTACGCTGAGGTCCCGGGCGAACGGAACGAACGGCGGCAGGGACGCTTGAATGCGGGCATCCGCGAAGTCCCGCATTGCGCCGTGCGCGCCATCGCATCCCGTTCCGGGATGCCGCCCGATGCTCAATCTCCGGGTGTACGCGCCGGAAAATTAACCGGGACTCGCGGACCGGGGCGGGCGTGCCGGAGTTACGCGGTCGTCAGCACGACCTTGCCGATCACCTTGCGTTCTCTTAGCAGAGCCAGCGCTTCGGCATAGCGCTCGAGCGGAAAAGTCGTCATCACGTGCGGCTTCAGCTTGCCGGCGCCGCACATGTCGAGCAGCTGCTGCCGCACCGCGCGGAATTTTTCGGGCTGGCGGTCGCGGTAATCGCTGATCTGCATGCCAATCACCGAGATGTTCTTCACCAGGACGAGACCGGCCTTGATTTCCGGAACGCGCCCCGAGGTGAAGCCGACCACCAGCATCCTGCCGCTCCACGCGATTGCGCGCAGGCATGCATCGAACACTTCGCCGCCAACGTTGTCGAGAATCACATCGGCGCCGCGCTTGCCGACCGCCGCATACACCTGCTCGCGCAGTGCGTTGCGTAAATCCGGAANNGGGCTGCTCACGGCCGCGAGCACGGTCGCGCCGAGCGCTTTAGCAATCTGCACTGTGGCCAGCCCTACGCCGCCGGCAGCGCCCGTCACGAGCACTACTTCGCCGGGCTTCAGTTGAGCGCGCTCGACCAGCGCGAAATGCGCAGTCATATAGGTCAACCCCAGCGCCGCCGCTGAGGGAAAGTCCATAGCGTCCGGAATCACATGGCATTGCAGTTCCTTCGCCACCACCTGCTGCGCGAATGCGCCGTACTCGATCTGCACCATCACGCGGTCGCCCGGCTTGACGAGTTTGACGTTGGCGCCGACCGCATTCACTACACCGGAGCACTCTTTGCCCGGAATGAACGGCAGCGGAGGCAGATTTTGATACGTGCCGGCGATCACCATCAGGTCGGGAAAATTGACGCCTGCTGCACGCACGTCGACCAGCACTTCGCCCGCCCCTGGCACTGGCGCCGGACACTCTTCGACAGCAAGCGCGCCGAACTGCTTCACGACCAGTGCTTTCATCATTGTCCTCAAGTCATTCGGTAGCGCGGCATATTAACAACCGCGCCGCGAGGTTACAACCGCGGCAGCGCCTGGAATTCAATGTCACCTGAAAATTTGCGCGCCAGGTTCCGCGAGAACGTCGCGTGCGTGCTTGATAAAACAAAAAGGCGGGGAAGTCCCCGCCTTTTTTGTTGCGCGATCGCGGTTGCAACCGCGATCTGAAGTGTTACTTCTGCGCAGGCGTGGCCGGGGTTGCAGGGGTCGCCGGAGTTGCTTTAGGCGCATCGGCTTTGGCATCGGCTTTGGCTTTGGCTTTNNGCGTCGGCTTTGGCTTTGCGGTCGGCTTTGGCATTCGCTTTGGCTTCGGCTCGCTTCGCTTTCGCTTCGGCTTTGGCGTCGGCTTTGGCCGTATCGGCTTTGGGCGCGTCGGCTTTGGCTGCGTCGCCCTTGGCGGGAGCGGCAGCAGTTGCCTTAGGCGCATCGGCTTTGGCCGGGGCCGGTACTACCGGTTGGGCGATCGCGGTCAGCGCAGCACCGGCAAAAGCAGCGGCAATCAGGGTCGTCAACAGCTTGTTCATCGTATTTTCTCCATTGGTTAGTCATTAAAATCCGGGGTGGCCGGATAAAGCTATAACGCGCCTGCCCGCTGCCGGTTGACGCGCGGCCGCGGCGTGGGAGTTCCCGCGGGCGGTTCCCGGAAACCCCCTTCCCGGGACCCCGGTTTGCGCCGGAATGACCGCGGAAGCACAACCAAGCCCGTCACCCCAGCGCAAGCTCGAGTCCAGGGTTGATGTTGAAGCAGTCCACAAGTATTTTTCGGGTCCCGGCGTAGGCCGGGATGGCGCTTGGTCGAGCTTTACTTCTTCGCCGCTTCCATTTCGGCGAACGCCTCGCGCGCGAGCCGGAAGCCGTCCACGCCCGCCGGCACGCCGGCGTAGGTTGCGACCTGCAGCAGCACTTCCTTGATCTCGTCCTTGGTCACGCCGTTGGTGAACGCGCTCTTGATGTGGAGCTTGAGCTCATGCGGGCGATTGAGCACGGTGATCATCGCGATGTTGAGCAGGCTGCGCGTCTTGCGCGGCAGTCCGGGCCGCGTCCAGACCATGCCCCAGCACGCTTCGGTCGCGTATTCCTGCATCGCCATCGCGAAGTCGTCCGCCCCCGCAATCGATTTCTCGACGTATTCCTTGCCGAGCACTGACTTCCGCACTTCGAGTCCCTTGTTGAAAAGTTCGCTTGCCATGGATTCCTCCGTTCAGGTTGACTAAATGAAGCTACGACTACGATACACGCTGGTCAAGACCGGCGATTTTGCCTATAGTAGCACCTCTTTTTTCCATCACTCCGGACCGAAATCACATGGAACTCAATCTCAAAGGGCGCGTTGCGTTGATCACCGGCGGCTCGCGCGGCATCGGCTTCGGCGTCGCGCAGTTGCTCGCGGCCGAAGGCTGTAACCTGCATCTTGCTTCGCGCAGCGCGGCCGATCTCGAAGCGGCGCGCAGGAAAATCACCGACGCCTGCCGCGTCGACGTCACGGTTCATGCGCTCGATCTTTCCAGGCTCGAGAACGCGGTCGCGCTCGTCAAAGCGTGCGGGCCGCTCGACATCCTGATCAACAATGCCGGCGCGATTCCGCAGGGCACGATCACAGGCCTTGACGACAAGACATGGCGCGAGGCGTGGGACCTGAAGGTGTTCGGCTTCATCAACGTTACGCGCGAGGTCTACCGCGACATGTGCGCGAAGAAGCGCGGCGTAATCGTCAACGTCGTTGGCATCGCCGGCGAGCGTCCGGCCGCGAACTACATCGCCGGCAGCATGGCGAATGCGGGGTTGATGGCGATGTCGCGCGCGCTCGGCGCCGAGAGCGTCGATCACGGCGTGCGCGTCGTGGCGGTCAATCCCGGCGGGACCGAAACCGACCGCCAGGTGGTACGCTGGAAAGCGCGCGCAAAAAACGAACTCGGCGACGAGAACCGCTGGCGCGAACTGACGAGCGGCTTTCCGATGAAACGGCTCGCAACCATCGATGAAATCGCCAGCATGATCGTGTTCCTGTGCTCCGACCGCTCCGGCTATACCAGCGGCAGCGTGGTCACCATCGACGGCGGCGCGGCTGCGCGCAAGTAATAAAGGCGGCCTTCGGATCAGGCTCTTCGGGTGTAACGCCGCAGCACGAGCCGCAGCGGGTCGCGGAAATGCGGCCGCATCTTGGCCGTCCACGGTGTTCCCACTGCCTGCTTCCACGCGTCCGATGCCGGCACCTCGGGCGCGGTCAGGTGGAAGACCGCGAGGTAACGGTGCGTGCCGCCTACCATGTAGAAACGCCGCGCACTCAGGCAGCCCGGCACCGTTAACAGAGCCGGCATGTGTTCATCGTTATACCACGCGTTGTATTCTGCCTCGACTTCGGCCGGAACGTTCATCGCGAACATCATCATACCGCCGGCATCGGCTGGCCCCGCCTGCCGTCCCGGCAGGGTCTGCTCCGCTTCAAAACGGCAGATACGCTCGCACTTGCCGGTCATGCGCTTCGACCACGGCGACAGATTGGCGCCTCCGATCGCGCGATACGCCGGGCTTTGCAATACGTCGAGACTTTTAAGATCGTAGGTCGCGATCGAGATTTTCCGATCGTCGGCGCCGAGCCAGCGCTGGGCGTTGATGAAACCTCTGGTGCGCTCGCGTTCCGGCACGTGCTCGGTGTCATACCAGTCGTTGAATTCGCCCTCCGCGGCATTCGAGTAATTGAATCCCGCGACCAGCAGTCCATACGGTTTTGCCACGTCCATCTCCTCACGGTTGTTGGCCTAATCCACCCTAACACCGGCTGCTTTCACTACCGGCGCCCATTTCGCGATCTCCGCGCGTATGTGCTCGCCGAACTTCTCCGGCGGCCCACCTACCGGCTCGTAGCCAAACTCGATCATGCGTGCATGCATGTCGGGCGCGCTGATGATCTTGTTGAGTTCGCCATTGAGCCGCTTGATGACGTCGGCCGGCGCGCCAGCCGGGATCAGGATGCCGTTCCACGACGTGACTTCGTAGCCGGGAACGCCGGCTTCCGCGACGGTCGGCAGTTCGGGCATCGCAAGCGCGTGTCTGGCGCTGGTGACCGCAATGGCGCGCAGTTTGCCGGCTTTCACGTGCTGCACGATGGAAGCGGGTTCGCCGAGTATCAGGGTGATCTCACCGCTGAGCAACGCGATCGCCGCCGGGCCGCCGCCCTTGTACGGCACATGAATGAGGCGGGTCCCGGCCATCATATTGAACAGCTCGCCTGCGAGATGGTTGATCGCGCCGCTGCCGCTCGAGCCGTAACTGAGCTGCCCCGGCTTGGCCTTGGCGAGCGCGATCAGCTCCCTCACCGTCGTTACCGGCAGCGACGGGTGCACCACGATTACCTGCGGCACCGATGACAGCCAGATGATGGGAGCAAAGTCGCTCTCCTTGAACGGCATCTTGCTGTAGATGCTCGGATTGATCGCGTGCGTACCCGAGTAGGCAAACACGATGGTGTAGCCGTCGGGCGGCGACTTCGCCGCCAGCTCGGCGCCGATGTTGCCGGCGGCGCCGCCGCGATTGTCGATCACGATCTGCTGGCCAAGCGCCTCCGACAGTCTGGGACTTAGCATGCGAGCCAGCACGTCGGCGCCACCGCCCGGCGGCCACGGCACGATGTAGCGGATCGTTTTGTGGGGAAAGTCCTGGGCGAATGCGGTGCCGGCGCACACGGCAAGCAGCATGACGAGCACGGTGCTGAGCATTTTCATGGCTGGTCTCCTTCCTGACTCTTATCTGCGTTCATCTGCGGCTATTGCTGTTTCAGCATTACCTCTAGTCGACCTTCATGCCGGCGGCTTTGACCACCTTGGCCCACTTCGCGGTTTCGGTGCGGATCAGCTCGCTGAAACGCTCAGGCTCGCCGCCGACCGGCTCGTAGCCATTGGCAATCATGCGGCTGCGCATATCGGGAGCGCTGATTGCCTTGTTGAACTCGGCATTGAGCCGCTTGATGATCTCAGCGGGCGTCCCGGCCGGGATCAGCATGCCATTCCACGACGTCACGTCATAGCCGGGCATGCCCGACTCGGCGACCGTCGGCAAGTGCGGTAACGCGAGTGAGCGCTTCGGTGTGGTGACCGCGAGCGCGCGCGCCTTGCCGCTCTTGATGTGCTGCACGATCGTTGCCGGTTCCGCGAACAGGACCCCGACCTCGCCTGAGAGCAGCGCGATCGCAGCCGGACCACCGCCTTTGTACGGCACGTGCACCATTTTCACGCCGCTCATTTGGCCGCAATTTCGGCGCCGATGTTGCCGCCGGGTGGAAACGCGACGATCCAGCGGATCGGTTTGCTCGGGTAGCATTGCGCGAACGCGCCGCCAACCGATGCGGCCAGCAGCGCGGCGAGCGCGGGGGTAAGTATTTTCACGGCTGGCCTCCTTGTTATGAAATGATTCTTTCGGCGCGAGAATGGTCGAACTGCCGTGCGCACATTGTGCCAGTACCGATCGCTTCGTGAGAATCGCAGGCAAGCAACTTGACCATCGCCGACATTATGTCCCATTCCGGCACAAGACTACGCGAAAACCGCAGGATGCGGCTTGCGTTGGCCCGGCGTCAGCAACAACGCGCAAAGCCGGTTGAGGCGGTAACGAAGCTACGGGTGGCGCGGCGCGCCAGCGTCATGCACGAGCTGCACCAGTTCGGCGAGCGAGTCCACGCCCGTTTTCCGCATGACATTGGCGCGGTGTGCTTCGACCGTCTTGATGTTGATGGAGAGTTTGGCGGCGATGTCTTGGTTGCGTTTGCCGGCGACGATGAGTTCCATGACTTCGCGCTCGCGCCGCGTCAGCGTTACAAGGCGCGCCGCGGCGCGCCGCGTTTCGGCGTCGAAGGCAAGCGCGTTCTTGATCAGCACGAGAAACGCCTTGTCGTTGAATGGTTTTTCAATGAACTCGAGCGCGCCTTTCTTCACCGCGTTCACCGCCATCGGCACGTCGCCGTGGCCGGTGACGAAAATGATCGGAATCGTATGGCCGCGGCGCTTGAGTTCGTCCTGCAACTCCAGCCCGCTCATGCCGGGCATGCGGATGTCGAGCACCAGGCATCCGGCCCGCTCCGGATCGTAGGTTGCGAGAAAAGACTCGGCGGCCGCGTAGGTTGCAACGCAGTGTCCAGCGGACTCGAGCAGCCAGCGCAGCGAATCGCGCAGCGCTTCGTCGTCATCCACCACATGCACCAGAGGCCTGGCCGAGTCGGTCATGTCTGCTGTGCGGGCAACGTCAGGTGGAAGGTGCTGCCGCGCCCGGGATTGCGGGTCGCCCACAGGCGGCCGTTATGCAACTCCATGATCGAGCGGCAGATGCCAAGCCCCATGCCAAGGCCGTCGGGTTTGGTGGTGAAGAAAGACTCGAACTGATTGCCGATCATTGCCTCGGGGATGCCGCAGCCGGTGTCTGCAATTTCGATTTCGATGGCTCCGCCCTGATTGAGGCGCGAACGTATCGTCAGCTCGCGCTCGCCCGGCGGTGCTTGCTGCATGGACTCGATTCCATTGCGCGTTAGGTTGAGGATCGCCTGCTCGAGCATGATCTCATCCGCGCGTACCACCGGCAGTTCGGGGGCGAGTTCGAGCTTGAGTTGCACGTTGTTCTTCTCGGCGTTGATTTCAATCAGGCTCGCTGCGTTCGAGATCACGCCATTGATGTCGCAGTCAACCAGCTGCGGTTCGCGTTTGCGTACCAATTCGCGCACGCGCCGGATGATCCGCCCGGCGCGCTCAGCCTGCGTGCCGGCCTTTTCCATCGCTGCCAGCATCTCCTGCGGGTCCCAGCTGCCCGCGCGCAGCCGCCGCACGCAGCCCATATTATAGTTGGCAATCGCGGCCAGCGGCTGGTTGATCTCATGGGCAAGCGTGGATGCCATTTCGCCGACGGTAATCAGGTGCGAGGTCAGCCGCAATTTTTCCTGCTGCTGGCTGCTCAGCTCCTCTGCTTGCTTGCGATCGGTAATGTCGGTGGCGACCATGAGACGCACTGCGCGTCCGTCAACCCAGCGCAGCGTGCGGCTGTGGAGCAGATACCAGCGCTTGCGGGCCGCGTCAAAAACTTCTCCGCCACGATCTTCATCGCGCGATGCCGGTGGTGGCTGCAGTTGTGCTTCGATTTGCCGTGAGCTGGTAAGCGGCTCTCCCGCGCCGAATGCATTCCGGCAGGGGTGGTTCAGATACAGGAGCTCACCGCTGCTCTGGTCAACAACATAGACTGCTTCATAAAGGCCCTCGAGCACCGTCGCGAAGCGCTCGTCGGCACGCGCCAAGGCGACTTTCAGCTTATCCAGCACGATTACAAAAATGATCCACGTCGCAAGCAGGACCAGGGCTTTCCACAGGCGGGGGAACGCGTACGGGTAGAGCAGGAACGAATGCGGCAGGAGATGGCTGATTACCTGGTTATTGGTGAGCCATGCCGCCAGCGAGAGCACGGAAAACGTGATGCCGCTGGTTCTGCCGAGTGTCCAGCTGATGAAGCATATCGGCACGAGATAAAGCACCGACAGGTCGAACGCGTAGAAGGTGAGATAGTCGCTGACGGCGATAACGGCGATCAGCGCCAAGCCGAGTGCGAAGCTGAATTTCCTGGACTGCCGGGAGATATATTTGATGAAACCAGTCGCGAGCGTGGACGGCATATCAGCGTGCGGTCCCGGTCATGCGCGGCGTCACCGGCCGGTACTCCGCGTCCGTCTCTGCGAGCACCGGCAGTTTCGCCGCGGCGACTACCGCGATGCCGCGATATGGCGTCGAGCAGTCGAGCCCGACGCTCTTGAGCCAGATCCACTCGATGCCGCCAATCGCGTCTTGCGGCTGCGGCCGGTCGGCGACCAGCAGGCGCGCATCGTCCGCCGCCAACGGCGCATGCTCGAGCCCTTCGAACAGGTTGCGCCGGTAATGCCGGCGGTCGATCAGCGGCAGCCATTCGCCCATGCCGCGCACGCTCAGGTAATACGGATCAGTGAATACGGCAGGCGACGCGACGCTATAGATCGCGAGCGACGGCGGAAATCCGGGCGTGTCGGCCTTGAAGCGCTGCGCCGATGATATCCCCGGCACGGTCACCATGATGCACAGATGCTCGATGTACCACTGATCCCATTGCGCCTCGCGCGTGTGGTCGGCTATCCCGCTCTGGCTGATGAAAATCATGAAATTTCGCGCGATCCACTCCGCATCGGACTATCGCACGTTCGACGCGGCATTGCGGCCGGCGATACGCCCCGAAATGAACGCCCAACCGAGATGATGGCCGTGGCCCCCGAGCAGCAGTCCGCCCTGGCCGGTCGATCCCGCGGCGTAAAGTCCCGGGATCACGCTGCCGTCGTCACGCACGACCTCGAGCCGCTCGGTCACTTTCAGTCCGCCGTCGGTAAATACGACGTAGCTCTTGACCGGTCCCAATGCGTAATAGGGGGTGGTGTCGAGCGCGGGACGTGCCGCACGCGCCCCGGAGTTGTACCCGGCGATCGATCGCGAAAGCGCGTCGGCGGGCACACCCATGCTCTCCGCGAGACCCGAGATAGTGTCCGACTGATGGTAGATGTCGGCGCGGTTGCGGCGGTAATCAGCAAGGTAGGCGTAGGCGATTCCCGGCGCCGTCGAGATGAAATACGGCCACGCCGAGAATTTCTGCGCGGCGTTGTGATCGAAAACGACCCAGGCAGTGCGCTCAGGCTGCTTCACGACGTCAAGATTGGGGTCGCCAAGTTCGTCCGTGAAACGCTCGCCGCGCTTGTTGATCAGCACAGCGCCCTGCTGGTAGAGGTCGGGCGACGGCCCCAGCGCGGTGGTGAGGAAGCTCATGAAGAATGGCCGCAGCAGCCATTGCGGCAGGTTATCCGCCGACCACGCCATGAAGCGCGCCATCGGCCGGAACGGCGGTAACCTTTGAATCAGTCCGGGACGCGTCGGCGGTATGAAGCGCATGATCGGACCGCGCCAGATGTCGCCGTTGAGCACCGTCGCGCCGATTTCGAGCGCCATGCGCTGACCGTCGCCCGTCGCGGTCACGTTGACCGCGTCGACGTCGGCCATGCCGGGTGACCCGAACCGGGCCTTGAGTTCGCGCCCGCCGCTGTAATCGCCGGCTGCGAGCACTACGCCGCCGCGCGCGCGGAACACGTGGAGTGCGCCGTCAGGCAAGCACGCCTCAACACCGACGACGCGGCCGTTTTCCTCCAGCAGCCGCTGCGCCGCTGTATTGAGCCGGATGTCGACACTCAGCTTGCGGCAATAACGCGTCAGGTGGTAAACAAACGACTTCGAGTTGGGCACCACGTTGTGCATGCGCGGCACGCGGTGCGGCGACTCGGGCATCGGGCCGATGAACACGACGCCGCGCGTCATCAGCCAGTTGAGCATTTCGGTCGTGTTATCGACCAGTATCCGTCGTAGCACGAGGTTGTCGCGCGGCGCCAGCGGTCCCGCCTGCAGCGCCATGTCCTCGAAATGCGCGTCCGCCGAATCCGTGATGCCGGCCCGTTTCTGGTGCGGTGTATTGGTTGCGGTCACCGAGCCGATTGCCCACGACGTCGAACCGCCGGTATTCGGATTCTTCTCGAGCAGGATCACGCGGCGGCCGCACAACGCCACCTCGCTTGCGGCTGCAAGCCCCGTGCCGCCACCGCCGACGACAATGACGTCAGCTTCAGTAATTCCAGACACTCCTCACTCCTTACCACTCACCGCCGCGAAGCGGAACTCAGCTACCCGGCAACTGGTGAATTTCCGGGAAATAAATATCTTTCCAGGAAGCTGCCTTGCTCTTGATCGACCCCACTTCATACATAAAATCCGCGTATTTCTGGATATTGCGCGGTATGGTCGTGAACAGCAGGTTGGGGTCCTCGATCTGCTTCTGGATCTCGGCCACCGTGCTCTTCTTGTCGCCCGACACCTTGAGGTAAATCTCGGCCGCGGCCTTCTTGTCCTTGTTGATGAGGTCGATCGCCTCGCTGAATGCCGCGAGCACTGCTTTGAATGTGCGCGGGTTCGCGTCGTGGAACTTGCTGGTCGAATAAAGATTCGAGAATGTCGTCGGCCCGCCCATCACGTCGTCCGAGCTCATGATCCGGTGTATTCCGGACTGCTCGAGTTCCTTGTACATGAACGGCGGCGAAGTGAAATGCGCGGTGATGTCCCGCTTCGACAGGAACGCCGCCATCGCATCGGGGTGCGACATCGACACCGTGAGCGGATCGAGTCTGGCGTAATGCTCCTTGCCCCACTCTTTGAGCGCCGCCATCTGCATGATGATTGCCGGGATCGACACCTTGACCGCGGTAACCGCGATTTTGTCATTTTCGGTAAAGTCGCGGATCGACTTGACCTCGGGCCGGTTGACGTTGAGCCACATCGGCGTCAGCACCATCCCGGCGGCACCTTTGACTTCGTTGCCCGAACCCTTGGTGCGGGCCCAGATGATGATGATCGCGGGTGGCCCATTGGTGCCGAAATCGATTTGCCCGGAGAGCAGCCCGTCGTTCATCGCCGCCGGGTTGCTGAGCGTCATGAACACGCCCTTCACTTCGCCCAGCCCCGCAAGCTTGGTCTGCTTCTCGACCAGTTTCTGGTCTTCCATCACCATCAGCGGCAAAAAACCCATGCCGTATTGCTTGGTGATGCGCACTTCGCCGACTTCCGCCTGCGCGCCGGCAGCCGCCAGCGCAGCGGCTAGCAATGCCGCAATTAACGATCCGATCTTCATAAGGAATCCTCCATTTCGCGAACCGCTAGCAGCCTGTCGGACTTAACAGTCCGACAGGCTGCTAAAAGCAAAACCGGCTGACCATTCATAATAAACTCACTCGAAGCGGTCGAGTTTTGGGAAAAGCGCGGGCGAATTCGCATATCTTTTATCCTCTTCTGCAATTCTACTGGCGCCGGTTTTGCATTAGGAGTTTGTCGGGGCTACGTCCGATAAACTCCTAGGCCGAGCGCAGTTTCTTGACCGCTTCCTTCCGCGCGCCGGGCTCGGAGAGCTTTCTGAGCAGGCTGCCGCAGTCCAGGATTTTCGGGTCGACGTTCATTGCCTCATAGGCCTGCCACGCCGACGCCTGCACCGCCGAGTAAACCGGCTTGCCGAGATCGCGCTCGAGCATGTCGATGACTTCGAGTGCGCGCAACTGGGTACACGCGATGAACACAGCTTCTGAATCCGGAGTCGTGATCTGCTTGACCTTGGCGTAGATTTCCTCCGGCTGGATCCTGGCGTGGTCGAACATGTCGAGCATGTCGAATGTGCCGAGCTTGACCACCTCGATGCCGTGCGCCTTGAGGAAATGCTTCAGGCGTTCGTTGGTGACGTCGACGTAGGGCGTGACGACGTCGACTTTCTGGTGGCCGCCCGCCGCCAGGCACGCCGCCATCGCGCCGGCGGTGGTGACCGTCGGCGCCTTGGTGATCTCCGTGAGCTGCTCGCTGATCTTTTTGTTCCATGCCGGGCCCTCGAAAAAGCTGCCACTGGTGCAGCCGTAGACCACCACGTCGGGCTCGACCATCGCGACCTCCTGCGCCGCCTGCTTGCTCGCGTGCTCCATGCTGCGCAACTCTTCCGGCGTGCCATGGCGGCCGCCGGCGATGCGCGCGGTGTGCACTGATACGCCTGCGGGCGCGATGCGCCAGAACTCGGTTTCCATCGTGGTGTTGATCGAGGGCACGAGCAGCCCTATTCTTCCGCGCCATCCATACATGACCTGTCTCCTCAATGAAAAACGCGTGAGGCGTGAGGCGTGAGGAGTGAGGAGTGAGGCATAAACCCTCAACCTTCCCTTATGCCAATTGCGTCTGTTGGCTCGGCGCCGCGAGGTCGCGCAGCAGGCGCCCGTAACCCGGCACGCCTTCTATCCTGCCGATCGCACGCAGCGCCGCCCACACGCTCACCTGCGTCGTCGACACCACCGGCTTGCCGAGCTCGCGCTCGAGCTTTTCTACCACATCCATGGTTTTCCAGTTGGTGCACGCAAGCACGATCGCCTCGGCATCGGGACGGTCGACCTTGCGCGCAAGCTCGTACGCGCTGTCGCTGCCAAGCCGCCCGACCACCAGGTTGTCGACGAGCCCAAGCCCGTGCGCGGCGAGCACCTCGATGCCGTTCGACTCGAGAAACGCCTGCGCGATCGCGTTGACCTTGTCGTCGTAAGCGGCGCCAAGCACGACGCGCGAGACACCCAGGTGTTGCAGCGCCTCGATCAGAGCGGTCGAGGCCGTCGTCGCGCGCTTGCCGGTCACAGCCCTGATTTTTTTGATCAGTTCGCGGTCGTAGCCCAGCCCCTTGAGAAAGCTCGGCGCGGCTGCGCCGAGCACTATCACGTCAACATCGGCGGAAGCCAGGTTGCGGCTCTGGATTTCGAGGTCCTGCACCGTGCTGAGGATCGAGTCCGTTGCAATCTGCGTCAGGAACAGGCGCGCGACGTGCAGCGTGACTCCCGGCGGAAGCGCGCGATAGAACTCGGGCTCAATCGTGGTGTTGGATGAAGGCACCAGCAGGCCGATACGACTCACGACTAAATCTCCAGATCGATCACGCCGGGATGGCGCGATTCAGGGATACTATTCCTGCGTTGACCGGCGGCGCGCAACGCCGTCCGCGTCCAACGCAGGAAGTTCGGAAACCGAACCCATTTATAATCCAGCGGGTGAGGAGTGTCAAACCGGTGGGAGTGCTGCTTCTACACCAGCCACCAAACAAGCCGCGGCAGAGAAGGATTCCCTAAGCGCGGCGAACCCCAGCGAAACGGATTTGCATCGTGAGCGCAAGGCCCGTCGCAGCGTTCTGTACACGTTTCGGGCTTCACGCCTTCCCCCGCTGTGACGCCTCATATCCGCTTCCTGTTCGTCAGGCCAGCGCTTTGCCTTTAGCTTCCTTCAGATTCGCAATCACCCGCGACATCCTTGCCGTTCGGCTAACTCTTCCCCTTGTCGGGCGAGTAGAGGACTTACACCTCCAAGTAGGTGCGCGTTGCCGGGCGCACCAAAAAAACGGGGCACCCTCGGGCGCCCCGCTTACACCAACGCGTTCACTACTGCATTACTGGAGACGATACATGCAGGTAACGCTGACCGCATTCACCGTGTAACTCGCGGCCGACTCGTTTGTCGGCAACAGCGCCGACCTTGTCAGGTTCCAAAAAGTCCGCTATCTGAAACTGTAAATATAACTCGCCAAGATCATATTGACAGAGTAGTTGGGCGCCGTTTGATTGGTCGGCAGCACCGCAGTCGGAGTGAAGCCGTACTGAAGTCCATTATAATAATAGTCGTTGGAACTCAGGCGCCGGTAGAGATAACCCAGCGTAACCTTGGCGTTCTTGTCGATCTTATAGGTGCCGTTGAGTTTGAACTGGGTCATCGCACTCTTGATATCCGGTAGCGAACCGCACGACAAGATGGTGGGGTCAGCGCAAGTCAACCCGCCCGTCGTTGTCGTGCTGTAATTAAGCGCCGTGCCGTAGCTGGTCCTTCCCAGCGAATAGGTCAAATCACCAGCGAGATCGAGCTTGCCGGCCATCAGCCCACCCTGCTTGAGGTTGAGGCCGACGGTCGTGTCGGTGTCCTTCAGTTGGTTGGTCCAAGTGGCGCCAGACGGTATGGCAATTGCAGTGGCGCTGGCAACGGCGGCAGGTGAGGTCGGGGAGCGTTGCATGTCTGTCATGTCCCGGCTCCGCTCCTGCTGGGTCACATAGGCGGTTATCGAGCCATTCTCTCTGTAGATGTATGTGGTATCGAGATTCAGACTCCATGCGCTTCCTTTCTGGACACCAAGATCGGAGCCGTAATCGTCATCCGTGTACCGCCCGCCCACCATGACAGACAGCTTGTCGGTCGCCTGCCAGTTGACACCCGCCTTCAGCATCTGTTGCGTGCGGGACGCTTCGAAAAAGGGATTGAAGCCCCTGAAGTCGCCGGCGTTTAAGCCTGGGATGAGGGAGGCGGCTGGAGCGCTAAGGTTGACGTTACCGCTGGTGCCAATAAAGGCGGCACGCGCATTCTGATCGAAGCTCGATCTGCGGTCGCTGTAGCTATAGCCCACGTTCAGGTTTACCGCATCGCTTGCCTTGCGCCTGTAGGTGGCGCTGAGTTTGTCTTCGTGACTAGCGGTCGCGGTGACACAATTGGTGCCCGCCGGATAATTGGCATTCACCGCATATTGGTTGCACTGCCGATCGATTTGCTCACGATCGTACGCCAGCCGGATTTGCTGCTTCTGGTCCAGACGATAATCGCCTGCTAGCTCCAGTTGGGATTTCTTGATGCTGAGCGGTGTATTCGGGTAATTTGCGGTGTTTGCACCGCTGATCGCATTGAAGTTGTAAATATTCGAAGCCGTGCGATTGTCGCGTTCGTCGTACTTGATTCCGGCGGAAAGAGCCAGCTGCTTGGTGGTCTGGTCCGTCAGCTTCAGGTCGGCATGCGTGGTTGCAATATACCCATTAAGCGAACTCGTCGGGGACGGGGTTACCATCGCGAACGTGTCGTAAGCATAGGCGGTATTCTGGGTATTGCGTCCGAACGACAGGCCGCCGGCCAGTTTCGTTCTGGCCGAAAGGGCATAGCCTCCGGTCAGGTTCAATTGGTGAAAATCATTGCTTGGAGGGGTGCCTATCGTCTGGATGTTAGTCGCACCCGTATAAGTTTGGAATGTCACGCCGTTGTTATTGTCATGGGAGAAGGAGCCAAAATAGGAACCCGTCACATGCCCCTTGTCGCCCAGCCAATTCAGCGCCAGGTTGACTGTGTCTGTCTTGTAATTCGTGGGCATCGGCAGTATCGAAGTTTTCTCGTTAGTACCCGCCCCACCGACTAACGCCGACCCGTACGACCCAAAGCCTTGCAGTTTCGCGCCGGACTGATCCAGATGGTTGTAGTCAAACTTGATATCCCATTGCCGATTCAGGTTGAACCCGCCGGTGAGTGACGTATTCTCTCTGGTGCTGCTGACATCCATCGTCTGAAAGGCCCCTAGTTGCGCTGGGGTCAGCACACG
Organism: Betaproteobacteria bacterium; assembly: GCA_003153455.1. Taxonomy (GTDB): domain Bacteria; phylum Pseudomonadota; class Gammaproteobacteria; order Burkholderiales; family SG8-41; genus PALSA-1004. Next base: position 2,395 of record PLYS01000362.1, on the reverse strand, counting down.
CGTTCCTGGTGCTGCTGTTGGTACAACACCAAAGCCCGCCGGCAAGACAAAACTATTCCCGCCCATGCTGCCTTGATAGGGCGTTTGGTAGCTATCCGAGATGTTGTGGCGCAATTCGTCATAGCTGATGCCGAGGTTCCACCGGCCCTGATCGCCAATCGTTGCGCCAACGGCGCGGGTAGTCAGGCCAAGGTCGCTGCCCGTCAACTCCCAACGCCTCGTCCCGTTGCCATCGCCGTACGCATCGCCGCCCCGGACGCTGAAGTTGCCGATTCCGTAGGCGCCGGACTTGTTCAGGCCGTTGTATTCGCCAAACTTCGCGGAACTGCTCGACACGTTCGACGCCCCGATTTCCACGAAATTGGTCGGAACCTTCAGGGCTGCTGCCTGTTCGTCATCGGCGAAGGCCGGCATCGCGTACATCGCGACCAGTACCCCTTGAACAGCAAGCGCCAGCGCTGTAACTTTCATTTTCCCATTACGAGTTTTCATTGCAATCTCCAATTCTCAGGAATCAGCGCTGGAAGTAACCGCCGCTCGGGCTGTTTGAACCATGGATCTGGCTGTGGCAGTTGAGACAGGCACGACCAGTAAAATTTTGGTTCGCATTCCCAATGAACCCGCCTTGGTTGCCGGCTGCGCTAGGGCCAGCCGGATTCGGGCTCTGGTGCGGCCCGTCATGACACTGCTGGCACATGAACGGGGGACGGGATATCAGCAGCGGCGAAATGTTGGAACCGTGCGGCGTGTGGCAGTTCCGGCAGTCCTCGGTCACGGACTGATGTTCGAACAGGAAGGGGCCGCGCTTCTCCGCGTGACAGGTGTAGCAGGTCTCGTTCACCGTGTTCTTCTTGACCAGCTTCGGTCCCGCTGAGCCGTGTGGATTGTGACAGTCCGAACATACGACCTTGCCGACCTGGATCGGGTGGGTCGAAAACTTGAGGCTTTCGGCGCGCTGCTCCTTGTGGCAGGCAAAGCAGACTTCGGTCTGCGTTTTCCGGTTGAGAACGTTCTGTTGCGGTGAATGGATGTTGTGGCAGTTCGTACACGCCACCTGGTTGACCTGGTGCTGGCTGCCGTCCCAGTTGGTGCGCGCCTTGCCCCTGTGACAGGCGAGACACGCGCCGTTTCGCGCTTCCGCCGAAGATGGGGTCTTGGGCCAGGTATCCGACTGCAAAGGCCCGGGCTTGACGGCTCCAAAATAGATGTCCACCTGATTTACGGGACTCTTCAAGTGGTTCTCGCTCGGTCCGTGGCAGTCCCGGCAACCGGGCGTTCGCGAATCGCCTATCACGCCCATCTTGGTCTGATAGATCGAGAGGACCGGCGTTGGCCAGGATTCGTTATGGCAGAGGGTGCACGCCTTGTCTCGTTCCGGCAGCTTACTTTCCGCAGCGGGAGAGTCGGCGGCCAGGCTGGAAGCAGCCATGCCAAAGCTAAGCATGAATACACACAAGGCCAACAATTGCTGCAAGTGCTTCATCTGTTTCCCCCTTACCTTGGTGGGTCGCGTAGTTGAATCAGAAAATCCAAGAAATGCCCTATTTAATGCCGGACTCGATGCGAGAATAATGCCGATCTATTTGGTTAAGTTGATATAGATCAAACTATTTCCCAGACTAATATGCGACATATTGTCGCACCCTGACTCCGCCTCGAGCCTAAACACTACTCCGACATTTCCGATGCAGCAAGTCACCGCAATCACGCCTCCGCTAACTCATACTCATATGACGTCCGGTATCGCCACCGACAGTTTGCGGCAGCTAGTGTTGCTGCGCTGGATCGCAATCGGCGGACAGTTGTCAGCCATCGGCGTAGCTGCCGTGGTTCTGAATGTCCGTTTGCCAGTGCAGGAATTGCTGACGGTAATCTCGCTGCTCGTTATCGCCAACGTCGCTACCGGGTGGTGGCTGAAAAATCGCGAGGTAGTGCGCGCGCCGATTTTCGCTGCGCATCTGCTCATTGATATCGGCGTGCTCACCGCGTTGTTGTATTTCACCGGTGGCGCACACAACCCGTTTGTCGGCCTGTATGCCGTAAACGTTGTCATTTCCGCAATCGCACTGCCGCCGCTGCACGCCTGGGCTGTCGCAATATCAACGCTCGCGTGCTACACCTTGCTTCTTTTTTTCCACCTGCCATTGCGCGGCTCCGAGAATACCCCTCTGTCCGAGGAAATAATGACTATCGGCATGTGGCTCAGTTTTGCCCTTGCCGTAGCGCTGATCACCTACTTCGTCGTGGCGATCGCAGCCGTCGTGCGCAAAAAAGACCGCCAACTCGCGGACGCCAAAATCGCCGCACTCAACGAGGAAGCCATCCTGCGCGTCGGCGCGCTTGCGGCAAGCGCGACGCACGAACTGAGCTCCCCGCTTTCAACGATGACGGTAGT
>PLYS01000175.1 GCA_003153455.1 Betaproteobacteria bacterium | reverse complement strand
GCTTTGCATTTGGCGGAGAAGGGGGGATTTGAACCCCTGTTCGGATATTATCCCAAACACGCTGTCCAGGCGTGCGACTTAAACCACTCATCCATCTCTCCGAAAGGTGCATTTTAACAGACCGCCGCGGGAGTCCAGTATGTAAGCGACCCGCGAGAGTTGCAAGTCTCATGGCTTTTCAGGTTAAGCTTGCATCATGCGGATACTGCTGACGGAAGACGACACATCGCTGGCCGAGGCGCTGCAGTTCTCGCTCAAGCAGTCCGGCTATGCTGTGGATTGGGTGTCAAATGGCGCGCACGCCGATCAGGCACTCAGGGACAGCGTGTTTGACCTGGTCATTCTTGATTTGCAACTCCCGAAACTGGACGGCTACGAGGTACTGCGCCGACTGCGCGAACGTAATACGTCGCTTCCCGTGTTGATCCTGTCAGGCCGCGAAAAACCCGAGGAGAAGGTGCTCGGCCTCGATCTCGGTGCCGACGACTATCTTGTCAAGCCGTTCAGCCTGAACGAGCTGCAGGCGAGGGTGCGGGCCTTGATGCGGCGCAGGCGGGGCGGCGATGCGCCCGTCATGGTCTTCGGCAAGCTGAGCTTTGACACTGTCGAGCGCCGGGCGAGCATCGGCAGCAAGCCGCTCGACTTGTCGCGACACGAAATCGGCGTGCTTGAGATTCTTCTCAACCGGTTCGGGCGCATCGTGAGCAAAGATCAGCTCGTAAACAAGCTCTATAACTACGACACCGGCGTCAGCCATAATGCGATAGAGGTGTATATACACCGCTTACGCAAGAAGATTGAAGGAAGCGGAATTGCGGTAAGAACCCTGCACGGCCGGGGTTATCTGATGGAGGAGCAAGGAAAGTTGCCGACAGATAAGGGCATTGCGCAAGTGGCAGCCCGCGCGCATGGGAGCCCGGACCCCGACCCGCTTCACTAGGCTCTGATGCGGGGCATGCCCTGATATGGTGATAGTATAGGCATATGAAGATTTCCGCCGGGATCGCGATGTGGATGTGTATCGCATTCGCGTTGGTCTGCTTCGGATTCGCATTTAGCGGCTTCTCGGCCCTAGAGACCCTGGCCGACGAGGCGGAGCGCGAGCTCTCCCGGGGCTATGCGTGGTTCTGGATGTTTCTCGCCGCTGTGGCGATGGTCTTTGGCGTCCTGTCATGGATGATCAAGGAAGGCAAGCTCGGCGACCTGGAATAGCTCTGGCGTCACGAGTTGGATTGGCTCCGGCCGGGCTGCGTTCTTAAGTTGCCCAGGCTAAATCATGCCGCGCAAGGGATCGGTATATCATGGTTTCGCGGCGGCAGACGCGCTGTGCTGCACATGCATGCATTTGCCGCGAATGCCCGGTACCGAGAAATTCCGGCGATGACGGGCGATTTTGGGGGGGCACAATTGATCATCGCTCTGCTATCGGACATTCACGCCAATGTCGGTGCTTTGGAAGCGTGTTTGGCGCACGCGCGCGCGCACGGGGCGGAGCGATTTGTCTTTCTCGGGGACTTTGTCGGCTACGGGGCCGACCCGAAGAGCGTTGTCGAGATTGTGGAGCATTACTGCGCTCAGGGTGCCGTCGCCGTCAAAGGCAATCACGATGAGGCGGTGGAGAAGGACGCATCGTATATGAACGAGTCGGCGAAGGCTGCGATTGCCTGGGCTCGCGAGATGCTGAACGATCCACAGCAGCGTTTTCTCGCCGCACTGCCTCTTTGCGTACGCGACAATGACATGTGCTTCGTGCATGCCTCGGCCGATTCCCCGCAGCGCTGGAACTATGTCGATAGCGCTGGCGCAGCCCGCAAGAGTATCGAGGCGGCGCGGACAACCTATTCATTCTGCGGACACATGCACGAGCAGCAGCTTTATTTTCAGACCGCCGACGGAAAGATGATTCCATTCCGCCCGATTCCCGGAACCTGGATTCCCGTCCGTCGGCATCGCCGCTGGCTGGCGATCGTGGGATCCGTGGGGCAGCCTAGCAGTGGTAGTTCGGCCGCTGCATATACGATATTCGATCGCAGCCGCGAGCAGATCACCTTCTTCCGCGTGCCCTATGATCATTTGAAAGCGGCCGCTAGAATTCGGCAAGCAGGCCTGCCGGAATCGTTGGCATATCGACTCGAGGCCGGCGCCTAACATCGGCCGAGTCGGGCGCGAAGTCCATGCGAGCAAGATTGCTTCCAGGTGCGGTGATCGATGGATTTTGTCTTGGCGATCGCATCCATTCAGGTGCCATGGGTGACATCTATCGTGTCAGCGGTCCGGAGTCCGGATTTCCGCTCATCATGAAGGTGCCTCGGCTTGGAGACAAGCAGTCCATCGAGGGTCTGCTCGCGTTTGAAACGGAAGTGATGATTCTGCCCAGTTTGTCCGGGCCTCATTTCCCGCGCTTTGTCCGGGCAGGTGACATCTCCGACAACCCGTACCTGGTGCTCGAATGGCTTGACGGCCGAAGCCTGGCCGGCATTCTCGAGGGCGGTCCCATGCCCTGCAATGAAGTCGCGCGTATCGGCGCCGGAATCGCTGATGCACTACAGAGCCTGCACCTGCAGGATACGATTCATTTCGACCTGAAGCCGGACAACGCGATTCTCAGGCCGGATGGCCGCATATGCCTGATCGATTTCGGTCTCGCTCATCACGCCCGCTATCCGGATCTGCTGGCCGAGGAGCGGCGCTTCACCGCCGGATCGACTCCGTATGTCTCGCCCGAGCAGGTTCTGCACACACGCTCCGATCCGCGCAGTGACCTGTTCGCGCTCGGTGTGGTGCTCTACGAAATGGCGACCGGGGAATTGCCGTTCGGCATCCCGGAGTCCATGGCGGGACTGCGGGATCGACTCTGGTTCGACCCAGTACCTCCCCGCGTTCGGCGGGCCGGCATTCCGCCGTGGCTGCAAGAAATCGTACTGCGTTGTCTTGAGCCTGAGGCGGCGAATCGCTATCAGTCGGCCGCGCATGTTTCATTCGATCTGCGTCATCCTTCCCAGATCATGACGACGAATCGCGCCTTCAAGTTGCGACGATCCGGACTGCTTACACAAGCGGGGCGCTGGTGGCGTGTGCGAACGCGTGCTTCCGTAATGCATCGATTTCCTCGCATGTTCGTCAGCAATGCGCCGGTAATTCTGGCCGCAGTGGACACTACGCATCCGGATGACGAGCGCCACCCCGCGCTTCGGCGAGTCATTGGGCAAGCGCTGACATTGAGCGCGGAGTTTCGGCTGATATGTGTTTCGGTCATTCGCGGCGGGCCAGGAGCCGAGTCGCAATCAAACGGTAACGCCATGGCGAGTCCGCAGGTGGATCATCTGGTGCGTTTACGCCACTGGGTCGAACCGCTGCATTTGCCGCCACACCGGCTATCACTGCACGTGCTGGAGGCGGCGAGTCCGGCGGGCGCTCTGGTGGACTTTGCGAGTCAGAATCATGTCGATCTGATCGTGATCGGGGCACCCGATCCGGATCAGCAGGCGCTCGCCTGGTGGCGTTCGGTCGCGTCCGGAGTCACGGCGAACGCGCAATGCAGCGTTCATGTGGTTCGTGTGCCCCGCGCCGCGCGAGAAACGCACTGAGAGGCGCGCGGCCACCAGGCCCAGCAATGAGTTCGTCCTGACAAGCGCACCAAAAAAAGCCCGCCTCCAGGGCGGGCTTGATGCTGCCTGTTGGCGGGTCAGGGCAGCATGCTGTGGTCGTAGGTGCGGATGTCCCGGTCCCTGGTCTCGGTAAGGAAGATCGAGCCGATGATCAGCGTCATGACCGCAACCAATATCGGGTACCAAAGCCCATAGTAGATGTCGCCGGTTGCAGCCACCATCGCTGTTGCGGTGAGCGGCAGCATGCCGCCGAACCAGCCGTTGCCGATATGGTAAGGGAGCGACATCGACGTGTAGCGGATCTGTGTCGGGAACAGTTCCACCAGGAACGCCGCGATCGGGCCGTACACCATGGTCACGTAGATCACCATGATGACCAGAATCAGTTCGGTCATGACCCAGTTGACCTGGCTCTTGTCCGCGCCTGACTTATAGCCTGCGTCCTTCAGCGTGGCCTCGGTCTTCTTCTGGTCCCAGCCTTCGATCCTGGTGGTGCCGATCGTGGTGACCACCGACTTGCCTGGCTCGGCCGGCACCGATTCGAACGACAGACCCTGCTTGGTCATGAAGTCCTTCGCGCGGTCGCAATCGGAGAACTTGCTCCACGGGCCGACGAAAAGGTGGAACTGGCAGTCTGTCGCCGCGATTTTGATCTTCGTATTCGCCGCGAAAGTCTCGAGTGCCGGGTTGACGTAGTGCGTGAGCCCCTGGAACAGCGGGAAATAAGTCACAGCCGCGATCAGGCAGCCCGCCAGGATGATCTTGAGCCGCCCGATCTTGTCCGACAACCAGCCGAAGACGATGAAGAACGGCGTGCCGATCAGTAGCGAAATCCCGATCAGAGTGTAGGTCGAAACGAAGTCCAGCTTCAGCGTGATGAGGAGGAAGAATAGGGCGTAGAACTGCCCCGTGTACCAGACCACCCCCTGCCCGGCGGTCGCGCCGAGCAGCGCGAGCAGCACGAACTTGTTGTTCGGGTACTTGAAAAAGCTGTCGGTAAGCGGCGACTTGGAGCCCTTGCCCTCGGACTTCATCTTCTGGAAGATCGGCGACTCGTGCAGTTTCAGCCGGATGTAGACCGAGAACGCCAGCAGGATGAGCGAAAGCCAGAACGGGATTCTCCAACCCCATTCCGCGAACATCTTGGCATCCATGTAGATGCGGCTCGCGCCGATGACCGCCAGCGCGAGAAAGAAGCCCAGCGTTGCCGTTGTCTGGATCCAGCTCGTGTCGTAACCGCGCCTTTCGTGGGGCGCGTGCTCCGCGACGTAGGTCGCCGCGCCGCCGTACTCGCCGCCGAGCGCCAGCCCCTGCACCAGCCGCAGGGTTACCAGCAGGACCGGCGCGAACCAGCCGATCGTCTGGAAGGTGGGGAGCAAACCGACCAGGAAGGTCGCCCCGCCCATGAACACAATTGTCACAAGGAACGTGTATTTCCTGCCGACCAGGTCGCCGATCCGGCCGAACACGATCGCGCCGAAAGGACGCACCAGGAAGCCCGCCGCATAGGTCGCAAACGCCGACATCAGCGCCGCGGTCTCATTTCCGGACGGGAAGAACAACGCCGCAAAGAACGGCGCCAGAGTCGCGTACAGATAGAAGTCGTACCACTCGAAGACCGTGCCGAGCGAAGAGGCGAAGATGACTCGTCTTTCCTCTGTTCCCACGCTCTGTATGGACTCCTCTTCAAACATCGCCTTCTTTGCCTTGGTTTCATCAGCCATTGCTATCTCCCCCTTCCGATTACGTTCAAATGTGGCCCGCTAACCGCTACACCACTCACATAGTATCCTAACCCCTGCTTACAAAATACTTACACACGCGCACAATTTCTGTTGCACCGCGCCATTTGCGCCCTTACGAATCCAGCAAGCTATTGATCTTCTCGACCATCTCCCGGGTCGAGAACGGCTTGGTTATATAAAGGTCGGCACCGGCCGCGAGGCCCTTGTTGACCTCGGCATCACGCCCCTTGGCGGACAGCATGACAATTTTGATATGCCGCCAGTCAGGCCGCTCCCGGATGCGTTTGCACACCTCGTAGCCGCTGCGCAACGGCATCATCACGTCGAGCAGCACAAGGTCAGGAACGTGGGCCTCGACCTGTTTGAGGGCCTCATCACCGTTGCGCGCGATGTGCACGTCGTAACCGCTGCGCTGCAGCAAGTACTCGAGCGCGACGACGATACTCGGCTCGTCCTCCGCGATCAGGATCTTCTTGGTCACGTTCCCGTTCCTGTCGGCAGCGTAAAAGAGAAGCACGCGCCGTGGCCCCGGCTGCTTTCGACCCACAGCGTGCCGCCGAAATGCTCCACGATCCTGCGGCTGATATGCAGCCCGAGGCCGCTGCCGTGCGGCTTTCCGGTGAGCGTATCGCCCACTTGGCGGAACTTGTCGAAGATGATCGCCTGGTCCTCCGGTTCGATGCCCGGCCCGTTGTCGCGCACATCGACGCGCACGCTCCGCGTCTGCTCCGAGAGCGCGATCTCGATGCGTCCTTTGCCGGACTCGCAGAATTTTGCCGCGTTGGACAGCAAGTTGAGCATGACTTGGATAATCCTGTCGACGTCGGCCGAAACCGCCGTCACCCGATCCGGGATTTTCACTTCCACCTCGATGTGCCGTTCCTGGAACACTTGACTCATGGCGGTGACTGTGTCGGAGATCACCACGTTCATGTCCACGCTCGTGGCTTGCCACTCCGCCTTCCCCGACTCAATTTTAGAGAGGTCGAGCACTTGATTGATGAGCCGGGTGAGTCGCTCGGTCTCCTTCGTGATGATGCCGAGAAATTTCTTGCGCTGCTCGGGCTCGATCTGCGGGTCTTCGAGCAGGATTTCGGTGAGGGCTCGGATCGAGGTGAGTGGCGTGCGCAGCTCGTGGGTCACCGTCGACACGAAGTCGTCTTTCATCCGGTCGAGCTCCTTGAGGCGCTCGTTGGCCGCGCGCAACTCGGCTGTCGCCGCTTCGAGCTCGCGTGACTTCTGCTCCAGCCGGTGGCTGTAGACGATGACTTGCGAGGCCTCGTCGAGTATTTCCCGCACCTCGTCCACGTTGAGTGCCTCCTCCTTGGCCACCGATGCGACCATCACGCGCGCCGACGCGGCGCCGATTGCGCCCGCGAGCTGAACCTCGACGTGGTGAACCAATTCCGCGTCGGCGGTCAAGCCGTCATCCGGCCAGTGTCGTCCCTTGGCTGCCGCATACTCGCGGAACGCGCCGTCCGCCGACGCGACGCCCAGAAAGCGTGCCAGCAGGTTGTAAAGATCGGGCGCGGAGGCGGTGCCGCGCCAGAAACGCGCTCCCCCCGTCTCGCCGGTCTGCTTGAACACGTCGACGAACAAACTCGCTTGCCGGTGCTCGTCCGCGCTCGGCGAGACCGACAGCGACACTGCGACATAGGCGCCGATATTGGCGATCATGCTCCAGATCATCGCGTGGGTAATCTGGTCGAGGCCCGAAAGACCAAACAGCTGCAGCGGCTTGAGCAGTTCGATGCCGAACGGGCCGTGCTGCAGGAGACCGATGGGCACCCAACCGGAACGCGCCAGTGCCGGCAGTAGCAGCGTGTAGAGCCACACGGTGAAGCCCGCGAGCAGGCCACACAGCGCGCCCGTCCGGGTGCCCCCTTTCCAGAAAATGCCGCCTAGTACCACCGGCGCGAATTGCGCCACCGCGGCGAACGAGATCAACCCGATCGAAACCAGCGCGTACGCCTCGCCCGCGAGCTTGAAGTACAGATAGCCGAGTAGCAGGATCAGCACGATCGCGCCGCGGCGTATCCCCAGCAGGAGTCCCGTGAGATCAGGGCGTTCATTGAGTCGCAGGCTGCGCAGCCTGAGCAGTACCGGCATTAGGAGGTCGTTGCACACCATCGTCGAAAGCGCAATTGTTTCGACGATCACCATACCGGTCGCGGCCGACAGTCCTCCTATGAAAACCAGCAGGGCAAGGAGTTCCTGCTTCTCGGCCATTGGCAGCGTAAGCACGAAGGTATCGCCGTCAACGTTGCCATTCGGAAAGTGCAGCAGGCCGCCGAAGGCAATCGGCAGCACGAAGATGTTAATCGCGAGCATGTAGAGCGGGAACAGCCAGATCGCCTTGCTGAGATGCTTCTCGTCGAGGTTTTCGATCACCGTGACCTGGAACTGACGCGGCAGGAACATGATCGCCATCATCGACAGGATAGTGAGCCAGACCCAGCTGGCATAGCCACCCGCGACGCCATCGAGCGGCGTCATCATCGCGCGCAGCTTCGGCTCTGCGGACGCGCGCGCGAATAGGTCGCCGAGGCCGTCGTACATCACGAAGGTGACGAACGTGCCCACCGCAAGAAACGCCAGCAGCTTCACCAGTGACTCGAACGCGATCGCGGCCACCATGCCCTGGTGGTGCTCGGCGGCGTCGAGGTGGCGCGTACCGAAGGCAATGGTGAACGCGGCCAGGATCAGCGCCACCCACAAGGCCGTGTCCTCGCGGATCGGCGCCGCCCCGAGTTGGGCAGGCATGACGATCTCGGGATACTGCACCAGGATCGAGAAGCTGGTCGATATCGCCTTCAGCTGCAGAGAGATGTAGGGAAGAATGCCGATCACCGCAATGACGGTCACCAGACCGCCGAGCAGCGCGCTCTTGCCGTAGCGCGAGGCGATGAAATCGGCGAGCGAGGTGATGCGGTTCTGCTTCGAGATGCGCAGGATCTTGCGCATCACGACCCACCACAGCGCGATCATCAGCGTCGGCCCGATATAAATCGGCAGAAAGCCAACACCGTCGCTCGCCGCGCGGCCGACGCTGCCGTAGAATGTCCATGCTGTCGCATATACCGCAAGCGAAAGGCTGTAGATGTAGGGGCTGGCGATCACCGGGCGGCCGGCATCAGCGCGCTTGTCCGCAAAATAAGCGATCGCGAACAGCAGCCCGAGGTAAGCAAAAGAGATAAGAATTATGACCGTGCCGTGCAGCATGCCGCTGTCGTCCTTTACTGCCTGTCGCGGCCGAGCGCTTCGGCCACGAACGCCATCAGCGCGATCAACGCCGCCCATGCCCCGAAAATGTAGGCGTAGAGCACGGGTACGCCCATTATTGAGCCAGAGACGTTGAATAGCGCCAGGATAGGGAAGTTGAACAGCAGCACGCCGAGAATGCACAGTGCCACGAAACGCTGGCTCCGGCTTTCGAAATCGCTCATTGAGCTCCTCCCTGCGACAATTCTAGTGAGTTCAAACGCCAGTCTGCAGCCTCACGACCGTGACGCTGCATGGTGCCTCGGCAACGATCTGGGCGCAATCGCCGCCAAAAAAATGCGGGCCACCGCCTTTGCGAGAGGCGCCTATCAGCATCAGTTTGGCGTCGTTCATCGTGGCGTAGTCTACTAGCGCCGCGGCCGGCTTGTCCGATTCCAGCACGTGGCAGGTCACGCGTTCTTCCGGCAGATCGAGCGGCTTGGCCCATCTGCGCAGTTCCACCAATCGCTTGATGTGGCGGGCGGTCGCCGTTGGCTCGTCGCCCTCGCCGGTGAGCGTGGCGGCAGGCGGCACAATAGTGACGCAGGCGATCCGGCACTGCCGGTCGATTGCAAGCACCGCCCTTGTCGCTTCGCGCAGCGCTTCGAACAAAGGCTCGTCAATTGGCCAGGTCACGAGCCCTGCGACGACGACCGGCGCGGGGTTCTTCTGGGTGGTGGGTGGCGGACATGGAGCTGGTTCGAAGTGCTTTGCCCGCACCCATCGGTGCACAAGCGTGGGCAGGCCGGCGCGGCGGAGCCGTGAAGCGCGTTCTGTAAGATCGACCCGGGACGGGTTGGTCAGATCGAACGCGACCTGATCGGCAGAAGCATAGCGCTCGCGCGCATCCACCTCGAGGCAACGAAGAATGATTTCCTGCAACCATTCCGGGATCCCAGGCACGATGGCACGTGGCGGAACGGGGTCGCGGTAGAGCCGCTTGCGAACCTCGGCGATGGATTTCGGTCGGCCGAAGGGCAAACGCCCGGTCGCGAGCTGATAGAGGATTGCGCCGAGCGCGAAGATATCGCTGCGCGGATCGCAGCGCACTCCCAGGACCTGCTCCGGCGACATGTAGACCCAGTTGCCGACTGGAATGCGGAGTTCCTCGGCGAGCAGATCCGGAAAATGGCTGTGGTGGGCGAGGCCAAAGTCGATGAGCACAGCTTCGCCTCCCGAGCGATAGATCACGTTCGTCGGTTTCAGATCCAGGTGTACCACGTCATTACAATGCAAATCGTGCAGCGCAAGTGCGAATGCGGCGCCCAAACGGGCAATTTCTTCCGGAGCAATCGGCGCCCGGGATACCCAGTCGCTCAGCCGGGTGCCTTCGACGTACCCCATGACAAGATACGGCATCGTCTCGACGTCGCCGTAGGACACCAGCGTCGTGTGATGAGGACTCTGTGCCAAAGCACCCATCACCATGCGGCAGACCTCGAATCCGATAACGTTCACGGCGCGTTCTCCCGGACCGAGCCGCGGTATCTTCATGACGAGTGGAAGCGGCCCCTGCGGCCCGGTCAAGCGGAAAATGAACGCCATGCTGCCCGCATGAATCATCTCGCCCAGCCGATAGCCGTCGATTTCGCTGCCCAGTTCCGGCGCGGTCATTCAGGCCCCTCGCTCGAGCCGCACTGCGAGCCGATCAGGAAGTCCGGCGGCGCGGATTTTTTGCGCGGCCGATCGAAAATCGTAGGGAACGCGGAAGAAGGTAAGCCGAGCCCGCTCGAGGTCGGCGAGTGCATAGCAGGCAGAGTTGTTGCGATCGCGCGGCTGGCCGGCCGAGCCGACGATGGCAAGCCACTGGCGATGCTTGCCCGTGGGGATCGGCGTTCCCGGCACCGGCCGGAACAGCATGGGTCGCCCGGCGGCACCCATGTAGTAAAGCCGTTGCTCGTGCACGTGTCCGCAATAGGTGAATGCCGCGGCTGCTGCCCGCATGCTCTGCTCGGCCCGCGCCGGACCGGTGATATAGGTCCAGCGCTCGGGCGCAGCGGCGCTCGCGTGGACGAACAGCGTGTCGGCATCGCGAACGATGAGCGGCAGGCCGTCAAGAAACGCGCGCTGCCGCTTACCCAGCCGGTCCTGCGTCCACGTGATCGCAGCTTGTGCGTTGAGATTAAGCCCGTCGATCGGGCGGCCGAGTACGGCCGCATCGTGGTTGCCGAGAACCACCACCGCGCCGTCGGCCGCATAGTGCTCGACCAGATCGAGCACGGCGACCGGATCGGCACCGTAACCCACCAGATCGCCGAGGAAGGCGTAGCGCTGCGCGCCCAGCGCCCTAGCGTGGTCCAGGCAGGCAGTGATTGCCTCAAGGTTGCTGTGAATGTCAGCGAAAAGGGCCAGCTTCACGGGCCATGCGACCTAAGGACCATGGCTCAGTTCACGGCTTCCTTGAGTTGCTGCAGGATCGCCGGATTCTCGAGCGTGGAGACGTCCTGCGTGATTTCCTCGCCCTTGGCGATCGCACGCAGCAGCCGGCGCATGATCTTGCCNNGGCCGATTTCCTTGCCGACCCAGTCCTGCAGTTGCTTGACGATCTGCTTGGCGTCGTTGCCATTCGGACGCGCTTGTTTCAGCACCACGAATGCGACCACCGCTTCGCCGGTCAGCTCGTCGGGACGACCGACTACCGCGGCCTCCGCGACCAGTGGGTTCGAGACCAGCGCCGATTCGATTTCCATGG
>PLYS01000029.1 GCA_003153455.1 Betaproteobacteria bacterium | reverse complement strand
CGGTTGGCCGCGGCGATGCGCAGCGTGCCACCCTGCGGCATGGCGTCGCGGGCGTTCACGCAAAGATTGAGGAGCACCTGGTGAATCTGCGTGGCGTTGCCCTCCACCGGCCAGAGGACGGACGAGATTTGCTGCTGGAGCTGGATGGATTTGGGAAACGTTTCCTCGATGACACTGATGATATCTCGCGCGAGGTGTTTCACCTGCGTTGGCCGGAGTTCGCCGGTGGTGGTGTGCGCAAACCCGAGGATCTGCGTCACCAGCCCGGCCCCGCGCTCCGCGCTGCGCTCAAGTGTGTCGAGGATTTTCAAATCGCGCGGAGCGGACAGGCTGTCGCGCAGCATCGGGGCGGAAAACACGATTGGCGCGAGCACGTTGTTGAGGTCGTGGGCGATGCCCGCGGCGAGCATGCCGATGCTCTCGAGCCGCTGGGCGTGGAGGAATTTTTCTTCGAGCAGTTTTTTCTCCGTGATGTCGGCGAGAAACGTGAGGCGGGCGCGGGGCTGGCCCGCTTCGTCCCGGACCAGCGTGACGCGGCAATCCACGATGAGTTTGCGGCCGTCGCGGGTTTTCGAACGCAGCTCGCCGTTCCAAAATCCGTCGCGCTCGACCGCCGCGCGCACCGTGGACACGATGCCGGGATCGTCGATGCCGAGCAATTCCTCGGGCGGGCGGCCCAGCGCCTCGGCCACAGTCCAGCCGAAGATCTCCTCAGCCCCGCGGTTCCACAGCGAAACTTCGTTGGCGAGGTTCACGATCATCACGCCTTCGTGCGAGTTGGAGAGGATTTCATTTTGCTCGCGGAGCTGGCGCTCGGCGGCCTTGCGCTCGGTGATGTCGCGGCCAATGCCCTGCATTTCGATGCGGCCGCCGCTGAGCTGGCTGGAGAATCCAGTGAACTCGACGTCGCGGTGTCCACCCGCGGCCGTCCCCACGCGCAGCTCGAAGGTCGGCGCGCGCTTCCCGCCCAGCACCAATTGGAACAGCTCGCCGGCGCGGGTCTGGTCGTCCGGATGGATGAGCTGTTGAAACGGCCGCCCGAACCATTGGGCCGGCGGCCAGCCGGTGATCGTTTCGAACGCGTGGTTGAGCGACATGATGGCGCCCGTCGGCGCGAGCGCAAAAATGACGTCGGGTGCGCGCTCGAAAAGCAGGCGGTAGCGCTCCTCGCTCTGCCGCAGCGCCTCTTCTGCCTGCTTGCGCACGCTGATGTCGCGCGCGATGGTGGACAGGTACTCCACCGATCCGTCGGATCCCTTGTGTGCAATGATCACTTGAGAAATGGGGATTTCGCGACCGTCACGCCGGAGAAGCGCCGTTTCCCCGCTCCAGGTTCCATGTTCTATGGCGTGGGGAATCCCCGTCTCCGCCACCAGCTTCGCCGCCCACTCCGGATGGGTGTCAAGAAGGCGTACCGTAGACACGTCCAGCCCCGGCTCGAACCCGAGCATCCGCAGTCCCGCCCGGTTGTAATAGAGCACATGGCCATTTGGGTCACTCGTGGCTACCATATCCGGTGTCGCCTCGATGATCGCCACCAGCCGCGCCTGTTCTTTTTCGATACGCTTTCTTTCCACGATCTCCGCTTCCAGCTTGGCAGTTCTCTCCTCCACCAACTGCTCCAGATGGTCGCTGAACTCCTTCAGGCGCAGGAGGTTGCGGACGCGGATGCGCAGCTCGTTGCGGTCCACCGGTTTGGTGACGAACTCCTCCGCCCCGGCTTCCAGCCCGCGCAGGCGTGATTCGCGGTCATCGAGCGCGGTGACCATCACGACAGGGATGGCCTTGGTGGCGACGTCCGCCTTGAGCTGCCGCGCGACCTCGTAGCCGTCGATGCCCGGCATCATGATGTCGAGCAGGACGATGTCCGGCGGATTCTGCCGCGCGAGTTCGAGCGCCTGCGTTCCGTCGGCCGCCTCCGCAACTGAATAGCCCCCGGCCTCCAGGATGGCGACGAGCAGCCTGCGGTTTCTTTCCTCGTCGTCGACGACCAGTACCCGCGCGCCTTTCTTCGCTTCGTTCATGAATCCTCCTGTATAGGCAAACGCAGCGTGAACAAGCTGCCTTTGCCGGGTTCGCTTTCGACCTCGATCGTGCCGCCGTGCAGTTCCGCCAGCCGGCGCGCGAGCGCCAGTCCCGCCCCCACGCCGCCGTGCTTGCGCGCGAGCCCGGCGTCGAGCTGGGCGAACGGCTTGAAGAGCTTCGTCAGGTCTTCTTGCGCGATGCCGATGCCCGTGTCGGCGACCGCGATCTCGAGTGCGCCGTCCGCGCGCCGCGCGCTCACCGCGACCGTGCCGCCCGCGCAGTTGAATTTGATCGCGTTGTCGAGCAGCGCATCGAGCATGCGGCGCAGCGCCTTCGGGTCCAGTTCGGCGCTGCCGGCATCCAACGCCACGTCAAGCCGCATGGTCACGCCGCGTGCCTCGGCCGCCTGGCGGTACGCGGCCACGCGCTCCTCGATCGCCGCGCCGATGTTCACCGGCTCGCGCGCAAGTGCGACTCCCGCCACATCGAACCGCGACATTTCCAGAATCCCCTCCACCAGCGCGAGCAGGTGCTGGCCGCCGGCGAGAATGTCGGCGGCAAATGCGGCCTGCTTCGCGTTGAGCGCACCCGGCACCTCGTCCTTCAGCAGCTCGGCGAAGCCGATCACCGAGTTGAGCGGGGTTCTGAGCTCGTGGGTGACGTTCGCCATGAAATCGGATTTCAAGCGGTCGGACTCAGTGGCTGCTTCGAGCGCAATCGCCAGTTCCTCGGTGCGCGACGCGACCTTGACTTCGAGCCCGGCATTGAGCGCGGC
>PLYS01000132.1 GCA_003153455.1 Betaproteobacteria bacterium | reverse complement strand
TCAAAAAATCCTTTCGAGAGCTCGTATTTCGCCTGCGGCCCGTTCGGCTGCAGTTGGAAGTAGCGGTCGTATTTGAACTCGTCATTGGCCGCGAGCGCGAACAACGAGAGGAACAGCTTCTTGCGCTGCATGACGACCGGCATTGCCGCCGCCGTCGGCACGGTGGCGTAGCCCGACAGCAGCAGATCGACCTTGTCGACGTCGAGCAGCTTGGTATAGATCGCCGGCACGCCGGACGGATTGGACTGATCGTCGTAATAGACCAGCTCGACCTTGCGTCCGAGCAGGCCGCCGCGCGCATTCACCTCCTCCGCCCAGATCTGATAGGCAAGCAAGGCGGCCTTGCCGCCGCCGGCAAGGCCTCCCGAAAGGGCCATGCTGAAACCGATCTTAAGCGGATTGGCCGACTGCGCTGCGGCAGGAATCGTCAATGCTGCGAGCGCCGTTCCTGCAATCGCTAGCGTATCGCGTCGAGTAATATGACGAGCCATTTTTGCTTCCTCCAAATGCGGGATTTCAACCCTTATTTCGTTCTTGCCGATCGACGATGGACTTTTTCGTACGTCACCATTTCCGCAACATTACGATGCGCGTTCTCGCTTATGCCAGGCGCCGAATGCGAGCAGCACTGTTCTATTTGGACACGTTGCACTCGAACCGGCCATAGCCGGCGCTGCCTTTCAAAACTTCGTGGTCTCCCAACTAGAAACGTGGATCGGCATGCGCTTGCAACCTTTGAGCCAAATCAAAAGGGCGCCATCTAACGCCATGTTTCGACTGCCATCGCGGAGTAGGCGACTTTTACACGTTTTGCGGAGCGAATCCCAGGTTGCACGCTCCGGTAACTTCAGTTCATTCGTTATGTTACAATCGACCAATCGAGCGCGGAAGCGCGGCGCTGATCGGGGGCCCGATGGCTGCAGTAGGACTTTCAAATATGACGAGCCACTTTGATGGAGTCAGGCCGACAGAGTAGCCCATCCGCCATAATTTGTGGCTTGCAGCCGCCTCGGTGCGGGATATTGTCCCTCATGCGAACCGGGGCTGGTTGTTGCAGCGCACAATCAGTGGGACATCAAGGAAATAGGCCTGATGAAGGCGTTCGGATATGTATCGGCTAAGGATGTCGGACACGCCGTAGCACTGCTTGGCGAGCACGGGGCCGGGGCCAAGCTTCTGGCAGGCGGTACCGATCTGCTGGTTGAGCTTAAGTTCGCTACCCATGGCCCGGAGATAATCGTCGACATCTCGCGGGTGGACGAACTCAAAAACATCACCGTTATCGATGAGGGGCTTCGGATCGGTGCGTTAGTCACCCATGCCGAACTCATGCGCTCGCGCATTATCCGCGACATGTTTCCGGCATTGGCCGATGCCGCCCATTCGATTGGCGCGGTGCAAACCCGCAATCTGGGGACGCTCGGCGGCAATCTGATGACCTGCGTGCCCTCGATGGATAGTGGACCCACGCTGATGGCGCTTGATGCGCGGGTAACATACGTGAGCCGCCGCGGTCATTCCCAGGCGCCGCTTGCGGACTTGTTCGTCGCTCCGCGAAAGACCAGTCTTGCCTCTGATGAACTGTTGACCGCGATCATCATTCCAAAAGCGAATTTAGGAAAGCCAGTTGCCTTTCAGAAATTCGGCTTGCGCAAGGGGCAAGCGCTGGCGCTGGTGAATGCGGCAGCGGCATTTTGGGTCGATCGTGACAAGAACAGCTTCGTCCAACCGCGCATTGCGCTTGGCGCCGTGGCGCCAACCGTGATCCGGGCGACGCGCGCGGAAGCATTTCTCGAAGGGAAAACGATCAGCGACGAGGCGATGGCCGAGGCAGGCCGTATCGCGGCGAGCGAAGCAAAGCCGATCAGCGATTTTCGCGCCAGCGCCGACTATCGGCGTGAATTGATCGCCGTGCTGACGAAACGCGCGTTGGAAAGCGCCTATGCTCGTGCAAACAACAAGGTGATGGAGTCCGTTCCGTGATCGATGTGACAATCGTCGTTAACGGGGACACCCGTCGCGCGTCGGTACCGCCGGAAACGACGTTGCTCAAGCTGTTGCGCGAGAACTTCTCCCTGACCGGCGCCAAGCTCGGCTGTGACGTCGGCGACTGTGGCGCCTGCACGGTGATCGTCGATGGCATGGCGGTGAATTCCTGCCTGATGCTGGCCGGCCAGGCAAACGGCCGGAGCGTGACGACCATCGAGGGCCTTGCCACCCGCGAACGGCTGCACCCGATCCAGAAGGCATTCGAGGACACTGGCGCGCTGCAATGCGGCTTCTGCGGGCCCGGCGCCATCATGGCGACGAAGGCGCTGTTCGACGAGCATTCCGATCCCAACGTCAAGGACATCCGCGACGCGCTCTCCGGCAGCCTCTGCCGTTGCACCGGCTACACGAAGATGATCGAGGCGGTGCAGGAAGCGGCTCGCGTTCTGCGTAGCGAATCACGCACCAAACTCACTGACGCGCGAACTTGAAGGTCATAGCGCCATGGATGACAAAACCAAGGTCCTGGAGCGCGAGCAGCTCGATATCGCTGAGACGCTGCGCAGGTCCGACGTCGATCTGCGGCTTCCGGCGGTCGTGCCGCGCGAGCCTTTCCCAATCGAGCCGCTGACGGTCGATGCGCGCCAGCAGACCCACGCGGTCGGCCAGCGCGCGACGAGGCCGGATGGCCGCCTGCACGGCCTCGGGCAGACCAAATACATCGACGATCTCAGTTTCCCCGGCATGCTCTATGCGCGCATCAAGCGCGCCGGCATCGCCTCCGCCCGCATCAAGCGCATCGACACNNGAAGATCGTGGTCGAATACGAGCCGCTGCCGGCCGTCCTCGATCCGGTCGCGGCCATGCGCGAGGACTCTCCCAGGGTACACGCGCCCAACAGCAACATCTATGCCAGCAAGGTGGTCCGCAAAGGCGACATCGCGAAGGGATTTGCCGAGTCCGACCGT
>PLYS01000505.1:15766-15939 GCA_003153455.1 Betaproteobacteria bacterium | reverse complement strand
CTGATCCTGCTCGGCATCCTGGTCGTCTGCGCGCTCTCTGTTGTGACGTCACAGCACAAAGCGCGCAAGCTTTATGTGGAGCTGCAAAAAGAGCAGGAACTCGCCAAGCAGCTTGAAGTCGAGTGGGGTCAGCTGCAGCTTGAGCAGAGCACGTGGGCGATGCACGCGCGCAT
>PLYS01000505.1:0-15744 GCA_003153455.1 Betaproteobacteria bacterium | reverse complement strand
ACGATTTCCTGCAGCAAAAAGGCGAAGCGCGCTACAGCCGCGTGATCGAGCTGTCTGCGACGCGAGGCATGATCACCGACCGCAATCGCGAGCCGCTCGCAATCTCGACCCCGGTCGAGTCGGTATGGGTGAGCCCAGCCGACGTCGAAGTTACACCTGAGCAGATGCGGCGCCTGGCGCGGCTGCTCGAACTCGACGTCGCCGAAATCGCGAAGCGGCTGGCCGACACCAAGCGCGAGTTCGTGTATTTGAAGCGCCACCTGCCGCCGGAGCAGGTGGCGAAAGTGGTCGGGCTCAACATTCCGGGCGTGTTCCTGCAGCGCGAGTACCGCCGCTATTACCCAGGCAGAGAATACACCGCGCATCTGATCGGCTTTACCGACGTCGACGACAAGGGCCAGGAAGCGCTTGAGCTTGCGTTTGATGAGCTGCTCGCCGGCAAGCCGGGCAGCCGCCGCGTGATCAAGGACCGTCTCGGCCGCATCGTGGAAGACGTCGAGAGCATCCGCACGCCGCAGCAGGGGCGCGATCTTACGCTGTCGATCGATGCCAAGATCCAGTACCTCGCGTATCGCGAACTGAAGAGCGCGGTCGCCGCCAATCAGGCCAAGGCCGGCGGCATCGTGGTGCTCGATGTCAGGAGCGGCGAAGTGCTGGCGATGGCAAACCTGCCGTCGTATAACCCGAACAACCGCGGCAATTTCGAGCCGAAGCGCACGCGCAATCGCGCCGTTACCGATTTGTTCGAGCCCGGCTCGACATTGAAGCCGTTCACTGTGGCGGCGGCGCTCGAAACCGGAATGTTCGCGCCGGATACGGTGATTCAAACCGCGCCGGGGCAACTCGTCATCGGCAAAGCAACGATCCACGATGCGCACCCCCTGGGCGCGCTCACGGTGGCGCAGGTGATCCAGAAATCCTCGAACGTCGGCGCCGCCAAGATGGCGCTTGCGCTGCCGCCGGAGAAGCTTTGGAACATGTTCCACAAGGCTGGTTTCGGCGCGCCGCCGCACTCGGGCTTTCCAGGTGAAGTGTCGGGCAGACTGCGCGCGTATGCGAGCTGGCGGCCGATCGAGCAGGCGACGATGGCGTATGGACACGGCATCTCGCTCAGCCTGCTGCAGCTCGCCCGCGCTTACCTGGTGTTTGCAAGTGACGGTGAAATCAAACCCGTGACTCTGGTGAAGCGCGACACGCCGGGTGAAAGCACGCGCGTAATCACCCCCGAGACTGCACTGCAGGTGCGCAAAATGCTTGAAATGGCGGTACAACCAGGCGGTACCGCGCCGCGCGCGCAGGTGATGGGTTATCGGGTCGCCGGCAAGACCGGTACCGCGCACAAGGTCGAAGGCGCGGGCTACGCGGCCAACAAGTACGTGGCGTCGTTCATCGGTTTCGCGCCGGCGTCCGATCCGCAACTGATTGTGGCGGTGATGATCGATGAGCCGGGCACCGGCAGGTATTACGGCGGCACCGTCGCAGCACCGGTGTTCAGCAACGTGATGGCAGGCGCGCTGCGGCAGCTAGGGATAAAACCCGACGCCCCGCTCAATAACGTAGTGCTGCCGCCGCCGAACACGCCGGACATACGCGAGGAGGTATGAGGACGGGATTCGCGATTCGGGAACCGGGATCCGGCTCAAGCGCTGCGGGGCTTGATCTGCGCGCGCTCGACCAACTCGGAATCAAGCGGCCTACCACCGACAGCCGGCGCGTGAAACGCGGTAACACCTTTATCGCCTATCCGGGCGAGTCGCAGGATGGCCGGAGCTACATTGCACAGGCGATCGACAACGGCGCCGGATCGGTGCTGTGGGAGCGGCGCGGTTTCGAGTGGAAACGTGCGTGGCGGAGGCCGAATCTCGGTATCGCCCATCTGCGCGCACACGCCGGCGTGATCGCGAGCCATGTCTACGATTACCCCAGCACGCGGTTGTGGATGATAGGCGTGACCGGCACCAACGGCAAGACGACATGCAGCCAGTGGATTGCGCGCGCGCTCAATGACTGCGGCGTATGCACCGCGGTGATCGGTACACTCGGCCATGGCATGCGCGGCAGGTTGAAGCCGCTCGTCAACACCACGCCCGATGCGGTGTGGCTGCAAGCGCAGCTGGCCGATTTTGCGCGGCGCGGTGCGCGCGCGGTGAGCATGGAAATATCCTCGATCGGAATCGATCAGGACCGCGTTGCCGGCGTGCAGTTCGATGTCGCGCTGTTCACCAATCTGACGCGCGATCACCTCGACTACCACCGCACGCGGCGCCGCTACCGTGCCGCGAAAGCGCGGCTTTTCGAATGCGAGTCGCTCAAGCAGGCGGTGCTTAACCTCGACGACGGTTTCGGCGTCGAACTCTCGCAGAACATCCCGCGCCGCGGCCTCAACGTGCTCGGCTACGGTTTCGGAACCGCAGCCGGTGCGGCGCGGCGGCTGCCGCGTGTGATCGGCAGGAATCTTGTGACCGGTGCGGCAGGCGTGCGCTTTGACGTCGGGACGCCGTGGGGTGCGGCGACCGTCGAGAGCCCGGTGATCGGGCGCTACAACGCGTCGAATATATTGGGCGTACTCGCGGTGCTGCTCGCCAGCGATATCAAGCTTAAGGATGCGGTCGCGGCGGTGGCGCGGCTCGATTCTGTTTCGGGCCGCCTGCAGCAAGTCGGTGGCGGCCGCCGGCCACTGGTTGTTATTGACTATGCGCACACGCCTGATGCGCTCGAGCAGGTGTTGTTCGCGCTGCGCGAGCTGATCGATGACCACGTCTCACGCCTCACGCCTCACGCCTCACGCCTCATATGCGTGTTCGGATGCGGCGGCGACCGCGACCGCGGCAAGCGCCCGTTGATGGGGCGGGCCGCGACCCGGCTCGCCGACTGCGTGGTCATCACCAGCGATAATCCGCGCGGCGAGAACCCGCTGGCGATCATCGGCGACATCCTCGACGGCGTGCGCGGTATCAGGGAAAAACTCGCGGTCGCGAAAGACCGGCGTGCTGCAATCCGCCACGCGGTTGCAGACGCGAGGCGCGGCGACATCGTTCTGATCGCCGGTAAAGGTCACGAAACTTACCAGGAAGTGAAGGGCGTCAAGCGGCCATTCAGCGATATCGCGGTGGCGCGCGCCGCATTGCGGGGGTGGGACTCATGATGCGCTTGTCACAGGCAGCGCAGGCGCTCGAGGTGCCGTTCGCCGGCCGCGACGTCGAGTTCACCGCAGTCAGCATCGACAGCCGGGCGATCAGGCACGGCGACCTGTTCGTTGCGCTCAAAGGCGAACGTTTTGACGGCCATGCGTTTGTCGCGCAGGCCGCCGCCGCGGGTGCGTCGGCGGCGATGGTGGAGAAGGCGGGATCGAGGACCGAGGATCGAGGATGGGGGGGGCAGATCCCGCTGCTGGTCGTGGATGACACGCTGCAGGCACTCGGCAGGCTCGCATTGTATTGGCGTCGCCAGTTCGACATACCGCTGGTCGCATTGACCGGAAGCAACGGCAAAACCACCGTCAAAGAGATGCTCGCCTCGATATTGCGCGAAGCATGCAAAGCATTTCAATCCCCGATCCTCGATCCTCAATCCTGCGTTCTGGCCACGCGCGGGAACCTCAACAATCACATCGGCGTGCCGCTGACGCTGCTCGAGCTGCGGCGCGAGCATCGCTACGCAGTGATCGAAATGGGCATGAACCACGCCGGCGAAATCAGCTACATCACGCGGCTCGCCGAACCCGAGGTGGCGCTGATCAATAACGCGGGACTCGCGCACATCGAATTCCTCGGCTCGACCGCAGCGATCGCGCGCGCCAAGGGTGAAATCTTCGAAGGGCTGAAAGCTGATGGCGTCGCTGTAATCAACGCCGACGAGCGCTACGCGCCGTTGTGGCGTGAACTCGCGGCGGGCAGAAAGCAACTCGAGTTCGGGCTCGAGGCCAGGGCCGCAGTGAGCGCAAGTTATCGCATCCACGGACTCGACAGCGAAATCGTGCTCAAGACGCCGCTCGGCGGGGCGAGCGCGGTGGTGCGGGCGCCGGGGCTGCACAACGTCAGGAACGCGCTCGCCGCGAGCGCGGCCGCGACCGCGCTGCGGGTGCCGGTGGCGACCGTAGCGGCGGGCCTCGCGCGATTTCCCGGCGTCAAGGGCCGGCTGCAGCGGAAGAGTTGCCTGCACGGCGCGACGCTGATCGACGACAGCTACAACGCGAATCCCGATTCGATGCGCGCCGCAATCGCGGTGCTGGCACGGATGCCTGGCACCAAGCTGTTGGTGCTGGGCGACATGGGCGAACTCGGGACGCAGTCGGCCGCGTTGCATGCCGAGGCCGGCGTGTTCGCGCGCGAGTCGGGTATCGATCGGCTGTTCACGCTTGGCGAACTCTCCGCGCCGGCGTCGCAGGCATTCGGTGCCAACGCGCGTCACTTTCGGCGCATCGAGGACCTGCTCGCGGAAATCCAGAACATGCTTGCGCCGGGCGTGACGGTGCTGGTCAAGGGCTCGCGCTTCATGCGCATGGAACGGGTGGTCAAAAGTTTCGAGGTAAAGAGTGAAGAGTCAGGAGTGAGGAGTTAGGGACATGCGAAGCCACCCTTCACCCTTCACCCTTCACCCCTCACCCGCAACCGGGAGTTGTGCATGCTATTAGAGCTCGCGCAGTGGCTGGCAAAAGACATCCGCGCGTTCAACGTGTTCTCCTACATCACGCTGCGCGCGGTGCTCGCATGCCTCACCGCGCTGCTCATCACCTTCGCGGTCGGGCCGCTGATGATCCGCAGGCTCACTTCGTACAAGATCGGCCAGGCGGTGCGCGACGACGGTCCGCGATCGCACCTGCCGAAAGCCGGCACGCCGACCATGGGCGGCGCGCTGATTCTGATCGCGATCGTGGTGACGACGTTGCTGTGGGCCGATCTCGAAAACCGCTTCGTGTGGGTGGTGCTGGCGGTGACAGTCGGCTTCGGCGCAATCGGCTGGGTCGACGACTACCGCAAGGTCGTGCGCCACCATCCGAAAGGGTTGTCGCCGAAACCCAAGTTCTGGTGGTCGGCCGTGATCGCGCTCAGCGCTGCGGTCTACCTTGCATTTGCCGTGTCGGTGCCCAATAAGGTGCAGATTCTGCCCTTGTTCACGGCATGGGTGCAGAGCGGTTTGTCCATGGATCTGCCACCCAAAGCCGACTTGATCGTGCCGTTCTTCAAGCACGTCGCGTACCCGCTCGGTGTATTCGGTTTCATTACGCTCGCGTTTTTCGTCATAGTCGGCACCGGCCACGCGGTCAATCTTACCGATGGCCTCGATGGCCTTGCGATCATGCCGACGGTGATGATCGGCAGTGCGCTTGGCGTGTTCGCTTACGTCGCCGGCCACGCGGTGTTCTCGAAGTATCTCGGTTTTCCGTTAATTCCCGGCGCTGGCGAATTGGCGGTGTTTTGCGGCGCGCTGGCCGGCGCAGGGCTCGCGTTCTTATGGTTCAACGCCTATCCGGCGGAAGTGTTCATGGGCGACGTGGGTGCGCTCGCGTTAGGCGCCGCCCTCGGCACCATCGCGGTGATCGTACGGCAGGAAATCGTCCTGTTCATCATGGGCGGCGTGTTCGTGGTCGAGACGCTGTCGGTGATGCTGCAGGTGGCGTCGTTCAAGCTGACCGGCAAACGCATCTTCCGCATGGCGCCCCTGCATCACCACTACGAATTGAAGGGCTGGAAGGAAAATCAGGTCGTGGTCCGCTTCTGGATCATCACCATGATGCTGGTGCTGGTTGGACTCTCTACGTTGAAGTTGCGGTGAAATTGAAAGGAAGAAAGGTTCTCGTGCTCGGACTCGGTGACACCGGATTGTCGATGGCGCGCTGGCTCAAGCGCCACGGCGCGATCGTGTCGGTCGCCGATACGCGCGCTGATCCGCCGCATGCGGGCGAGCTCAGCCACGAGCTGCCCGGGGTTGCGCTCGAATGCGGTGAATTTCGCGACGCCAGCGTGCGTGGTGCCGACCTGATCGCGATCAGCCCCGGCGTCGATCGCCGTACGCCGGCAGTCGTTGCGGCAATCGAACGCGGCACGCCGGTGGTCGGCGATGTAGAACTCTTCGCGCAAGCGCTCGCACAACTCAACACTCAACACTCAACACCCAACACTCCGAGGATACTCGGCATCACCGGCACCAACGGCAAGAGCACGGTGACGCGCATGGCGGGCGACATCTGCGCGGCGGCAGGGCTCGACACGATGGTTGCCGGCAACATCGGCACGCCGGTGCTCGATGTGCTGACTGCAATCGAGAATGGCAGGGCAGTGCCGGATGCGTTCGTGCTCGAGCTGTCGAGCTTCCAATTGGAAAGCACAGTGAGCCTGAATGCCGACGCTGCGGCAATGCTGAATATTTCCGAAGACCACCTCGACCGCTATCACGGCATCGATGCGTACGCCGCGGCGAAGGCGCGCATTTTCAACGGCAGCGGCGCGCAGGCGCTCAACCGCGACGACAAGCACAGCAGTGCGATGGCTCTGCCCGGCCGCACCATTTACCGCTTTGGACTGGACGCGCCGCGGGGAGGCAATGAGTGGGGCATGGTGCAGCGCGTCAGGCGGGCGTGGCTGGCGCGCGACGAGCGGACGTTGATGCCGATCGACGAACTGCCGGTCGCCGGCATGCACAACGCGGCGAACGCGCTCGCGGCGGGTGCCTTGTGCCACGCAATCGGCATTGCCGATGCGCCGATCACCATAGCGCTGCGCGCCTTCAAGGGACTGCCGCATCGCGTGGAAAAGGCCGCCGTGATTAACGGCATCACGTTCTATGACGATTCGAAAGGCACCAACGTCGGTTCGACCGTCGCAGCACTGAACGGATTTTCGCAGCCGGTAGTGCTGATCGCGGGTGGCGACGGTAAGGGCCAGGACTTTAGCCCGCTGCGTGCACCGGTTACGCATCATGCACGAGCGGTAGTTCTCATCGGCCGCGACCGCGAGAAAATCGCGGCAGCGCTCGACGGTTGCGGCGTGCCGCTCGAGCGTGCCGCCGATATGGAACAGGCAGTGCAGAAAGCCCTAGCGGTTGGCCGCAGCGGCGACGCAGTGCTGTTGTCACCGGCATGCGCGAGCTTCGACATGTTCAGGAACTACGCCCACCGCGGCGAAGTATTCGCGGCGGCAGTCAGGCTTCTGGTGAAGCACAAGGATAGAAAATCGAGGATTGAGGATTGAGAGTCGAGACGCAATGTTCTATACGGACATAAAAAGCCGGCCGCAACTGGCGCAGTACGACCACGCGCTGCTGTGGGGCGGCGTGCTGTTGCTCGCACTCGGGCTGGTCATGGTCTATTCATCGTCGATCGCTATTGCCGAAGGCAGCCGCATCACCGGCCAGCAGCCGACGTACTACCTGATGCGGCACGCGGTATTCCTCGCGCTCAGCTTGCTGCTCGCTACGGTCGCGTTCCAGTTTCCGCTGCGCTTCTGGCAGCAGGCGGCTCCGTATCTATTCCTGCTCGGCGCCGGATTGCTCGCGCTGGTGCTGATACCGGGTATCGGGCGCGAGGTCAACGGGAGCCAGCGCTGGCTGTCGCTGTATCTGTTCAACCTGCAGCCTTCCGAGCTGATGAAGCTGTTCGTCCTGCTGTATGCCGCCGACTATACCGTGCGCAAGGCGGCCTACATGCACAGCCTGAGCAAACGCTTTCTGCCAATGCTCGTGGTCATGCTCGTCATTGGCTGGCTGCTGCTGCGCGAACCGGACTTCGGCGCATTAGCGGTGATTACGGTGATCGCGATAGGCATCCTGTTCCTCGGCGGCATGACCTGGCGGCTGTTTGCCATCCTGATCGCAATGCTGGTTGCAGGCTTCCTGCTGCTGATCTGGATTTCGCCGTATCGCATGCAGCGCGTGGTCGGCTTCATGGACCCGTGGGCCGATCCGTTCGGCAAGGGCTATCAGCTGTCGCACGCGCTGATCGCATTCGGTCGTGGCGAATGGTTTGGCGTCGGCCTCGGCGGCAGCGTTGAGAAGCTGTTCTATCTGCCCGAAGCGCATACCGATTTTCTGCTCGCGGTGATTGCCGAGGAGCTCGGCTTTGTCGGCGTTGCATTGGTGATCGTGCTGTTTGCGATTATTGTCGTGCGCGCATTCGTGATCGGCCGCCAGGCGGCTGCGCTCGAGCGCCACTTTCCCGCGCTGGTCGCGCACGGCATCGGCCTGTGGCTCGGCGTACAGGCGATCATCAACATGGGCGTCAACATGGGCGTGCTGCCGACCAAGGGTCTGACGCTGCCGCTGTTGTCCTTCGGCGGCAGCGGCATCGCCGCCAACTGCTGCGCGCTCGCGGTGCTGCTGCGCGTCGACTGGGAGAACAGACAGTTGATGCGAGGGCTTGTGGTATGAACGCCTCTCGCCTCACGCCTCACGCCTCCCGAACCATATTGATCATGGCGGGCGGCACCGGCGGCCATATTTTCCCCGCGTTGTCGGTGGCTGACTACCTGCGCGCGCAGGGATGGAACATCGTCTGGCTCGGGTCAAGGGCCGGCATGGAAGCAACGCTGGTCGCGCCGAAAGGTTATGTGATGGTGTGGATCAGCATGTCTGGCGTGCGCGGCAAGGGTTTGCTGCGCATGCTGGTGTTGCCGCTGCAATTGCTGATCGCATTCTGGCAAAGCGCGCGCGCGATATTTGCGCACCGTCCCGATGTGGTGCTCGGCATGGGCGGCTACGTGTCGTTCCCGGGCGGCATGATGGCGTCGCTGTTCAACCGGCCGCTCGCAATCCACGAGCAGAATTCGGTCGCGGGACTCGCCAACCGCGTGCTCGCCGGGGTCGCTGACCGCGTCCTCGCCGGCTTTCCCAATGCGTTCGGCGCAGCGACCACGGTGATCTGGACCGGTAATCCGGTGCGCAGCGAAATCGCGGTGATCGCCGCACCCGAGCAGCGCTACCGCGCGCGCTCCGGTCCGCTGCGTCTCACCGTGATTGGCGGCAGTCTTGGCGCGCAGGCGCTGAATGAAACCGTGCCGCAGGCGCTCGCGCTGCTGCCAGCAGCCGAGCGCCCGCTCGTCACACATCAATCGGGTGCGCGTCACTTGGCTCAAGTCGAAGCCAACTATCAGCGCGCGGGCGTTACCGCGACGCTCACGCCGTTCGTCGCCGACATGGCCGCGCAATACGCGGAGTCGGATCTGATCATCTGCCGCGCCGGCGCATCGACGATTGCCGAACTTGCGGTTGCCGGCATCGCGAGCGTGCTGGTGCCACTTCCGCATGCGGTCGACGATCATCAGACATGCAACGCGCGCTTCCTCGCCGAGCGCGGCGCGGCGGTGCTGGTGCCGCAGCACGAACTCACGCCGCGCAGGCTCGCCGGGCTGCTGCACGGCTTCACGCGCGAGGAGCTGCTCGGCATGGCACAGCAGGCGCGCAGTGCCGGCAAGCCGGAAGCAACGCGGACCGTGGCGGAAGTGTGTGTGGAACTCGCGAGGGCAGCATGAAGTACAAGGTCAAACGCGTTCACTTCGTGGGCATCGGCGGCGCGGGCATGAGCGGCATCGCCGAAGTTCTGCTCAACCTCGGCTTTAGCGTGAGCGGCTCCGATCTCAACGACAACGCGGTAACCAGGCGCTTGCGCAGCCTGGGGGCGAATGTCGCGACAGGTCATGCCGCAGACAATATCGTCTCCGTTGACGCGGTGGTGGTGTCAAGCGCGGTGAAGGACGACAACCCGGAAGTGGCCGCAGCGCGCGCCCACAAGATCCCGGTAGTACCGCGCGCAATGATGCTCGCCGAGCTGATGCGCCTGAAGCAAGGCATCGCGGTTGCCGGCACGCACGGCAAAACCACGACCACCAGCCTGGTCGCGAGCGTGCTCGCCGAAGCCGGCATGGATCCGACGTTCGTGATCGGCGGTCGGCTCGAAGCCGCAGGCTCGCACGCCAGGCTCGGCAGCGGCGAATTCATCGTCGTCGAAGCCGATGAGTCGGACGCATCGTTCCTGTATCTGACGCCGGTGCTCGCGGTGGTCACCAACATCGACGCCGACCACATGGAAACCTACGGCCACTACTTCGGGCGGCTGCGCCAGGCGTTCCTCGATTTCGTGCAGCACCTGCCGTTCTACGGCACCGCGGTGCTGTGCGTTGACGATCCTAACGTGCGCGAAATCATGCCGGCGGTGACCAAGCCGGTCACGACCTACGGCTTGTCGATCAGCGCTCAAATCCGCGCGGTCGACGTCGAGGCCGACGCAGGGCGGATGCGCTTTCGAGTGGTTCGCAGCGACGCGCGCGGCGCGCGGCTGCCCGATCTCGAGGTCATGCTCAATCTCGCCGGCGCCCACAACGTGCTGAATTCGCTCGCCGCGGTCGCGGTCGGCATGGAAGTCGGTGCGTCGGATGCGGCGATCGTCAAGGCGCTCGCCGAGTTCAAAGGCGTCGGACGGCGCTTCCAGCGCTGGGGCGACATCGCGCTGCCAGGCGGTGGCTGCTACACGCTGATCGACGATTACGGCCACCACCCGGCCGAAATGGCGGCAACACTCGCCGCGGTGCGCGGCGCGTTCCCGGGGCGGCGCGTGGTGCTCGCCTTCCAGCCGCACCGCTACACGCGCACGCGCGACTGCTTCGAGGATTTCGTGAAAGTACTGTCGACTGCAGACGTGCTGCTGCTCACTGAAGTCTACGCGGCGGGCGAGACGCCGATTGTCGCCGCCGACGGGCGCACATTGACACGCGCGGTACGGGTACAGGGCAAGGTCGAACCGATTTTCGTCGAGCAGGTCGCGGACTTTCCGGAGGCGATCCGCAGTGCGGTCATGGACGGCGATGTGGCGGTAACCATGGGCGCAGGTTCGATTGGAACAGTGCCCGGAATGCTGGTGAGGGGTGAGGCGTGAGGTGTGAGGTGACTAACCACAAACAACCCAGGAACGGCGCTACGCCTCCCGCCTCCCGTCTCCCGTCTCCCGTTTTGCGCGGCGAGCTGCGGTGCAACGAGCCTATGGCGCGCCATACCAGCTGGCGCGCCGGCGGCTGTGCCGATCGCGCCTACTTACCGTCCGATCTCGACGACCTGCGCGCGTTCCTCGCATCACTGCCGCAGCACGAGCCGGTCTACCTGGTCGGGCTCGGCAGCAACCTGCTGGTGCGCGACGGGGGCGTGCGCGGCACGGTGATCTTCACGCATCGAGTGCTGAACCAGATACGCGTGGAGCCGGAGGATACCGGCGGAGCAGAGGATCATGGGGTACGCACCGAGGTTGCACGCGAAGACCACCTCACGCCTCACGCCTCACGCCTCACAATTTTCGCCGAAGCCGGCGTGCCGAGCCCGAAGGTGGCGCGTTTTGCCGCCATGCATAAGCTGGGTGGCGCCGAGTTCATGGCCGGCATCCCCGGCACGGTCGGCGGCGCGCTGGCGATGAACGCCGGCTGCTACGGCGGCGAGACCTGGAATATCGTCGAGAGCGCCACCACCGTCGATCGCGCGGGCCGGCTGCATCAGCGCACCCGCGCCGATTATGACATCGGTTATCGGCAGGTTAGTTTGAAGGTTGGTAGTGAGGGGCGGGGAGTAAAGAATGTGCGAAGCGGTCAACCTGCTGTTACGCCTCACGCCTCACGCCTCACGCCTCACGAGGAATGGTTTGTCGCCGCACGCTTCAAGCTGCCGCGCGGCGACAGCGTGAAGTCGCGCCTGACGATCAAGCTGCTGCTCGAGCGGCGCATCGCGACGCAGCCACTCAATCAGCCCAACGCCGGCTCGGTGTTCCGCAATCCGCGGGACGATTACGCAGCGCGCCTGATCGAAGCGTGCGGGCTCAAAGGCTACATGCTCGGCGGCGCGGCGATTTCCGACAAGCACGCGAATTTCATCGTCAACGCCGGCAACGCGCGCGCTGCCGACATCGAGGTGTTGATCGAAATCGCGCACTGCGCGGTCAAGCAGAAATTCGGCATCGACCTCGAGCGCGAAGTGAAGATCATCGGAGAGGCGTGAGGCGGGATAAATCAGTGAAGAGTGAAGAGTGACGGCTAAATCCAAATCGCGGCATGAACGGCTGAACAGCGGGGGCGAGAAATGACTTCGCCTCTCGCCTCTCGCCTCTCGCCCCGCGATTTTGGAAAGGTCGCCGTTCTTATGGGAGGCCGCAGCGCAGAAAGGGAGATTTCGCTGATGTCGGGCGCAAGCGTGCTCGCCGGGCTGCGTCGCAAGGGTGTCGACGCGCACGCGTTCGACCCGGCCGCGCGCCCGGTGTGCGAGCTCAAAAGCGACGGCTTCAAACGCGTGTTCATTGCGCTGCACGGCCGCTACGGCGAGGATGGGACGGTACAGGGCGCGCTTGAGCTGATGGAGATTCCGTATACCGGCAGTGGCGTGATGGCTTCCGCGCTGTGCATCGACAAGCTGCGCACCAAGCTGGTGTGGCTGGCATGCGGCGTGCCGACGCCGCGACACGAAATTCTGACTTCCGGCAGCAACTGGGCTGCGGTGGTAAGCGACCTCGGTCTGCCTGTGGTCGTAAAGCCGGCGCATGAAGGGTCGAGTCTCGGTCTCACCAAAGTGATCTCCGCCGAAAAACTCGAGCCTGCTTACGAACTCGCGGCGAAGTACGACACATTGGTAATCGCCGAGGAATTCATTGCCGGACGCGAACTTACGGCGGGATTTATCGGCGACGAAGCTCTGCCGCTCGTCTGGATCGAAGCGCCACAAGGCAATTACGACTACCAACACAAGTATTACAGCGACGCAACCAAATACCACTGTCCGTGCGGCTTGCCCGCCGCGCAGGAGCAGGAATTGCAGGCGCTGGTGATGCGCGCAATCGAAGTGCTTGGCTGCAGCGGCTGGGGGCGCGCCGACCTGATGCTGCGCGATGATGGCAAGCCGTTTCTACTCGAGATGAATACCACGCCGGGCATGACCGGCCATTCTCTGGTACCGATGGCGGCACGCGCCGCCGGTATTGAGTTCGACGAGCTGGTGGTTCGAATACTGGAGCTGGCCCATGTCGGCTGAGACGACGTTAACTCGAAACCTGAAACCCGAAGCGGGTTTTTTGGTATGGGATAGACCCGATATTCTGAATCCAATCGCGAACCTGCTGTACGCGGCCGGATTCTTGCTCGCGGCCTGCGGAGTTGTGCTGTACGTGGTGCAGCTGCCGGTATTTAGGCTGCGCGAGGTGCGCGTGGGCGGCGAGCTCGCGCACGTCACGCTCGAACAGGTCGAGACCATCGTCAGGCGCGAAGTGAGGGGCAACTTCTTCACGCTCGATCTGGCACGGGCACGCGCCGTATTCGAGAAGCTGCCATGGGTGCGCAAGGCTAATGTGCGCCGCCAGTGGCCGGACCGGCTCGAAGTCGCGCTCGAAGAGCACGTGCCGCTCGCGCGCTGGGGCAATGCGGCGCTGGTCAATACGCAGGGCGAAGTGTTCGCCGCCGCCTACGACGGCACGCCTGCGAGCAGGGAGCAGGGGCCGGCGGAGCGTGGAGCAGGGACCCGCTTACGGGATGCGACCGCGGAGCCGGCCGTAAGCGCGTCGGTGATACCGGCCCCTTGCGCGTCTCCGGGGTCAGATCCCAAAGGGAACCCTCTTCCGCCCTGCGACGCGCCCCGCTTGCGGGATGCGACCGGCCGCGAGTCTGGCGCGGCGCTGTCGAGCGCAGGCGTTGCATCCGTCTCCGGGATCACATCCCCCAAGGGGGCCCCTGTTCCGCCCTGCGACGGCGCGCTGCCGCTGTTCATCGGACCGCCGGAGAGCGTCAAGGAGATCGCGATCCAGTACGGCTATTTCCGGCGCAGCCTCGCTGCGATCGGGCAAGTGCCGGCGCAGGTGCAGGTATCGGCGCGCGGCGCGTGGCAGATCCGGCTCGAGAGCGGCCTCACACTCGAACTCGGACGCGAACGCATCGAGCCGCGGCTCGACCGTTTTATCGCGGTCTACGACCGCACCATCAACCCGCTGCAGCGCAAGCTCGACTATGTCGACCTGCGCTATCCGAACGGTTTTGCGGTGCGCATACACGGGTTGAAAGACGAGCCGCAGCAGAAACGCCGCCACGGCACGGCTTCGCGTGCGAGCGGATGAACGCAGAGAGGAATTGATGAGCAAGGCCAAGGAAAACAAGAACCTGATCGTCGGTCTTGATATCGGCACCTCGAAGATCGCGGCGATCGTCGCCGAAGTGAAGCCGGGCGGCAGCTTCGAGATCATCGGCATGGGCAGCCATCCGTCGAAAGGCCTCAAGAAGGGCGTGGTCGTCAATATCGAAGCAACGGTCAACGCAATCCAGCGCGCGCTTGAAGAAGCCGAATTGATGGCGGATTGCAAGATTCGCGACGTTTATACCGGGATTGCCGGCAGCCACATCAAGAGCATCAATTCGCGCGGCATGGTCGCAATCAAGGACCATGAGGTGACGCAGCAGGATGTCGAACGCGTGATCGAGACCGCGAAGGCGATCCCGATCCCGACCGATCAGCAGGTTCTGCATATCCTGAATCAGGAGTTCATCGTCGACGGCCAGGGCGATGTGCGCGAGCCGCTCGGCATGAGCGGCGTGCGGCTCGAAGTCAACGTGCACATCGTGACCGGCGCGGTGTCGGCAGCGCAGAACATCATCAAGTGCGTGCGGCGCTGCGGGCTCGAGGTGCGCGACCTGATCCTGCAGCCGCTCGCCTCCGCAACCGCGGTGGTGTCGGAAGATGAAAAGGACCTCGGTGTGTGCCTGGTCGACATCGGCGGCGGCACCACTGACATCGCGGTGTTCACGCAGGGCGCGATTCGTCACACCGGCGTCATTCCGATCGCGGGCGACCAGATCACCAACGACATCGCGATGGCGTTGAGGACGCCGACCAAGGACGCCGAAGACATCAAGCAGCGCTACGGTTGCGCGTTGAGGCAGCTTGCCGATCCGCGGCAGATGGTCGAGGTGCCGGGCATCGGCGAGCGCGGTCCGCGCCAGTTGTCGCGCCAGACGCTGGCGGAAGTGATCGAGCCGCGCACCGAGGAACTCTATTCGCTGGTGCAGTCGGATTTGCGCCGCTCGGGTTACGAGGATTTGTTGTCGTCGGGGATTGTGATTACCGGCGGCTCGAGCTCGATGCAGGGCATGGTCGAACTCGGCGAGGAAATCTTTCACATGCCGGTGCGCATCGGTCAGCCGCAGTACCACGGCGGGTTGTCGGAAGTCGTGCGTAATCCGCGTTATTCCACCGCGGTCGGCCTGCTGCTGCTCGGGCTGCAGCAGCAGCGCCAGCAGCAGCTCGCGCAGGCGAACATCGGATCGCTGCAGGGCCTGATCGAACGCATGAAGAGCTGGTTCAGGGGAAATTTTTAAAGGGTGCGCGAATGCGTGAGCGCAGAACTCAGAAATTCGTCAGCAACGAAGTCGGCAATTTTCAGGTCTCGTTTCTACTTTAGTCACAGGAGGCAGCTATGTTTGAAATCATGGAAGATGCGTCACAGGAAGCGGTAATCAAGGTGATCGGGGTTGGCGGTTGCGGCGGCAACGCGGTCGATCATATGATCGCAAACGGGGTAAACGGCGTCGAGTTCATCTGCGCCAACACCGATATGCAGGCGCTGAAGCGTACCCAGGCGCGCATCCAGTTGCAGCTCGGCGCCAACGTTACCAAGGGGCTCGGCGCTGGCGCGAATCCCGAAGTCGGGCGGCAGGCGGCGCTCGAGGACCGCGAGCGTATCGTCGAACTGCTGGCCGGCACCGACATGCTGTTCCTGACCGCCGGCATGGGCGGCGGTACCGG
>PLYS01000411.1 GCA_003153455.1 Betaproteobacteria bacterium | reverse complement strand
ACCGGCGGCTGTCCCGAGGATTGCGGCTACTGCCCGCAGGCCGCGCGCTATCACACCGAGGTTGTGAGCGAGGATTTGGTCGCGCTCGACACCGTGGTGGAAGCGGCGACCGCGGCTCGCGCGGCCGGCGCGTCGCGTTTTTGCATGGGAGCGGCATGGCGCGGACCCCGGGACCGCGATCTCGAACCCGTGCTCGCGATGGTGCGCGAGGTCAAGGCACTGGGTCTCGAAACCTGCGCGACGCTGGGAATGCTGAAGGATGGTCAGGCCGAGCGGCTGCGCGACGCGGGTCTCGACTACTACAACCACAATCTCGATACCTCGCCGGAATATTACGGCGACATCATCACCACACGCACGTTCAAGGACCGGCTCGACACGCTCGACCACGTGTGGACCGCCGGCATCAATGTCTGCTGCAGCGGTATCATCGGCATGGGTGAGGAGGCGGACCACCGTGTCGGCATGATCGATGCGCTCGCCACCATGCCAGAGCATCCGGAGAGCGTGCCGATCAACATGCTGGTACAGGTGGAAGGCACGCCGGTGTCGAAGGGGCAAAAGTTCGATCCGCACGATTTCGTGCGCACCATCGGCGTCGCGCGCATTGCAATGTCGCGCTCGATGGTACGACTCTCCGCCAGCGCGAGGAGATGAGTGAGGAGACGCAGGCCTTGTGCTTCCTCGCCGGCGCCAACTCGATCTTCTACGGGCCGAAGCTTTTGACCACGCCGAATCCTGCGCGGGATCGAGATTTGTCGCTGCTCGACAAAGTTGGCATGGTGCCGATGGAGCTCCCCGAATCTGATCGACCAGAGACCGATTGATCGCAGGCGAAGTCGCGGACGAGGGCGAGACTCGCGAATAGCCCTGCGATCGAGACAGTGACGGATGCGATCACGTTGTGTGTGCCGAGCGCCCGCTTGTGCGCGCATCGATTGCGGCGAGAGTCAGGCATGATGTTTTCGCGGTTGAAATTCTCAATCATCCTTTTTGCCTTGACCGTAATGCTCAAGTTCACCGCGCGCAGGCACCCGGCCTTTGCCGCACAGCTCAAGCAGCGCAACCTGGTTGCGCAGATCAAGGCCCGCGACGAGGGGATCGGGCGCTGGATTTCGATCCGCGACGGCAAGGTAAGCTCTAGCCGGGGCATGCACGCGAAGCCGGAAGCCACACTGTGGTTTTAAAACGCCACGATCGGCGCCTCGCTGCTCACACCGCCGATCAACTGGCTCGACCAGATCAACGCGCAGAAGGACTTCATGCTCGCGATCGACGGGCCGGAGGACCTCACCAATTGGCTGGCACAAACCCTGATGATGATGCAGACNNGGCGGTCTCGGCGCGAGACCCGGTCATCGAATTTGTTTCGGCTTCTTGGTGCAGGTGGGAAAAGGAGCGGGACCACTCGATGTGGTCACGCACGATCGCCTGCCAATCGTCGCCGTGCTGTAGGGTTCTCGGGGCGCCAGCGTGGCGCGGTGCCCTGTAGACGTTAGAGAAAAAAGCGAGCAGAATAATTAGCTAATCATTCTTTGTAGAGGAAACGACTAATGGTCAAGATGGCATCCAAGCTTGCGTTTGGGACGGCTGCCGCGGACTGGCAAGAGGGGATAAACGTAGCCCGGATGCGCGACGAAAGAGCCGAGCGCGCCCGCAAAGTCATGCGTAAGTACGGTATTCCGGCTCTCTTGGCCACGCGCGCGGACAATACCCGCTATCTGACCGGATTGCGCGGCGCTGAGTTTATGCCGCAGCTCTGGTATGTCTTGTTCTTTGCCGAGCATGATCCGGTGGTTTTCGCTCACGCTGGCTGGTACAAGCAGCTGCCTGCCGTTGCACCTTGGATCAAACATTGGCGTGTGGCGCGCGCGTGGCTGGCAGGTATCGGCGGGCCGGAAGTGGTGCAGGAAGAGGGGAAGCTTTTCGCGGCGGAAATCCTTCAGGAATTGAAGGAACGCGGCTTGGCCGGGGAGAAGCTGGGGCTCTTGGCGATGGACGGTGTGGCACAGCAATCCCTGAATGCGGCCGGTATAAAGACGGTAGATTTCTGGCCCATGATGCTCGAGGCGCGGGCGACGAAGACGGTGGACGAGATCAATTGCCTGAAAACAGTGGCGTCGATCTGCGAGGCGACATGGCATAGGATCTGGCGCGAATTGAGGCCGGGGATGAGCGACTCGGAATTGAGCCGGATCGCAGTGGACGAGCTTATCAAGGCAGGCTCGGACGAAGCGCGGCCGATCTACTTCATGTCCGGGCCGCTCACGTTTGAACGGGGGTTTGATCGTTCGGGACGGATGATCGAGACAGGTGATCTCGTTTACGCAGCCATGTGCGGGATTGGGTATCTCGGATACCGAAGCTGCAACTACCGCACGTTCGTCGTGGGACGGAAGCCGAACGACAAGGAGAAGGACTGGTACAAGCGGGTCTTGGACAGCCTCGATGGGATCATCGACGCAGCGAAGCCCGGGGTAAGCACGGCGGAGTTGGCTATGCATTTTCCTCCGGCCAGTGCCTGGGGCTACAAGGATGAAGTCGAAGTTTTGACCATGGAAATTGGACATGGAATCGGCATTTCCTTGTACGAATATCCTGTCATCAACCGGCAGTGGTCCTTGAAACATCCGCAGATTCTCGAAGCGGGCATGACGTTTGCCGTCGAGAGCCGGGAGGGCCGCGAGGGAGAGGGAGGCGTGCGGCTGGAGAACATGGTCGTCGTGACTGAGAACGGAGCGGAGGTCATGGATCACTTCCCCCGAGACGAAATTTTAACCGCTCCGGCCTGAGCTGTTCAGTGGAAGTCGGGGGCAGCAGGCATGCTCGTCTTTACGATCCTGTCTTAATTTCCTGTGCGCACTCACGCATTTCGGCGGTAGCAACCTGATTCTGATTTTCAGACAAGACTTGCACCGCCGTAAAAGCATGCAATTCACAAGCGTTGTTCTTGCAAGAGGAGACATGGACATGCACTTGAACCGTTGTTCTTTCGCGCGGCGGCCCGGCTCGATGACAGCTGCCGTTGCAATCGCCGCGGCGTTCGTGTTCGGCACGCCGCTCGCGCCGCCGGCCCATGCAGCTGATGCGAGCAAGGGAAAAAAGGTTCTATATCTCGAGACGTTGGCGACGAATCCTTATGTGACGGCCTTGGTCAAGGCTTTCCGTGGGCAGGCCGAATCTTACGGAATGGAGGTTACAATTCTGGCCAGTGGGCTTGATGCCGCCCTGCAGGCGCAACAGGTAGACAACGCGATCGCGCGTAAATTCGACCTTGTGGCGATCCAGCCTCTTTCCGAGCAGGGCATCGTGCCGGCCCTAGTTCGCGCTAAGCAGGCCGGCCTGTCCGTGATCGTCGTCAACAACCCGGTCAAGGAAGGTTCGGAGGATTTTTACCTCTCTTTCGTGGGGCAGGATCAGGCCGAAATGGGGCGCATCGCGGGCAAACTTATTCTGAACGCACTGAAGGAAAGCGGACGCGACGGGGGCAAGATCGCGCTGATCACCGGCGCTTTGCAGCAAGGAATCGGTCCGCGCCGCCTGGCCGGGATCCGAGCGGCGCTGCAAGCAAATCCGAAGGCGGAGATTGTCGCCACCGAAGATGCCGCCTGGGCCACGCCGCAGGCTGAGCGAATAGCAGGACAGCTTTACGCGCGTTTTACCGCCAGCGGCGGTCTTGATGTCATGTACGGCATGGCCGACAACATGTCGGTCGCAGCGATCAAGGCGGCTCAGGCAGCGGGAATACCGGTCGGGATGGGGCCAAAACAGTTGATCGTCGTCGGCGGCAATTGCCTCAAGGAAGGACTCGACGCGATTAGAGCCGGGCTGCAAAACAGCACGATCGTCCAAAGTCCGACGGACGTCGGTAAGAGGACAGCCGATATGATCAACGATTACTTCAGCGGAAAGAAATTGCCCAAGGAGGTCTTGCTTCCGGTCGTACCCATCACCAAAGCGAATGTCGACCAATGGGACGCCGCATGTACCTTCTAGCGCACGTTACAGCGGAGCGGACATGGGTTGCCGCAGAAAATCCGGACGATATCTCCAATGTGGAGCGCGTTCCGGCTTAATTTACCTGGAATGCGCTCTGGCCGCATACACCTCGTAAGTAGCGACTTCCGCGCTGTCCCGTGAAAGAGGCGTGATGGCTCAAGAAATCATCTCTGTCGACCGGTTAAGTAAGAGTTATGCTGGCGTCGATGCGCTGCGCGATGTATCGTTCTCGCTTGCTACGGGGGAGATTCGTGCGATTTGCGGCGAAAACGGCGCCGGCAAGAGTACTTTCGTGAAGCTTCTTATGGGGATCACCCAACCGGACAGCGGCTCTATCAGCATCGACGGCCGTATCCGGACCATTGTCGGACCCCAACACGCACAAGGTTTGGGGCTGGGATTCGTAGCGCAGGAGCTGAGTCTCGCGCCACGGCTGTCGATCCTGGACAACATCTGGCTCGGCAGTGCAGACGTACCGCTCATCTATCGGCGTTCTCGGTTTCGGGCGCGGGCACAGGAGGCCATGCAGCTGCTGGGCATCGGCGACTGGGATCTCGATCGGCCGGTGGGAACGCTCACCATTGGCCAGCAGCAGCTCGTGGAGATCGCGCGTCTTCTGGCACGCCAAGCCCGCGTGCTGATACTCGACGAGCCTACCGCGACCCTGACCGACGCTGAAATCGCGCGGATTGTCGGCGTGCTCAAGCTCGTCAAGGCACGAGGGCATTCAATTATCTACATCAGCCATCGGCTTGGAGAGGTCTTCGAACTTTGCGACTCGGTTAGCGTATTCCGCAATGGCGAGCACGTAGCGACCAAGCCGGTCGGCGAAATCACGCGAGACGGTCTCATCGAGCTGATGCTAGGGCGGTCGGTCGGCAAAATGTACCCGAGCGCTTCGGCGCACCGTCAAGTGGGCAACGCGGTTGTCGTCGAGGGGCTCAAAGTGCCGGACGCGATGTACGACTTTTCCTTTACCGCGCCGCGCGGCAAGATTTTATGTATTGCCGGGCAGATCGGATCGGGTGCGAACATGGTGATCCGTGCCCTTGCGGGTCTTGTATACGGGGCCACCGGACGCGTGATTGTCAACGGCAAACCGATGCGCCTCGGCTCCGTGCCGCATTGCGTGTCTCGCAATGTCCTGTTCCTGTCCGAGGATCGCGCGGCCGAGGGGATTTTCCATCGCTTGAAGGTGCTGGACAACCTCGTCGCAACCAGCCTTGGCGCGCAAGCACGCCTCGGCGTTCTGAATCGCCCGAGTCTCAGTCAATTTGCGGCGCGGCTCGCCGATCGGGTCGGCATAGATCGCCAACGTCTACGGGCTTATGCCGGCAATCTCAGTGGGGGCAATCAACAGAAATTGCTTTTCGGAAGGGTAGTCGAGCGGAGCGAGCCGGGAATCCTGCTTATGAACGAGCCGACCCGCGGCATCGACGTCGGGGCGCGGGCGGATATCTACCAACTGATGCGCAAATTGTGCGCTCTCGGTTATTCGCTGATCATGACTTCGTCCGATCTCGAGGAGGTCGTCGGCATCGCTGATATCGTTGTGACCATGTATCGTGGCCGCGCTATTGCGCGATACGAGTATGAAGGAATCGACATGGCGTCGATCATGGTCGACATCACTCACCCGCCCCCCGCTTCAAAGGTCGCTCCATGACCGAGCCGCTCGCCCGGTGGCCGTCAAGGATTCACGTGCGGGCGACGTTGGAGAACTGGCTGCGGCTTTTCGGCGCACCGCGCAATCGGCTGCCTGCTATCCGGGCGGTCTTCATCCTTCTTCTGGGCATTTTCGCCCTCACGACGCCAGGCTTTCTATCGGAGCCGAGCATCTTGTCGCTGTTGACGACGGTCTCCTTCATGGGATGCGTAGCTGTTGGAATGACGCTGATCACGATCAGCGGGAACATCATGTCCTTTAGCCTCGGCGCGATCGTAGGCGCCACCGCGATGATTTTCATCGCGGCCGTGAATTGGGGTGGGGTTGCCTTCGGGTTTATGGCTGCACTGGCATCGGGGGCGCTCCTCAACGCCGTGCAAGGTTTCGCTATCGGCTGGGCGCGTGCAAACCCCATCATCATCAGCATCGCAATGCTGGCGCTGATTTATGGAGTAGTGGAGGCAGTCGGAGCGGCTGGCACGATCTATGCGCAAGCCGGCGTGAGTTACGGCATGTTCAAAGGAGCGGTCGCCGGCATACCCATCGAGTTCGCGATGTTTCTTTGCGTGACCGTGGTCGGCCAACTCATTCTTTCCTTCACGATCTTCGGTCGGAATGTCTATATGGTTGGCGGCAGCATTCGCGCCGCTGATGCCATAGGCGTCAGGCCTTGGCGCACCGTCAGCGGCGCCTATCTCTGGGCCGGTCTATTCTCGGCGCTCGCGGGAATAATGCTGTCCATCAGGTATGATTCGGCGAGCATGGATTATGGCGTCGGCTACGACTACGAAGCGGTTGCGGCCGTGCTCGTCGGCGGAACCCTCATCAAAGGCGGCGAAGGTTCGATCGTACGAACCCTGGGCGGCGTCATGATCATCGCGATCATCCAGGTTGTGCTGCTGCTGCGGGGCTTGCGACAGGAATGGCAATACCTGATATCGGGACTGATCGTGCTCGCCGTCATAATCCTGCATACGCGCGGCACCAGGGACTAGGCGGATTATGAAGAAGTTTCTGCGGAATGACCCTCATGTCAGGCCGATAGGCATCCTCGCCGCCTGCATTCTGCTTTTGACACTGGCGGATTGGGGACAGGGTCGGTTTCTCAGCATGGCTACCGCCTTCTCGACCTTTGAAATCTTTGCCACCGTCGGACCCGTGGCGCTCGGCCTCGGGCTGACGATGATGATTCGCGAATTTGATCTCTCGGTGATCGGGACGTTCAGCATGGCGGGCTGCATCGCAGTCCTGACAGGCGCTCAGCATCCCTGGGCTGGAATA
This sequence comes from Betaproteobacteria bacterium, assembly GCA_003153455.1. Classification (GTDB taxonomy): domain Bacteria; phylum Pseudomonadota; class Gammaproteobacteria; order Burkholderiales; family SG8-41; genus PALSA-1004. The sequence continues at coordinate 858 of PLYS01000411.1, read as the reverse complement.
ATCTTTGCCCTTGCGGCCGGATTGGCGGCGGGCATCGTGCAAGGCTTCATCATCGTCCGGCTGCGACTAGGATCGATCGGGGTAACTCTCGGAGGGCTTCTGGTGCTCGCCGGCGGCGCGTCCGTCCTCACGGAAAACCGTACGATTCCCTACGGCAACATGCAAGTCGCTCTTGATCTCGCGGCCAAACTGACCGGCGTATTTTCCATCCGGAGTCTCGTTGCGCTGGCGCTTTTCATTGCCGCCGCCGTCATCATGGCAGTGACGCGGGTGGGACGCGACGTCGTCGCGATCGGTAGCGACCGGCGAGCGGCCATGATTGCGGGCGTTAATGTTGATGGGCAGATTGTGGGTATCTTTGCATTTTCAGGCGTCTGCGCCGCGCTATCGGGCGCACTGTTGAGCTATAGCTTGGCATCTGCGTCGGTTGTCGGGATATCGGTGATCATCGTTCCCGCCACTGCGGCGGCGATCTTGGGCGGGGTGTCCCTGAGCGGCGGAACCGGCCGACCGCTCGGCATCGCGGTCGGCGTCCTCATCCTTGCGGTGTTGAGTACGGGCTTTAACGCGGTGGGGGCTCTACCGTATGCCAACGACGTCGCGATGGGAGCCATTCTTACGGTCGTCGCGATGTTGGACGGACCTCACCTCATGCATCATCTTTCCTGGCGCAGCCGCCAGCACGCCGCGCCACCGCCGGATCGCGCAAATTGGCAAGTCTGAACTGTCGGCTCTAAACATAAAATGCCTGTGTGTACCGAAAATTAGATTCTGCAATATTGGTGGTGAAGGCCACCGAGAATTGGGTGTGACGTGATGGGCCCGAGGCGCTCAATCGCGCGATGGAACGGCGCGTCC
>PLYS01000330.1 GCA_003153455.1 Betaproteobacteria bacterium | reverse complement strand
TGGGACATCAAGGGCAAGGCGCTGAATTTGCCGTTGGCCAGGCTCGTGGGCGGGTTCCGCGAGCGTGTGCCGACTTACGCAAGTGGTGCGCTGATGCGCACGTTTCCGCTCGAGCACGTCGCGAAGGCCGGGCCTAATCTCGTCGCGAAAGGTTTCAGGCAGATGAAAATGCAGCTCGCGTTGCCCGGTGATACCTCGCCCGAGCGCGAAATCGAACGCGCCCGCGTGATCCGCGAGGCGATCGGCGAGGATATCGACTTGATGTGCGACATCAACCAGCGCTGGGACGTGCGTCAGGCGATTTCGATCGGCAAGCGCATCGAGCAGTATCACCTGTTCTGGCTGGAAGACGTCGTTGCCCACGACGATTATCCCGGCATGGCGCGCGTCGCTGATGCGCTCGCCACTCCCGTCGCCGGCGGCGAATACGTCTACGGCACGGTGCCGTTTCGTCACATGCTGGAAGCGCGCTCGGTCGACATCGTCATGATCGACCTGGTGCGCGCCGGCGGCATCACCCAATGGCTCAAGATCGCCGGCATGGCGGAGGCTTTCAACTTGCCGGTGGTGAGCCACCTGCTGCCCGAAATTCACGTGCATCTGATCGCCGCCATCCCGCACGGCCTCACGGTCGAGTACATGCCGTGGTCGAGCAGGCTGTTCGAAGAGGTGCCGGTGCCCGTGAAGGGCGAGCTCGTCGTGCCGAATAAACCCGGTTTAGGGCTCAAGTTCGACCAAGACACGCTCAAGCGCTACGGCGCATAGCGGGACCTCCGTGCGATGAATACACCACCAGCCCATGTGCACGCCGCAGCCCGGCGCCTGTTTTGTTACTTCGCACTTTGCTTCACCGCGCTCGCGGGTAATGCCGGCGCGCAGGACAAAAGCCTTGCCCCGGGAGTCAATCAGCAGTTCGTCGATAAGCCGGATTACACGGCCTGGGCCGGCTCGTTCGAGCGCGAAGGCAGGGAGGTCTACGACAAGCGCAACGAGATTGTCGCCGCATCCGGCGTTGAACCCGGCATGACGGTGGCCGATGTCGGCGCGGGATCGGGGCTATTCACGCGACTCTTCGCGCAGCAGACCGGCGCGGCCGGCAAAGTCTACGCGCTCGATATCACCAGGAACTTCATCGACAAAATCGTGCCCAGGTTGCGCAACGAGGGCATCAGCAATGTCGAGGGCATCGTCAATACGCCGAAAGACGTGCCGCTTCCCGCAACCTCGGTCGATGTCGCGTTTGTGTCGGATACCCACCACCATTTCGAGTACCCGCAGGCCATGCTGCGCGCGATCCGCGCGGCGCTCAAGCCTGGCGGCACCCTCGTCATCGTCGAGTTCGAGCGCATCGAGGGCGTTAGCAGCAAGCGGGTTCTCGAACACGTGCGCGCCGGCAAGGAGACCGTGATCAAGGAAGTCGAGGCCGAGGGGTTCAAGCTGATCGACGACAGGAAATTCATGCGGCAGAACTACTTGGTCAGGTTCGTGAAGCAAACGTAACTTACCTGATAGCGGGTCTCATGGTGTCACCGGTTGCGACGCGACGACCCGGTTGCGCAGCACGCCCAGCCCGTCGATCTCGAGCTCGATTACGTCCCCGGCCTTGAGAAAGCGCCCGAACTCCATCCCGCTGCCGTTGCCGACCGTTCCCGAGCCGAAGAACTCGCCGGGGTAGACAGTCTCGTCCTTCGACACGTGCGCGAGGATGTCCTCGAATTTGTGGTGCATGGTGCCGCTCATGCCGCGTGAGCGTTCTTCGCCGTTCACCCGCGCCACCATGGTGAGGGCGTAGGGATCCGGCATCTCGTCGGCGGTCACTAGCCACGGGCCCATCGCGTTCCCGGTGTCGAAGTCCTTGCCCTTGGTGGGGCCGAGCATGCCTTGCATCTCGCGCGTCTGCTGGTCGCGGGCGCTGAAGTCATTGAAGATGCAGTAGCCGAAGATGTGGCTGCGCGCGTCCTCGCGGCGGATGTTCTTGCCGCGCCGGCCGAGGAAGAATCCGAATTCGAGCTCGTAGTCGAATTGATGGGTGTAGCCGGGCATGACGACATCCGCGCCGGTGCCCACCACCGAGAAGCGGTTGCACTTGTAATAAATCGGCTCCTCGTACCAAACCCGCGGCAGCTTGATCTGCGCCGGATCGGTCGGCTGCCCGTCGGCGGCCAACCGGTTGCGCGTGGCGCGAGCCTGGCGGATGTGCTGCTCGAAGATCAGGAAGTCCCGCATCTGGCGCGGCTCGGGCACCGGCGCGAGCAGCTTCACCTCGGCAAGCCTGCGCACCACGCGGGGTTTTGCGGCAAGCTCCCGAGCATGCACGAGCGCTGCTTCGCCGCCGTCTATGAGCGCGAGCATGTCACGCAGGTGCGGCGCGCGGTCCGACGCGGTGAAATCGACGAGGGTTTGCTCGCCGGCCAGTATCGCGCCGATGTGCTGGGCGCCATCGTGCGTTTCGAAAGTCACCAGTTTCATCAGGATCCTCCGTTGGTTTGAAGCAAAGCTATCATCGCGCGCATGAGTTTGAGAGTTAGTCTAATATAAGCGAAATTGCCTAAGGACGCCGGTATCCGGCCTGAATAACATTTAAACGAAAGGAAACTCATGGCACGGATGAAAGCCGGTCGAGCGGTCATTGAAGCGTTGCGGGCGGAGGGGGTCGAGTACACCTTTGGCGTGGTGGGCACGACCACGAACACCATCGTCACCGAAATGTACGGCAGAAACGACATCCACTTTGTCGACACGCGGCACGAAGAAGGCGCTGCGTTCATGGCCTACGGCTACGCCCGCGCCTCGGGCAAGCCGGCCGTGTGCATTACCACCTCCGGGCCGGGATCGATCAATCTCCTTACCGGCATCGCTCTGGCCTACAAGGGCCGTGCCCCGGTCATTGTCATCGCCGGGGACGTGCCCCGCGATCATATCGAACGCGATGGCAGCCAGGCGTTCGATCTCGTCGGTCTGTTCAAGCCGGTGACCTGTATGGCCCGGCAGGTAAATATGACCGAGCGCATTCCGGAGTCGCTGCATGATGCTTTTCGCATGGCGCTCTCGGGGAAGCGGGGTCCGGTCCTGCTGGACATTCCACGCGATCTTCTGGAAGACCAGAGCATCGACGGCGAACTCCTGTCACCGCAGAACTACCGCGTCGTCAACGGTCGCAGCCCGGGTGATCCGCAGGCAATTCAACAGGCAGTGACGCTCCTGGCACAGGCGCAGCGGCCGCTGCTGCTTGCGGGCGGCGGAGTCGTCGACTCCGAGGCGAGCGCCGAGGCGGTGGCGCTTGCAGAGTTGCTGGACATGGCGCTCGTCCCCGCGTACGGGCACAACGACGCCGTGCCCAACAGCCATCGTCTCTATATTGGAACTCCTGGTCGAAGAGGATCCGGCGAAACGGCAGAAGCCATCCACCGCGCCGACGTCATCCTCGCGCTGGGGACGCGCCTCAACCAGGCCACGACGTTCTGGGACTACAGCGTCATCAACCCGCAGACACGCATTGTGCAAGTCAACATCGATCTGCAGGAAATCGGGCGCAACTACCCGGTGGCGGTGGGCATTGCGGGAGACGCCAAGGCGGTGGCGCAGCAATTACTCGAGGCTCTGCGCCAGGCATGCCCGCAAGGACGGCCCAACGCGGCATGGCGCGCCGAAATAGAAAAACTCGCAGCGCGTCGTCAAACGCGGCTGCAGGCCGAGCTGACGCTAACAGGCGACCCGATGATGCCGCAGCGGGTTTACCCGGAGTTGCGCAAGGCGCTGCCGCGCGATTGCATGGTGACCGTCGACGCCGGAGTTGCGCCTGGACTGAGCTATGATCGCCTCCACTTTGACGTGCCGCGCACCTTCTTCAACTACTCCGGTCACGGCGGTCTTGGTATGGGCTACTGTGTTGGGCTCGGCACCAAGCTCGGGCGGCCCGACCGCCCCGCGGTGAGCATACAAGGCGACGGCGGGTTCCTGTACACCTCGCAGGAGATCAATACTGCCGTGCGACGGGGCATTCCCCTCGTCAGCATCGTGCTGAATAACCGCTGCCACGGCGCCGAAAAATACCAGCAGCAGCGGTTCTTTGACAAACGTTATATCGGCGTGGACCTCGTCAATCCGCGCTTCGACCGGCTGGCGGAGGTGTACGGCGCGCGCGGATTTTACGTGACGCGACCCGACGAGATTGCCGATACCGTGGTAGCGGCGCTGGCTGTGGATGGCCCCAGCGTGATTGAAATTCCCGTTGCCGAATATTTCCCGCCGGCAGCCCCCACGCCGGGCGGTGCGAAATAGGCGATGCAGCAATTTTTTGCCGAGGAGGATGTAATGAAGCTACCCGCCGTTGCGTTATGGGCCGTTGCGGCCGGATTGACATTCGCTTTCCCGGCGCCGCGCGCGACGGCGCAGCAGGCAACGGGAGACGGTGCGGTATACGAGAAGGATATACCGATCCAGGTAACCGAAGTGGCGCCGGGTTTGTTCTACCAGTATCACCACGCGGAATCGAACAACGCATTTCTGGTGACCGACGAGGGCGTGCTCGTGATTGATTCGCGCCAGCACCCGCGGCGCGCCGAAGAACTGCTCGCGACCATCCGCAAGTACACCGACAAGCCCATCAAATGGCTCGTCAATACTCACGCCCACGGCGATCATTACTTCGGGAACTCGGTATTCAAGCGCGAAGGCGCGACCATCATCGCGCACCGCGATACGGCGGGTATGATGAAGGCGCATTACGGTCTCGAGATGAAGCGGCGCATGGGCTATTTCAAGCAGCAGAAGTACGATCCCGGCGAAGTGAAGCTGGTGCTGCCCGACGTGACTTTTGATTCCAACGTAACCCTCACCCTCGGCGGCCGCACTGTCGAGCTGCTGTACATGGGTCCCGGCCAGAACCCGGGCGACACGCAGGTCTACTTCCCGAAAGAGCGCGTGATGTTCACCGGCGGACCATTTTCCAAGAACAGCTGGGCCAATCCGTCGTTCACGCCGTCGATGTCGAACTGGGTCGACATGCTGCGGAAAATCGCCGCGATGGACGTGGATATCTACCTGGGCGGGCACGGCGACATCGGCAACAAGCAGGACGTGCTGCACGAAGCGCAGATGCTTTCCGATTTCGACGCCGGCATGCGGGCTGCAGTCGCGAAAGGGATGAGCAAGGACGAAATCATCAAGAACGTGCGGTTCGAACAATACAAGGATGTGCGCAACTACTACCGCATGAACCTGTTCATCAGCAGCTATTATCACTTCCTGACCACCGGCCGCCCGGAAAACGCGTACCCCTAGAAATTTGTCGGACTTTGGTCCGACAAATTTCTAATCAGTCGACTTTCAGGCCGACCGCCTTTATCACTTTGCCGTTCTTGACCATCGATTCCTGCACTACCTTGCGGAATTCCGCCGGCCCTCGGATGACGATCTCCGTCGCCTGAACCGCTAACAGCTTTTTCACCTCGGGCTGTTCCATGGTCTTTATAAGCGCCGTCCGCAGCTTGTCCGTAATTGCCTTCGGCGTGCCTTTGGGAACGAAGAAGCCCTGCCACCCGCTGTAGTCGAAGCCCGGCACGGTGTTGGCGATAGGCGGAATATTGGGCATCAGCGGGGAGGGCTTGGGCAGGCTGTGCCCAATCGCGCGCAGGCGTCCGGAGTTGACGTAGGACATCACCGCCGGCGCCGGCGTGAGAGTCCAATGCGACTCCCCGGCGATGACCGAGGCGACCGATGCGCCGCCGCCCTTGTATGGCACGTGCAGCGACGGGAAGTTGCCGGCCTGCATGAAGTACGCGCCGGAGAGATGGCTTTGCGAGCCGGAGCCCGCGGAGGCCATGTTGACCTGCCCCTGTTTGCCCTTGCAGTAGTCAATGAGTTCTTTCACCGACTTGACCGGCAGCGAAGGATTGACGACCAGCATGTTAGGCGTTTCAGCGAACTGCGCAACATAGTCGTAGTCCTTCACGGGATCGAACGAGGGATTCTTCTGGAGCAACACGGCAACGGTCGAGGCCGCCGTGGTTGCGCTGATCATCGTATAGCCGTCCGGCGTGGCAGCCTTGGCGATCTCCATGCCGATGATGCCGCCCGCGCCGGCGCGGTTGTCGGCCACCACCTGCTGGCCGAGCACTTCACCAAGCTTCGAGGCGACGATGCGGCTCAGGGTGTCGACCGAACTGCCGGGTGCATTGGGAACGAGCATCCTGACCGGCCGGTTGGGATAATCGCTAACGGTATCCGCTGCGGATGCCGGCGTGGTGCAGAGACACGCCGTGACCGCGAGCGCGAGCGGGACGAAGTTGCTGGTTTTCATCATTCCTCCTTCTGTTTTTTTCGTAGGTGCGTAAAACCGACGGCTAATTCTGTGCGCTTTGCCGCGTGAAATCAAATTTGCGCGCTGCTATGGCGTGCCATATCCGTCAGCCAGCCATTGCCCAAATGGGTTGCCATCGTTAGGATAGGCGCATAACAACCGAAAGTTACGCATGACACAAGCCACGCAGAAGGCGCCGCCTTACTTTTTATATTTTCCCGGCAACTACCGCTGGTCCGCGGCGATCCTCAGCATGCTGAGTTCGGCGCCGTGGGGCGGCGCCGACGTGAGCGAAGTTGACAAGATAGGGCGCCTGCTGAAAGCCCGGGGAGCCCGCGATGACGCGTCGTGGTTTGACGCTTGCATCGAGGTCGCCGACGAAGTCCGTGCCCATGCGGAGCGCTACGCCGCGTCCGGTCACCCCTACTCGTCGTCGTCGTTTTACCTGCGGGCATGCAAGTATTACCAGATGGGCGAGCGTTTTCGCACGCCCAAGGACAAGCCAGCGCTCGACGTCTATCGCACGTCGATCGAGTGCTTCCATCGCTTCGTTGCGCTCGCCGGCCTGAAGATCGAGATCGTCGAAGTCCCGTTCGAGGGCGGCAGCCTGCCCGGCTATTTCCTGCATGCGCAGAATGCCTCAACGCAGCGCGCGCCGTGCGTGGTGCACTTCGACGGGCTCGACATCACCAAGGAGATGATCTACATGCGCGGCGTGCCGGAGTTGCCGAAGCGCGGCATCTCGGTATTGATCATGGACGGGCCGGGTACCGGCGAGGCGATCCGGTTCCGCGGGCACTACCTGCGGCATGACTACGAGGTCGCCGGCTCGGCGTGCGTCGATTACCTCGAGAAGCGCACCGACGTCGATCCGAAAAAAATCGCCGTCGTTGCCAACAGTCTGGGCGGCTATTACGCGCCGCGCTGCGCGGCCATGGAGCCGCGCTTTGCGGCGTGCGTGGCGTGGGGCGCGATCTGGGACTACCACGCGACGTGGAAGAAGCGCATCGATGCCGCATTCAACGCCTCGATGTCGGTGCCGGGGCACCACATCACGTGGATATTCGGCGTGGATTCGCTCGATGCGGCGTTGAAAAAGCTCGAACCGTTCCGGCTCGACGGCGTGGTGCAGAAGATGCGCTGCCCGTTCCTGGTCACGCATGGCGCGGACGACGAGCAGGTGCCGCTCGCCGACGCGCAGGCGCTTTACGACGCGTCGGGATCCAGCGACAAGACTTTGCGCGTGTTCACCGCCGCGGAAGGCGGCGCGCAGCACTGCATGCGTGATTATCTGAGCCTGGGCATCGCCGAGATGTGGAACTGGCTCGAGGACAAGCTGGTGCGGGCATGAGGCAAGTCCGGAAGACCAAAGGCACCAAACCCGTGAACGGGACCAGCTCGGCCCGCGCGGCGGCAGTCAGCCCGGTGATGAAGGGCGGTATGCCGCGCGCACTCGGCATACGCATCATTTCGCTCACCCGTAAGAAGGTGGTCGGCGAGATGCCCATCAAGCCGATGCACATAAACAATTCCGGCAGCGTCAACGGCGGCGCCATCATGGCGTTTGCGGATGTGCTCGGTGCGGCCGGCGCGGTGGCCAACCGTCCGTCAGGGTATCGCGGCGGAACGATCGAATCGAAGACCAACTTCTTTGCCGCGGGAACGGGACCGGTGCTCTCAGCCGTATCGATCCCGCTCCACATCGGCCGCACTACAACAGTGTGGCAGACGACGATCAGCAATCCGGACGGGCGTGTGGTTGCGATCGTTACCCAGACCCAGATCATGATCCCGCATGAGCCGGAGCGTACGCC
>PLYS01000206.1:5191-5485 GCA_003153455.1 Betaproteobacteria bacterium | reverse complement strand
CAGCAATCGCTCACCAACCGTCATGGTGGACTAAGGAATGATTGGGCCGCTATTAACTCAAAAAGTACACGAAACACTGTACGCTGCCGCGCGCGCTGGTACGCCCACGGTTGGGTGCTCGTTGGACCTCGATCGTTCGAGGACGACCGTCGAGGTGGGCGTTGCAGGATGGATCTGGCAAGGCCAGCGATTCCCCTATCTGGAAACCTGCAAGGACAGAACCATTTACCACTGGGTTGGCGAGACCTTTCAGCCAGTGGCGCGTTTCACAACGTCACTGATCAAGTTGGTGCC
>PLYS01000206.1:0-5150 GCA_003153455.1 Betaproteobacteria bacterium | reverse complement strand
GTGATTTGGCTGCGCAGCCTCAATCCCTGGTCGCCTGAGATTGGCAGTGGTTTGATCTTGACCCAAGGCGACATTGCCGAGCAGATCGTCATGCTGCCCAGCGATTCGGTCGACGCGATTTTGCACGATCCGCCGCGTTTCNNACTGTTTCATTACACCGGCGCATCGAACAAACTGACCAGCGGTCGCGATGTGGCTAACGAAGTGGTGAAACGCTTGCGGCACGCCGGGTTTGTCGCGGAATTGAATGGCGATGGGATATTGGCGGTGAAGAAGTGAGCGTTTTCAGGGCGACAAAATGGCGGTAGCTGTTCAGGTCCAAGCCCTCGTTCACGACGGCAACCCGAATGTCTCCTTTGTGGCGAATTTCTGACCCCTCGTCAAAGGGCGCTTCCCAGCCAACTTCGGACGGTCAAGGTCACTTCCGGCAATGACTGCTGCTCGGCCACAGCGGCCACTGGGGGTCAGTGGTCGTTGAATTCCAGGATTGTCGATTCGAGCGTCCGCTGTCCGAAATCGCCAGATCACCCTTTCGACCCGGTCACTCAGGTTTCCCGAAACCAGTCATTCGCGGTCTTACTCGATCAACTTGTCGGCCGCACCAGAATCGAGTTGGGAATCTTGATGCCGCGGTCCGGCCCTCATTGCTATGCGATACTAATGATGGAGGGTAGGCCGCAACAATATTGATCAGACAAGGCTTCCAAGCTGCATGCCGCGCACAGTTCCCCGTTACTCCTGCAATCACCGCGTGCTGGCGGTCACGTTCACGTATGCCGCCTGCGCGCTATTTTCGCACGCCGCGCGTGCGGCCGACACCGCGGCGGCGCCGTATGTATTACCTGAAATCGAGGTCGTGAGCACCAGCCCTGTGGGCGGCACGGGCATTCCTCTGGAAAAGTTTCCCGGCAACGTGCAGATCATCAATCGCCAGAATATACCGCAGGACTCGCTAGCGCTACCCGATACGTTGAACCAGTCGATCGGTTCGATGAATATCAACGATACTCAGGGCAATCCGTATCAGGTCGACCTCAATTACCGCGGTTTTACCGCCTCGCCGGTGCTCGGAACGCCGCAGGGCATTTCGGTTTTCCTCGATGGCATGCGCGTCAACGAGCCTTTCGGCGACGTGGTCTCTTGGGACTTGATTCCGCAGATTGCCATCGCCAATATAACGGTGATTCCAGGTTCCAATCCGGTATACGGACTGAACACGCTGGGCGGCGCGGTCTCGATGGCGACCAAAAGCGGCCTGGATTTCACCGGCGGCGAGGCCAAGCTGAGCCTAGGCTCTTACGGTCGCAGAACACTGGATGCCGAACAGGGCGGGCATACCGAAAACACCGATTACTATATCGCCACCAGCGTGTATAACGACAACGGCTGGGCCGCATACAACCCGAGCAAAATCCGGCAATTTTTCGGCAAATTCGGCTGGCGGAACGATAAGGCCGATCTCGATCTGTCGCTGATGTACGCTGACAACCAGATGAACGGCAATCAGACGGTGCCGCTATCGACGTTGGGTAATGCGGCGGCAGGCTACTCGCATCCCGACTATACGAACACACAGAGCTTTATGCTCAATCTGCGCGGCGGCCTGGCATTGAACGCAGTCAGTTCCATCGGCGGTAATCTCTACTACCGAAACATCGTGCGCGATGTCTTCAACAGTAATATTGGCAATCCGGTCGCCACTTCGACCAACGATCCGACCTGCGTAACCACGGCCGACTGTCCGGCGAGCAATTTGCTGGCCCACTACACCCAGAATATTTACGGCGGTAATTTGCAGTGGTCCAATAGCGACAGGCTCTTGGGCAAGACCCAGGTCCTGACCTTGGGCTTAAACGCAGAATACGGAAAAACCACATTCGGCAATACCGGTCAGAATGCCTTTGTCGACAATACCAACGCCACCATCGGCGTAGACGCATTTATGCCCCAGGCGACAGTCCAATCGAGCAACCGGCGCTTTGGCATCTTCGCCACCGACACCTTCGACACGACCGAGCGCCTGGCGCTCACCGCCTCGGCGCGTTACGACTATGCGTCGATTGGTTTGTCCGGCACCTCTTGTACCGATCCGAACGCACTGTGCAACAGTTCCGCGACCGTTTCGTCCACGCCAGGAACGAACACGCTTACCGATGTCTCGGGCAATCATAGCTACCAGCGGCTGAATCCCTCTTTGGGTCTGACTTATCAGCTATCTCCGCGGTTGACCGGATTCGGCAACTATGCGGAGGGCTTCCGCACGCCTTCGGCCATCGAACTCGCATGCGCGGATCCGAATTCCCCGTGCACCGGCGTCCCCAATGCTTTCAGCGCCGACCCTGACCTGAAGGCGGTCGTGTCCAAGACGTTTGAGATCGGCTTCAGAGGCAATGTCTCGGAACAGTTGCGCTGGCGCATCGCTGCGTTTCACAGCGCGTTGTACAACGATATTCTGTTCAATCAGACGAATGCCGTGCAGGGCTATTTCTCCAATGTCGGAAAAACCCAGCGTCAGGGCATAGAGCTTGGTCTGGACGGCAAGGTCAACCGCTTCGACTATGCGGTGGGTGCGAGCTGGGTCGATGCCACTTTCCAAAGTCCGTTTATGCTTTCGAATGGTTCGAACAGCGTCTGTATCGCAACCAATGGCGCGGGCAACGGCTGTGCGGGAGTCACCGCGCAACCGGGCGACAAGATTCCCGGCATTCCGGCGCTGACCTTGAAAATGCGCCTCGGCTATGCCCTGACGCCGCAAACCCGCGTCAAGGCGACGATCCAGGCGCAAGGCCCGCAGTATGCGCGCGGCGATGAAAACAACCAGGACATCAACGGTCGCGTGCCCGGGTTTGCGACGGTCAAGCTGGATGTCAGCCACCGATTCGACAAGATTTTTGAAGTCTTCGGTGGCGTCAGCAATCTATTCAATACGCAGTACGCCACCTTCGGGATACTCGGCGCCAACAATTTGACGACCGGCGCCGCGGAGCAGTTTCGTGGCGTCGCGGCGCCGCGCGCCTTTTATGCCGGCGTGCATGCGTGGTTTTAAGCGGCAACAAATAAAAAATGGACGTTAAAGCGCCAGCCCGGTCAGCGACAACGGCCCCAGTTACCTCTCTGCCGAATTGGCGCAATGGCTCGGAGAACAAGGCAGCGGACTCAGAACTCAGGATTCCTATTCGCGTGAACTTGGCTGGTTGCTGCTGAGCAATGGAAGGGAACGATGGCGCAGGTGTAATTGCGCCAAGCGCGATGACCAGCTTACGGCGTTTATTCAATTCACCCCCCCTGATTGGCCACCAAGTACGCGCGCTTGTGCCAAGCGCGGCAGGAAGGTGCAGAGTGTCGATCAATCGTCATTGGAGGGCGGTGCTGAACGTCCGTACCTGGCCGTGAACGGCGGCTGTCCATTATCCCCGAAAGCCGACCTTGGCAAAAAGTGTGGTTTTGCGAATGGCCGGTTACGGCCTCAAACACGAATTCACCCTCTCGGCCATTTCCGGTCATTCAGGACCACCCTCCAATTTGACGATTGATCGACACCCTGCAACTGCCTACCGCTAAAAACTTTTTAGTCTGCCGCCCTTTGCGTGATTTGGCATAATAAGCACGGGGATTGCAGGGAGGCAAAATGAACCATCGCCGCAAACTGGTTATCGCGCTTGGCGCAGGTGCGCTTGCAGTGCCGCTCGTGCTCAAGAAATCAGGCGAATATGCGCCGAATAAGGATCGGGCGGTCTGCGCATTCACCGTGCTCGTTGTCGTTTGGGCAGCATTGACCATGACAACTGCCGTAGCCGCAGATTACCCCGCGCGCCCGATCCGGTTTATCGTGCCTTACGCCGCCGGCGGCGGACCCGACGTGAGCGCGCGCCTGCTCGCAACGGAGCTGACTAGGCAAATGGGGCAGCAGATCGTCGTCGACAACCGGCCGGGGGCAGGCGGGAGCATCGGCACTGAAATGATTGTCAGAGCGGTCCCTGACGGCTATAGCATCGGCTATGTCAGCATAAGTAATCTGGTGCTCAACCGCAGTCTGCTGGCCAACCTGCCTTACGATACGGATAAGGACTTGCAGATGGTGGTGCAGATGGTGTCTTCGTTTACCCTGCTGGGGGTGACGCCATCGTTGCCGGCTAAGTCGGTGCGGGAACTTATCGACTACGCGAAGAATAACCCGGGCAAGCTTTCGTATGCCTCCACCGGAAACGGTACCATCCAGCATATCGCCGCCGAGTTGTTCAGGCTCATGACCGGCATCCAGATCGTGCATGTACCGTATAAGGGCGATCCGCAGGCCCTCACTGAGCTGGGCGGGGGGCAGGTGCACTTTATGTTCGAAAGCGTCGCTGCGATCCTGCCGCACGTCAAGGCAGGCAGGGTGCGCGGGCTCGCCGTGAGCAGCGCCAAGCGCTCGGCGATTGTGCCGGAGTTGCCGACAATCGCGGAGGCGGGTGTGCCCGGCTATGAAATGACTACATGGGCAGGGGTAGCGGTTCCAGCCGAGGTGCCGAGAGCCATGGTCGCTAGGCTTAACACCGAGTTCAACAAGGCCCTTACTGTGCCGATGGTGAAGGAAAAGCTTGCTGGGCTTGGCTACGATCTGGCGGGCGGGACGCCTGAGCAATTCGCCGAATTCAGCAGAACGGAATCGGTGAAGTGGGCCCGCGTCATCAAGACCGCCGGCATTAGGACGGACTGAAAGAAGCTAAACGATCTCTACGGTCATGAGTGCTGCGTGTGGCTACTGTGGCCGCCGCTGAAGACTCGTTTCAGCGGCAAAGCGCTGCCACATGTCGAGCTCGCGACGCAGCCGTTCCGCGAAAGCTTCCCGCAAAGGCGAACCGGGCCGGATATATCTGGCTTCAAGCTGCCGCTGAACCTCGGGCCGTTTCATCGCCTGCCCGAACTCCAAGGTCCATCGTTCGATGGCTGCGGTCGGGTCGGGAAGTGCCCATCGTTAAATGGTCGCAAACCGGCCAAATGCTGCCAGTCCCAGTTACATTTCAATTTTTATCCCGATCGGTCCTTTGCATCGCCCCTGTGAATAACTCACCGGGCTGCTGCTTGGCGAAAGCGTGCACCATGAATGAAACGGCACTGTTGCGTTTAGTTTAAGGCCGTGCTAACGTGTTCTTGATTGGACTGTGTTC
>PLYS01000178.1:11920-17367 GCA_003153455.1 Betaproteobacteria bacterium | reverse complement strand
CGCCGAGGACATCGTGCAGGACGCCGCGCTGCGCGCTCTCAACGCGCTGGAGACGGCGAACGTCGAGCGGCCGCGCGCGTGGTTCCTGCGCGTCGTCCGCAATACGGCGCTGACCTGGATGGCGTAGAACCGATCGAAATCGCTCGCCTTCGCCGGCATCGCCGACGATCTTGCGGCCTTCGAGGCCTTCGACTTTTCCGACGACGACGGGTCTCCGGAAGCGATCCTCATCGCCGCCGAGGACGGGGAGCGCGTGCGCCGGGCGATCGCCTCGTTGCCGCCGCCGCTGAGGGAAGCGCTGGTGCTCAGGGAGATCAACGGCCTCGCCTATCGCGAGATCGCCGAGGCGACCGAAACGCCGATCGGCACCGTGATGTCGCGGCTGTCGCGCGCGCGTGAACGGTTGCGCGGGTTGCTCGCCGGCGGCGCCATGCCTGCTGCCGCATTGAAGGTGGTGAAATGACCCAGGTTCCGGTCACCGAAGCCGAGTTGCACGCCTATGTTGACGGTCTGCTGCCGGAAGCACGGCGGGCCGAAATCGAGGCTTATCTGGCAGCCCATCCCGAAGACGCGCAACGCGTGCGCGCATGGCAGGAGCAGAATCAGACATTGCACGCATGGTTCGATCCCGTGCTCGAGGAACCGCTGCCGGCGCGCGTGAGACTTCCGGTGTTGCGTCCGCGCTTGCGGCCGGTGTTGCGTGCTGCAGCGACCGTCGCGTGGCTCGCACTGGGCGGAATCGTTGGCTGGTATCTGCATGCGTTCAGTGCCGCCCAGCCTGCAGATGCGGTTGCGTTCGCACACCAAGCAGCGATTGCGCACGCCGTCTACAGCCCCGAGGTGCGGCATCCGGTCGAGGTCGGCGCCGACCAGGAAGCGCATCTCGTGGGATGGCTGTCGAAGCGTCTCGGCGCAAGCCTCAAGGTGCCGCAACTGCTTGCGGTCGGCTACCAACTGGTCGGCGGCCGCTTGTTGCCGGGCAATCAGGGACCGGTTGCGCAGTTCATGTTCCAGGACGGCAACGGCCAGCGCCTTACTCTTTATGTACGCCGCGGCGCCGGCGACAGCAAGGAAACCGCATTCCGATACGCCCAGGAACGCGGCGTCAGCGTGTTTTACTGGCTTGACGGGAAGTTTGGCTACGCGCTATCGGGCGAAATCGACAAAGCCGAACTGCTGCGCGTCGCCAAGGTTGTCTATCAGCAGCTCAACCCCTGATCGGGCCGGCATAGCCTAGCCGGGCCGCTCATAGGACTGGCATGGCTTGATAGTGATGGTGGCAGACTGCGGGGATATTGCAGGAGGAGATGCCTTGCTACACCCGGCTGCGCTGGCTGCAGCCGTTGAAACTGAGGGAAGGGAATAACGGGAGCCGGGGGAGCCCAGCTCCCGCTCAAGCTACAGCCGTTATTTCTTCTTAGCTGTTTTCTTCTTGGCTTTTTTCTTTGCTGCCATAGTTATCTCCTTACGAGTGGTTGATTGATTTCAAGTGCAAACAGCATTTGTTATTGCACTCCCAATGCATCGTTCACGTTACGACTTGTGACTCCTGTTTTGTTTCCAAAGCAGGGTTACGATGCTTGGTGCGCCAATTCTATGCTACGTTCAAAAAAAAATGCAACACTTATTTTAAAAAAAAGTGAAGTGGTGTGGTATGGATGTTGCAAATATGCCGCCGGGATTTTGGTTGCGCGCGTGAACATCATCACGATTCTTATCGCGCTTACTGCGTTTCAAAGATCAAAAAACTCGCGTGATCAAGCAGTGCAGCGATGAAATTTCGACAGTTTGCACTGCCAGTCAAGGTAGCAGACGTTCCGACGCGATCAGCTGCGCGACCGATTCCCTTTCGCGTATCAGATGCATTTCAGCCCCGCTCACCATCACTTCAGCCGCACGCGGCCGCGTGTTGTAGTTGGAGCTCATCGTCATGCCATAAGCGCCCGCCGACATGATCGCGACCAGATCGTCTTCAGCCAAGCTCAGTTCTCGGTCATGACCGAGGAAGTCGCCACTTTCGCATACCGGGCCGACCACTTCATAATGCCGCAGCGGCCCGCGCCGCCGCCGCACTGGCTGGATGTCGTGCCAGGCATCATAGAGCGCGGGGCGCATCAGGTCATTCATCGCGGCATCGAGGATCGCGAAGTTGCGGTGCGCGCCGTGCTTCAGGTATTCGACGCGCGCCAGCAGGATGCCGGTATTACCGGCCAGCGAACGGCCGGGCTCGAACAGTATTTTTTGCTTGCGGCTGCCGAGGCTGGCCGACAATGCCTGGATGTAGTCGGCGATCGGCGGCGGCGCCTCGTCGCGATAGCGGATGCCCAGGCCGCCGCCGACGTCGATATGCGTCAGATTGATGCGCTCGGCGGCAAGGCGGTCGACCAGGCTGAGCAGTTTCTGCAGCGCCGCGACGAACGGCGGAATCTCGGTGAGCTGCGAGCCGATGTGGCAACCGATGCCGATGACGCGCAGGCCCGCCATGCCGGCGGCACTGCGATATAGCGGCAGCGCGTCGTCAAACGCCACCCCGAACTTGTTTTCCTTGAGCCCGGTCGCGATGTAGGGATGGGTTTTGGCGTCGACGTCGGGGTTGACGCGCAGGCTGACCGAGGCGGTCTTGCCGAGTTCGCCGGCGATGCGGTTGAGCCGTTTCAATTCGCTCTCGGACTCGACGTTAAAGCACAGGATGTCAGCGGCCAGCGCGGCGCGCATTTCGTCCGCGCTTTTGCCGACGCCCGAAAATACGGTCTTGCGGGGGTCACCGCCGGCGGCAATCACGCGCTCGAGCTCGCCGCCCGAAACGATATCGAAGCCACTGCCGAGCCGTGCCAGCACATTGAGCACGGCCAGGCTGGAGTTGGCCTTGACCGCATAGCAGATCAGATGGTCGCGCCGCGTCAGCGCCTGGTCATAAGCCTGGTAAGCGGCTTCAAGCGCCGCGCGCGAATAGACGTAACATGGGGTGCCGAACTTCCCGGCAATGTGGTGGAGCGGGACCCCTTCAGCGCACAGTTCTTCGTCGCGATACGTGAAATAGCTCACTGACTTGCTGGAGCCGGCTTTGTCTTGTCATCGGGCTGCGTGCCGGAAGCCGGTACAGCGGCAGCGGGTGGGCTGGCCGCGGGCTTTTGCGCCGGGAGGTAAAGCGGCCCTTTCAGGCCGCAGGCCGGCAGCAGGGCCATAGCCAATAGCAGCAGGACGGATTTGCGCATGGAAATTTTATCGCGCGTAATGCGCCGTTGAATATTAGCACAACAGGTAGCGGTGGCCATCGCGCCGCAGCGCGCGCCGTCGTTGTTCGTAGTCGGGCAGCACGCCAGCCACCCAGCTCCAGAAGCGTCGCGAGTGATTGGGTTCGCGCAGGTGCGCAAGTTCGTGCACCACGACATAGTCGATCAAATCCGGCGGCATCTGGATCAGCCGCCAGTTGAGAAGGATGCGCCCGTCGGGGTGGCAAGTGCCCCAACGGGTTTTGGCGTTCGACAGATAAATGGCCGGCAGCGGTACTCCGAGCGCGGGCGCGTAGTGCGCGGCGCGGTGCTCAAACCAGTCCTCTGCCGTGCTGCGCAGCCATGCAACTACCTTCACCGGCAGCGTGCCAGGGGCAGTCTGCACATCTGCAGCGACGTGCAGGCAGCTGCCCTCACGCTCGGTGACGGTACGCGCAGGGTCGAGCGTCAGCGTCAACGACTCGCCCAGCGCCATCACGATGGCCCCCGCTTGCCATGTAAACGGCGGCGGCCTGCGCTCCTGCCACTCGCCAAGCTTGCGGTTGATCCAGCGCGCGTGCGCGCCGAGCAGGGACTCGATGCGGCGCTGCGGCGCACGCCACGGCGCGCCGACGCGCAAGCCGTCTTCGTCGATGGTGAAAGTGATGCTGCCGCGGCGCAGGCTGCGTTTGAGGGTGTATTCGATCCAGCGCTCCTCAAGCCTGAATTGATGACGGGTGGCGATCTGCGCCGGCGCATTGCCGGGCACAAGCTCGAGCTGCAATGGCTTACGCGTGGCCATCCGGGCGGTCCAGGCGCGGCATTTCGGATTCGATCCAGTCCTCGGCCTGGCGCGTCAGCGCTTCGGCTTTCATGCCGCGGCTGTCGATGGCGTGGCCGATGCTGACGGTGATCGTGCCCGGACATTTGAGGAACGCGTGGCGGCGCCAGCACTCGCCTGCGTTATGCGCGACCGGCACTACCGGCGCACCGGCGTGCACCGCGATTGCGGCGCCGCCAGTGTGATATTTGCCGCGCGCGCCGGGGGGCATGCGCGTGCCCTCGGGAAACACGATTACACAAAAGCCGCGCTCGAGGCGGTCCTTGCCCTGCTCGATCATCTGTTTCAACGCGCGCACGCCGGACGCGCGGTCGATCGCGATCGGCGACATCATCGCGAGTCCCCAGCCGAAGAACGGAATCCACAACAGCTCGCGCTTGATCACCTGCACCTGGGGCGGAAAAATGGCCTGGAACGCGATGGTTTCCCATGCCGACTGATGCTTCGACAGCACGACGCACGGACGGGAGGGGATGTGTTCGGCGCCGAACACCCGGTAGCGGATGCCGCAGATGCGCTCGATGAGCACCAGCATCAGCCGCGCCCAGCCGCGGATGATGCGATAGCGCGTAAGCGCCGGCAGCGGGAAAGTGCAGAGCGTGACGATCGAGTACGGGGGCGTGATCAGGATCTGGGCAGCGGCGAACAGGCAGGAGCGCAACACTATGCTCATGGTGCGATCGACTTCACGGCCTCGCCGAGATCGGCATACATCCGGGTATTCGCCGGCAGCCCGCCCGCCGCCGCGGTCGACTTGCCTTTGCCGGTCAATACCAGTAGCGGCAATGCCTCGACTTGCGCCGCCGCCTGCAGATCGCGCAGCGAATCGCCGATGCACGGCACGCCGGCCAGATCGACGTTAAAGCGACGCGCAATGTCTTCGAGCAGGCCGGGTTTTGGCTTGCGGCAGTTGCAGTTAGCATCCTGCGCGTGCGGGCAGTAGAACACCGCGTCGATGCGGCCGCCGACGTGAGCGAGTGCCTTGTGCATCTTGTCGTGGATCGCATTGAGCGTCGCCATGTCGAGCAGCCCCCGCCCGATGCCGGACTGGTTAGTCGCAACCACCACGCGGTGGCCGGCCTGGTTCAAGCGCGCGATCGCCTCCAGGCTGCCCGGGATCGGCTTCCACTCCTCGGGCGTCTTGATGAACTCGGCGCTGTCGTAGTTGATGACGCCGTCGCGGTCAAGGATGACGAGCTTCATGAGGCAATGAAGGGTGAAGGGTGAAGGGCAAAAACCCGGCTCTTTTCATGCGGCGAGCTTGGAGATATCCGCGAACCGGTTCATTCCAAGGCGTAGATCAGTCAGCAAAGCCAATCGATTCTTTCTTAGTTTTGTATCGTCCACCATAACCATTACCGATTCAAAGAACGCATCGACCGGCGATTTCAAAA
>PLYS01000178.1:0-11907 GCA_003153455.1 Betaproteobacteria bacterium | reverse complement strand
CTTTCGGCTTCAGGCAAGCCGGCGAATGCGTGTACAGCTGCCAGCTGATGCGGCACTTGATCGAGCCGGTTTGTCCCCATGCAAAGCACCGATTCGATCTCGTTCGCAGTGTAACCCCCGTCCCGCAGGTAACCGCGCAACCGCTCGTGTATGAAAATCTTCAGATCGGTGCGGGCGTCCCCTAACATGCCTCGCGGGAATGCGTCAAAAGCGGCATTTACGAGATCGTGAAGAGTTAGTGCAAGGTTGTTTTCGGCGAGTATGCGGATAACACCTAACGCATGTCGCCGCAATGCGAATGGATCCTTGTCGCCGGAGGGTTGCTGACCGATGCCGAACATTCCCGCCAGCGTTTCCAGCTTGTCGGCCAGCGCGACCGCGCAGGCAACGCTTCCCTCGGGCAAGCGATCGCCGGCAAAGCGGGGGTGGTAGTGCGCTTCGATTCCATCGGCGACTTCTTCCGGCTCGCCGTCGTGCAACGCGTAATAGCGGCCCATGACGCCCTGCAGCTCGGGAAACTCGGCCACCATGCCGGTGAGCAAATCGGCTTTGGACAGCCATGCGGCGCGCTCGGCGAGCGCCGCATCCGCCTTGAGCTCGCGCGCGATTCCGCCCGCGAGAAGCTGGACGCGCTCAGTGCGCTCGAGTTGGTTGCCGAGCTTGTAGTGGTGCACCACCTTTGCAAGTTGCGGCACGCGGGCTTCCAGCCGGGTCTTGCGGTCCTGGTTGTAGAAAAAGCGCGCGTCCTCGAGCCGCGGACGCACCACGCGCTGGTTACCCTCGACGATGTTCTTCGGGTTGTCGAGGCGCATGTTCGAGACGATCAGGAACTTGTTGGTCAGCTTGCCTGCAGCATCGAACAGCGGGAAGTACTTCTGGTTCTGCCGCATGGTCAGGATCAGGCATTCCTGCGGCACGGCGAGGAATCCGGACTCGAACTCGCCAGCATAGACCGTCGGGTATTCGACCAAAGCCGTCACTTCGTCGAGCAGCGGCGCGTAATCGGATCCCGTGCCAAGCGAGGCTTTCAACGCGGCCGCGCGCGCGCCAAGCTGGCGTGCGATCTCGGTGCGGCGCGCATCGAACGACGCAATCACCTGCCCGTGCGCGGCGAGCGCCTCTTCATAGGCGTCCGCCGTCGCGACGGGAATGTCCTTTACGCCCTGGAATCGGTGGCCGTGAGTGACGCGGTCGGCTTTCAAACCGAGCACCGAGACATTGATCACCTTGTCGCCGTGCAGGGCGACAAGTCCGTGCGCCGGGCGCAGGAAATGCACGGTGGTTGCGCCATCGGCCAGCTGGTAGCTCATTACCTTGGGGATGGGCAGCTTGGCGATCGTTTCCTCAAGCGCGATCTGCAGGCCGGCGGCAAGTGTGATACCGGGAATCGTCTGGTTGAGGAAGACGTATTCGGTATTACCCTCGATCTTGCGCTCGAGCCGATCTGCAGAGCCACCTTCCTTTTCCAGGCGCTTCGCTAACGCCGCGCTTGGCCTGCCGTCAGCATCGAACGCGACTTTTGAGGGCATCAGCTTTCTTGACTCTCCTCGATCTGCGGCTTTCGCCATTACGTCCAGGATCAATACTGCCAATCTTCGCGGCGTGGCGAAGATTCGCGTGCCATGTGGATCATGGGTCTTTAGCTGCGCTCGAATTAGCCAATCTTGCACTCGGTGGCCGAACGCTTCGCCGAGCTGCTTCAGCGCCTTCGGCGGCAGCTCTTCGGTAAACAGTTCGACCAGCAGGTTCGCGTTCATACGGCCTCACGCTGTTGCCGAGCGGCTTTCAGGCCGGTGAGATCGATGCCTAGTCGTTGCAACTGCGCGGGNNCGCGCGTCGAGCAGGTTGAAGGTGTGCGAGCACTTCAACACCATTTCGTAGCCCGGCAGCGGCAGACCGGCTTCGATCAGCCGTCTGGCTTCGGCCTCGAACTGGCCGAAATGCTCAAACAGCATTTCGACGTTGGCGAGCTCGAAGTTGTATTTCGACTGCTCGACTTCATTCTGGTGATAGACGTCGCCGTAGGTTATGCCGTCGGTCCACGCCAGGTCGAATATGCTTTCCTTGCCTTGCAGATACATCGCCAGCCGCTCGAGGCCATAGGTGAGCTCGCCCAGCACCGGCTTGCATTCGAGCCCGCCGACCTGCTGGAAGTAGGTGAATTGGGTCACTTCCATGCCGTTCAGCCACACTTCCCAGCCGAGCCCCCATGCGCCGAGCGTCGGCGACTCCCAGTCGTCCTCGACAAAGCGGATGTCGTTGGCGCTTAGGTCGATGCCGAGCGCTTCCAATGACTTCAGGTAGATATCCTGGATGTCGTCGGGGGACGGCTTGAGCGCAACCTGGTACTGGTAGTAGTGCTGCAGTCGATTCGGGTTCTCGCCGTAGCGGCCATCTTTGGGCCGCCGTGACGGCTGAACGTAAGCGGCGCGCCACGGCTCGGGCCCGAGTGCGCGCAGGAAGGTTGCGGTATGAAAG
This sequence comes from Betaproteobacteria bacterium, assembly GCA_003153455.1. GTDB lineage: Bacteria > Pseudomonadota > Gammaproteobacteria > Burkholderiales > SG8-41 > PALSA-1004. Next base: position 9,429 of record PLYS01000178.1, on the reverse strand, counting down.
GTGCCGGCCCCTACTTCCATGTCGTACGGCTGCAGCAACGCGCAGCCGTGCTTATCCCAGTAATCGTGGAGTCGCAGAATGATTTTCTGAAAGGTCAGCATGAATTGGGGCGGTTGCGCTAACGCATTGGTAAATCGTGGATTTTACCGGCTTCGCGAAGTCCTAGCCACCCTCCGGCCAGCGCCAGTAGCAATGACAGTGCAATGATCGGCGCATTGCTCCAGCGTACATAGGGTGTTGCACCCGCATAACCCTGCGCTTCGCCCGTCACCATCGCGGTGGTGAACTCGGGCGCCACTTTCTGCACTTTGCCGTGCTGGTCTATGATGGCAGTCATGCCGGTATTGGTCGCGCGCAGCATGTAACGCCCGGTCTCAATCGCCCGTGCCTGCGAAATCTGCAGGTGCTGTTGCGGCGCGACCGAGCGGCCGAACCACGCGACATTGCTGACGTTGGCGAGCAGTGTCGCCTGCGGCAACTGGCGAACGATTTCCGCGCCGAATGCGTCTTCGTAGCAGATGTTGACCGCAACGCGCTGGCCGGCGACGGCGAGCGGCGGCTGCGTTTCCGCGCCGCGTGCGAAATCCAGCAGCGGTATCTGGGTGACTTCGAGGAACCAGCCGAACACCGGCTTCAACGGCACGAATTCCCCGAACGGCACTAGGTGCGACTTGCGGTAGGTTTGCGTCGGTGCGGTCCCGAAGGACAGCACGCTGTTGTAATAATCGCGCGCCCCGCTGCGCTCGGGCACGCCGGTCAGAACGTCGCCGCGGTTGCTGCGCGCATGCGCGGCGAGGCCGTCGAGATAATCCCTGGGTAATTCGTGCAGGAACAGCGGCAGGGCGGTCTCGGGCAGGACGATGAGACGTGCGCCGCTTGCGGCGACCAGGCTGCGATAAGTATCGAGCGTCGACCTGATTCTGTCGTCGCGCCATTTCATTTCCTGCGGGATATTGCCCTGCAGCAGGCTGACCGCGACCGGATCGCCCTCGGGCGTGGTCCAGTCGAGTTGTTGCAGCAGATAACCGCCAGCCCACAGAAAAACAATGATGAGTGCGGGGAGCCACGCGTGTTTTCTTCTTTCCGCTCCGCTCGTTTCGTCTTCACTCTTTGCGCTCAGGCGCGTATACATGGTGACTATCAGCCCGGCGGTCAAAACGGTCGCAAGCGAAGCGCCGTAAACGCCCAGCAGCGGCAGATATCCCGCGAGCGGACTGTCGGGAACCTGCGCATAGCCGAGCGCGATCCACGGAAAACCCGTGAACAGCCAGCCGCGCAGCCAGTCGGCGAGCGCACACAGCGCCGGCAGCACCATCAGCGTGACGAGCGTCGAGCGTGCGCCGAGCGTGTAATATATCCAGCCGGTGACAGCCGGGTAGAACGCGAGATAAACGCAGAACAACAGGGTCACGATGCCAGCCAGCAATGCCGGCATCGCGCCGAAGTCGTGCAGGCTGACGTAAACCCAGCTCACGCCGGTGAGAAAATAACCGAGGCCGAAACTGAAGCCGACGAGTGCGGCATTGCGCCTGCTTGCCGCGCGCTGCCACAGCACGATCAGCAGCGCGAGCGTCGCGACCGGCAGCGGGAACAGGTAGAACGGTGCGAAACCCAGCACCGTCGCTGCGCCGGCGAGCGCGGCGAACGCCAGTGCTTGGGGACGGGAAAACGCGCCGTCGCCGGGAGCCGTAGTCACGCCGGCGGACATACGGCGTGCACCAGAGCCCCTGACGCCATGACAACGCGCACGTGTTTCATGGTGTTTGAGGCTCTCTTATTTCGCCGCGGGATTTTTTTCCACCAGCAGGAGATGCAACCGGCGGCTGTCGGCGCGCAGCACTTTGAAGCTCAGGTTATCAAAGCCCAGCTGCTCGCCGCGCGCAGGCATGCGGCCGAAGCGGCTCAACACCAGGCCGCCGATGGTGTCGTGCTCTTCGTCGCTGTAAGCGGTGCCGAACGCAGCGTTGAACTTGGCGATTTCGGTGATCGCCTTGACGCGATAGGCGCCGCCTTTATCGGCGATGATATCGTCCTCAGTCTCGTCGAAATCGTATTCGTCTTCGATGTCGCCGACGATTTGTTCGAGCACGTCCTCGATCGTCACCAGCCCGGCGACGCCGCCGTACTCGTCGACCACGAGCGCCATGTGATTGCGGTTGGCACGGAAATCCTTGAGCAGCACGTTGAGCCGTTTCGACTCGGGAATGAACACCGCCGGCCGCAACATTTCGCGCACGCTGAATTCCTCTTCGCCGGCGTAATAACGCAGCAGGTCCTTGGCGAGCAGGATGCCGATCACTTTGTCGCGGTTTTCCTCGATCACCGGGAAGCGCGAGTGGCCGGTCTGGATCACGAGCGGGATGAATTTGTCGGGCGACTCGATGATATCGATCACGTCCATCTGCGCGCGCGGGATCATGATGTCGCGCGCCTGCAGTTCCGACACCTGCAGCACACCCTCGATCATCGACAGCGCGTCACTGTCGAGCAGGTTGCGCTCATACGACGAGCGCAGCAGCTTGATCAGTTGCTCGCGGTCCTCCGGCTCGCGCATCAACAGCGCGCCGAGGCGCTCCAGCCAGGAGGGTTTAGGTTGACTATCGTCCATGTTTGCGTGAGGCGTGAGGCGTGAGGCGTGAGGCGCGCAAGCGGGCTTTCGCCGCTTCTCTCCTCTCTCCTCTCACCTCTGCCTCGTAGGGATCGGCGAAGCCGAGTTGTCCGAGAATCCGCGTCTCGATCCGTTCCATGCGCCGCGCATCGCGCTCGTTCTTGTGGTCAAAGCCCTGCAGGTGCAGCATGCCGTGCACCACCAGGTGCGCGTAATGCGCTTCGCGGCTGATGCCGCATTCCCGCGCCTCGCGCGCCACCACCGGCGCGCAAATTGCGATGTCGCCGGCGAGCGGGCGCCGGTCCGAATAGACGAAGGTCAGCACGTTGGTCGCGTAGTCGCGCCCGCGGTAACAACGATTGAGGCGACGCGCTTCGCGCGCGCCGACGATGCGCAGCGCGATGCACGCGCTTTTGCCGACCGCTGCACGCACCCATTTCCCGAGCCTGGCGCGTGAGGGCAACTGAGCGGAGCGGGTGCCATACTGGACCGTTAACGCGAGCTCAGGCGCCCGGCTCGGCTTGCGCTTTGGTGTGCCGCTCGTAGGCATTGACGATACGCTGCACCAGCGGATGGCGCACCACGTCGCTTGAAAGAAAATGGGTGAAGGCGATCCCGTGCACGCGCTTTAATACCGCGCGCGCCTCGATCAGCCCGCTCTTGTGGCCGCGTGGCAGATCAACCTGCGTGACATCTCCGGTAACCACCGCCTTGCTGCCGAAGCCGATGCGCGTCAGGAACATTTTCATCTGCTCCGGCGTGGTGTTCTGCGCCTCATCAAGGATCACGAACGAATGGTTGAGCGTGCGCCCGCGCATGAACGCGAGCGGCGCGACCTCGATCGCATTGCGCTCGAACAGTTTGGCGACCGTGTCGAAACCGAGCAGGTCGTAGAGCGCATCGTAGAGCGGGCGCAGATAAGGATCGACTTTCTGCGCCATGTCGCCGGGCAGGAAGCCGAGCCGCTCGCCGGCCTCGACCGCCGGCCGCACCAGCACGATGCGTTTGACGGCATCGCGCTCGAGCGCATCGACCGCGCACGCCACGGCAAGATAGGTCTTGCCGGTGCCGGCGGGCCCGATGCTGAACGTGATGTCGTGGTGTTGGATCTGCTTCAGGTACTGCACCTGACGCGGCGTGCGGCCGTGCAGATCGTGACGCCGCGTTTTGAGTTGCGGCGCGTCGCCGTCATCACCAGAAGGCCGCGCGCGGGTCACCTCGATCAGCCCCAGCTGCACGTCTTCAACCGACAGATTGTGTCTGGTTTTGGCATAGAATTTTTTGAGTGCCTGCGCCGCAAGCCGCGTGTGATCAGGCCCGCCGCTCAATGCAAAGCGCTCGCCGCGGCGCGCAATCACCACGCCGAACGCGGTCTCGATCTGGCGCAGGTTCTCGTCGAGCACGCCGCACAGGTTGGCAAGCCGCTGGTTGTCGACCGGAGTAAAGGATACTTCGATGGCCTTCACGCGTTAACGAGCGCAATCTCGCCGCGCAGCGAGTGCGGCCGCGCGGCGGTAATGGTAAGGTCGACAAACCGGCCGATCAGGCGCGGGCTTCCTGCGAAGTTGACGACGCGGTTGTTGTCGGTACGGCCGCAAAGTTCGCGTGAGTTCTTTTTCGAGACGCCTTCGACCAGGATGCGTTGCACCGTTCCGACCATGGCTGCGCTGATCGCCAATGCCTGTGATTCGAGCAGCACCTGCAACCGCTGCAGTCGCGCGAGCTTCACTTCGTGCGGCGTCGCATCGGGCAGCTCGGTGGCCGGCGTGCCGGGGCGCGGGCTGTAGATGAAGCTGAAACTCGCATCGAAACCAATGTCTTCCGCCAGCTTGAGCGTGGCCGCGAAATCGGCGTCGGTTTCGCCCGGAAAGCCGACGATGAAATCAGACGAGATCGATATATCGGGGCGCGCCTTGCGCAACCGGCGGACGATCGATTTGTATTCGAGCGCGCTGTAACCGCGCTTCATCGCGGCGAGCACGCGGTCCGAGCCCGATTGCACCGGCAGATGCACGTGGCTCACGAGTTGCGGCAACCGGGCGTAAACGTCGATCAGGTGCTGGGTGAATTCTTTCGGGTGCGACGTTGTATAACGCACGCGCTCGATACCGGGAATTGCGGCGACGTACTCGAGCAGCAGCGCAAAATCGGCCGCGTCGCCAGCATCGAGCATGCCGCGCCATGCGTTGACGTTCTGTCCCAGCAGCGTGATTTCCCTGACGCCTTGCGCGGCAAGCTCGGCGACTTCGGTCAGCACGTCATCGAGCGGCCGCGACACCTCTTCGCCGCGCGTATAGGGCACAACACAAAAAGTGCAGTACTTGCTGCAGCCTTCCATGATCGAAACGAATGCGCTCACGCCTTCGACGCGCGCCGGCGGCAGGCGGTCGAACTTTTCGATTTCCGGGAACGAGATATCGACCTGTGGCAACCCGCTCGCGCGGCGCGCGGCGATCATTTCCGGCAAGCGATGCAGCGTCTGCGGGCCGAACACCAGGTCGACGTAGGGTGCGCGCGCGACAATCGCGGCGCCCTCCTGGCTTGCGACACAGCCGCCGACGCCGATCAGCAGATCGGGACGTGCCTGCTTCAGGTGCTTGACGCGGCCGAGGTCGTGAAAAACTTTTTCCTGTGCTTTCTCGCGCACCGAACAGGTATTGAACAAGATCACGTCAGCCTGTTGCGGCTCGTCGGTCACGGTCATGCCGTGCGCGGCGTTGAGCAGGTCGGCCATCTTTGCCGAGTCGTACTCGTTCATCTGGCAGCCGAAGGTCTTGATGTAAAGCTTGTGCGGCACGCGTGCTACTTACGCTGGTTGAATTGCGCCTGTTCCTGCGGCGTCAGGATATACATGCGCGCGACGTCGCCATGCATGTCGGTGGTAAACACCACATCAGCATCCGCCGGCAGCGCGCCGTGCACGATGGTGCGGTTGTTCTGATCGTAAATAACGCCGCCCGGTGCGAGCCTGACCACCTTGCCGCCGAGCTCGACATACGGCAGCATCTGCGGCTGTCCGACGGTGGTGCGCTTGGCATTGGCTGGCAAAGTACGTAATTGCGCATAGCCGGTTCCCGTGGACAACAGGCACGCTACCATTAATAACAGCAACAATTTACGCACCGAACTAGACCCATGTCTCATAATACGATCGAAACTCTTTTCAAATCAGTCCTCTGCATTATAACCGAGATGCCATCCCAAGCGCCGTAACCGTTAATCGCGTACCCCTAACAAGAGTGCGCCTTGTCCGCCGGACAGGGCAGGTGAAATTGGTGGGAGTCAGGCTACCGAATAAAGCCTGCGAAGCCGCATGAATACTTGGCCTTCATTATTATTTCTCGGCAGTTGCCCCCAAAGTTGCCCCCGCACCGCCGCGGCTACCCGCAAACACTTCCCAAAGCAAAGTGTAGCAGATAGGTTTTAATTTTCCCGACGCCGGGACATTTTGAGTTTCGGCCGTCATGCAGAAGTAGCGACACCCATCTACCAAAGCCGCCACTCCGCCTCCGCATAGAAGACGCCCTCGATCCGCGCGTCAACTAACGCAGCGACAAGCGCAAGGTTTCCTTTCAGCACCCCCCAAAATACCCTCGCACAGCCCCCACCCGACCCCCACCATTGCCCCGGAGAACGCGGTGCTGTTACTGCGAGGGGGTTACTCTGGAGGCCGAGCACTCACGCAAACAAAAACAAGGACTTACCCCATCGGCTGGCCGCGCGGCGCCTGCGGCACAAGCCGGACGGACGGTGCGGGGGGCAGCCGCGACCCTCACCTCCGACGCTTTTACTGCACAACCAAGCTACCACGGCGAACGTCCTGCCGGTGCCGGCGTGGTGGATCAGGATCAGGATCGGGAGGCTGCATCGTGATCGGCGCGCGGTGCGTGATCGCTTTGCGAAGGTGCGGCCACGCGCAACCCGGCATCGAGTTTCATGGGTCCCATACAGGCCAGGGGTAGGTACACGACCCTCACACCGGCGAGTTCAGCCTTTTCAATACCGATCCTCGTGGATGACGCGAAGTGGTGGTGGGGGTGTGTCGCAAATTTTTTCATGAAGCTCTGGAGAAAAGCGGTGAGCTAACCACTGAACCGCGCCACGTTTGACCTACTTCAGACCCCAGCCCGCCGTAAGTGTAAGATAGTCGCTTCCTTCCGGAGGGGTAAGGATCATGCGGTTCGTTCCTGCTCTACGGCTGTCGCTGGCGTTATGCCTGCCGACCACTGCCAATGCTAAGGGCAGGCACGGCGGTTCAAGTCATGCCCATAGCCCGGTCACGTAGCCAGCAATTTCAGTTCAGCCGTTCCACGCGACTCCCACGGCAAGATCAAACGCACCCCCGCCGCCCGTGCTGTGTTCCGGCACCAGAACCCATTCACCACGACATTTCGACCGGAGCAAACGCCATGAACTCGCATGCCCGTGTCACGCCACCCCCCCGCCCGAGCCTTTCGGTCCATCCACGGCTGATCTCCGCCGTTCTTGTCCTGTTTATCGCAGCCATGTGCTTCCAAGTGCCGGCCATGGCGGGCACCTTCAACGTAAGCGATGCGGCTGGCCTGCGTGCGGCATTGGCGACTGCCGCCACCAACGGCGAGGATGACGTGATCGTGCTGGCTGCGGGTACGTACTCCACCTACGACGGCTTTACCGGCCAACATAGTTCATTCGCTTTCGGCACCAACGAGAGCAACACCTTGACGCTGCAGGGCGCGAATGGCACTACCCGCGACCAGGTGGTACTCGCTGGCAACTCCTATTTCGGCGAAACGCCTCTGGTAATCGGGTGTGGCGGCAGTTGCGGCGCAATCGCCCTGCGAGGGCTGACTGTATCTGGCGCCTTCCGTGGCGTACAGTCCTCCAATGCAAACCTCGTATTTTCTGACGTAATGTTTGTTGGCCGCGGTAACGCGATATACGATTCCGATTCTAGCGGGTCCGCAACTGTGACCGTAATCAACTCCACCTTCAGCGGCAACGGGGCGACGTCTGGCGGTGGTGGTGCGATATACTGGAATGGGACCGTAACCGTAATCAACTCCACCTTCAGCGGCAACACGGCGACTAACGGTGGCGCGATATACTCGAATGGGACCGTGACCGTAACCAACTCCACCTTCAGCGGCAATTCGGTGGGTGACGGTAGCGGTGGCGCGATATACTCGAATGGGACCGTAACCGTAATCAACTCCACCTTCAGCGGCAACGCGATTTACCGTGTGTATGACATGTTCGGTAGCACAAATGGTGGCGCGATATCCGGGAGTGCCGNNCTTCAGCAACAACACGGCGACTAACAGAAGCAGATACGGTAGCGCAAACGGTGGCGCGATATACGCTTCTTCGTCCTCGATTATTGCCAACAATACCTTCAGCGGCAATTCGGCGACCGATTCGGGTGCGGCTATTTACATAGAATCGACCAGTTCAATCATCAACTCCGTGTTTTATGGGCACGCCACACCAGCCATCTATGCCAATTCGGCCTACAACCTTTACAACAATCTGATCGACACCAGCACGGGCATCGCCGGCAGTACCCCGCTTATGGCAGGCAACGTCGCACCGGGCGCAACATCCCCCTTCGTCGATGCGGCCAATGGCAATTTCCGACTCGCCGCCGGGTCGCTTGCCATCGACGCAGGACTCGATCCCAATTCAACGACCTTCGCTAATCTCTTGCTCGGCTACGATGCCGCTCCCATCCGTCAGGCGCTACTGACGGACTTGGATGGCAATCCGCGTCCGACGCCGGGAACGGCAGTCGATATTGGCGCCTATGAATTCGGGTCCGACAACGAGTCACCGACGGTACCCACCGGACTGAACGCGACGGCGGCAAGCACCTGGCAGATAAATCTCGCTTGGACGGCTTCCACCGATAACGTTGGAGTTACAGCCTACAAGGTGTATCGGGGTGGGGTTCTGATTGCAACGTTGGGCAATGTGACGAGCTACAGCGACGCAGCAGGGCTCACGGCCTCGACGACATACAGCTACACGGTGCAAGCCTGTGACGCGGCGGGCAATTGCTCTGCGCAGAGTGCGGCCGCGTCGGCCACGACGGTGACTTGCACCTACTCCCTCTTGCCCACCAGCCAATCCGTGACGGGCAGCGCTACCACTGGCACGCTGACCGTGACATCCCCATCTGGCTGCTTCTGGATCGCCACCAGCAATGTCGAATGGATCACGATCACCTCCCAAACCGGAAATGGCACGGTCGCTTACGCGGTGGCCGCGAATCCGAGCAGCAGTTCGAGAATAGGAACTTTGACCATCGCCGGTCAGACCTTCACCGTCACGCAGGCGGGTATAACGGTGCCAGCATGCACGCTGACCGCCTTACCCAGCACGATCACCGCCGGTCAAACTTCAACCCTGACGGCAACGTGTAGTCCGGCTGCTACTTCCTATGCCTGGACCAATACGGGCTTTGCTGCGACGGCTTCCGCCGGCACTGTTTCGCCGACGGTTACCACTACCTATTCCCTCATTGGCAGCAATGCTGCTGGCAGCAGCAACCCGGCCAGCGCCACCGTGACGGTGACAGACACACAGGCACCGACGGTGCCCACCGGACTGAGCGCCACGGCGGTAAGCCCCAGTCAGATAAATCTCGCTTGGACTGCTTCCACCGATAACGTCGGGGTTACGGCCTACAAAGTATATCGGGATGGGTCCCTGATTGCGACGTTGGGCAATGTGACGAGCGACAGCGATACAGGGCTCACGGCCTCGACGACATACACCTACACGGTGCAAGCCTGTGACGCGGCGGGCAATTGCTCTTCGCAGTCCGCATCGGTGTCGGTGAC
>PLYS01000249.1 GCA_003153455.1 Betaproteobacteria bacterium | reverse complement strand
ACGCCGAAACGATGCTGCTCGTCCACGACCACCAGCGCCAAGTCGGCGAAGACGACATCGGGCTGCAGCAGAGCGTGGGTGCCGATCACGATCTGAATGTTCCCTTCGGCGATGGCGGACAGCGTCTGCTTCCGCACCTTGCCTTTGTCCCGGCCGGTCAGCAGGGCGACGGTCACGCCGATTTCATCGCAGATCGGCTGGATCGTTGCGAGGTGCTGCCGCGCCAATATCTCCGTCGGCGCCATCAGCGCGGCCTGACGTCCGGTTTCCAGCGCCGCCAACATTGCCAGCAGCGACACGACGGTCTTGCCGCTGCCGACATCGCCTTGCAGCAGGCGCTGCATCGGGTGAGGCTGGGCAAGGTCGGCGCGGATTTCGGCTAATGCTTTGTGCTGGGCGCGCGTAAGTTTGAACGGCAGCTGCTCGATCAGCGCACGCGCGAGCTGTCCCCTCGGCGGCAGCGGCGGTGCGCTTACGTTTTTGCGGCGATCGTAATGAATGCGCATCGACAGCTGCTGCGCCAGCAGTTCATCGAACTTGATGCGGCGCCACGCTGCGTGCGAGCGGTCCTGCAGTGCCGTCTGCTCGGCAGCGGGCGGTGGATGGTGCAGGAAGGCGACGCAGTCGCGAAACGCCGGTAGCTTGAGCTGGGCGAGCAGCTCTGGCGGCAGGGTATCGCTCAAGTCGCCTGCCGCCAGCGCCTCGTGCACCATGCGCTGCAGGTTGACCTGGCTCAGGCCCGCGGTAGTTGGATAAACCGGCGTCAGCGTGCTGGACACAGGCAGATCCCCATGCACGACGCGATATTTCGGGTGCACCATCTCTTCTCCGAAGAACCCCTGCCTGATTTCGCCAAAGAGGCGCACGCGCGTGCCGGGCGCGAGCTGCTTGACCTGACTCATGTAGAAATTCAGGAAGCGCATCACCAGCACGCCGGATTCGTCTTCGACCGTGCACACCAATTGGCGTTTCGGCCGGTACTTTATCGCGTTGTCGACGACCGTGCCCTCGACCAGCACGGCTTCGCCGTGCGGCGCCTCGCTGATGGGGTAAAGATGTGTCTCGTCGTCGTATCTAAGCGGCAGGTGCAGGACGAGATCAAAATCGCGGTAAATGCCGAGCTTGGCGAGCTTGTCGAGCGTCGCCTTGCTCAAGCCTGCGAGAGAGCTCACCCTTCACTCAAGATGCAGCACCGCGTCGACTTCGATCAGCGCACTGCGCGGCAGACTGGCGACACCGACCGCAGCGCGCGCGGGATAGGGCTGCTTGAAGTAGGTCGACATGATCTCATTGACGCGCGCGAAGTGCGAAAGGTCGGCCAGGTACACCGTGACTTTCACCACGTGATCGAGGCTGCAGCCGGCCTCGGCCGCCACCGCCTGCAGGTTCTGGAACACGCGATGAATCTGCGCGTCGATGCCTTCGACCAGCTGCATGGTCGCCGGATCGAGCCCGATCTGGCCCGACAGGTACACGGTTTCGCCGCAGCGTATCGCCTGCGAGTAAGTGCCTATCGCCTGCGGCGCCGCGGCGGTATGGATCGGCTGTTTCATTATCCCTCCGATTTGGTTCCGGGGTCGGAACTACGCTATCATGAAGCCTGCAAGTCCGGATTTCAATCGCCGGCGCGCCGCCGGGTCCCGCCACCCACTCCTCGTAAGCTCCGATCCCAGTTGCTCAAGACCCTGCATCGCCTGATTATCGGCGCACCACGCGATCCGCTGAATCCCGAGACGCGCCGCCATATTGTGCTGATCGCGTTCCTGGCGTGGGTCGGACTCGGTGCCGACGGTTTGTCGTCATCGTGTTACGGTCCGGAAGAAGCCTTTCTCGCGCTCGGTGATCACACCCAACTCGGTGTTTACCTGGCAATCGTAACCGCTGCAACGGTATTCATCATCTCGCTCGCCTACAACCAGGTCATCGAGCTGTTTCCGAACGGTGGCGGAGGCTATAAAGTCGCGACCAATTTGCTCGGTCCGCATGCCGGGCTGGTGTCGGGCGCGGCGCTGATCGTCGATTATGTATTGACGATCGCGATTTCGGTTGCCAGCGGCGTCGATGCGCTGTTCAGCCTGCTGCCGGTCGCCGCCCAGATCTACAAGGTGGCGACCGAAATCGCCCTGATCCTGCTGCTGCTGACACTTAACCTGCGCGGCATGAAGGAATCGATCGCCGTGCTGTTGCCGATCTTCCTCGGCTTTTTCATCAGCCACGTGTTTTTGATCCTCTATGGAATCTTTGCCCATGCCGGCAGCCTGCCGCAGCTGATTCCGAATTCGGTTGCGGATGCGACCGCGTTGAGCCGCGAGATGGGTGGGGTGTTCGTCGCGGCGCTGTTCCTGCGCGCCTACTCGCTCGGCGGCGGCACCTATACCGGCCTCGAGGCGGTGTCGAATAACGTCAACACGCTCGCCGAGCCGCGCGTGGCGACCGGCAAGTGGACGATGTTCTACATGGCGACTTCGCTCGCGTTTACCGCCGGCGGCATCATTCTGCTGTATTTGTTGTGGGAAGTGCAGCCAGTACCCGGCCAGACACTCAATGCCGTGACGTTCAAAGCGATCATCGGCGATCTCGGCATCAGCGAGGGGTGGATATCGCAGGCGGCGCTCGCCACGGTGCTCGCGCTCGAGGCCGGTCTGCTGCTGGTCGGCGCCAACACCGGCCTTCTCGGCGGGCCCGCGGTAATGGCCAACATGGCTGCGGACTCGTGGGTGCCGCGCCAGTTCCGGCAACTATCGAGCCGGCTTGTCACTCAGAACGGTATTGCGCTAATGGGCGCTGCCGCGCTGCTGATCCTGATCTGGAGCCAAGGCAGGGTGGCGCTGCTGGTGGTGCTCTACAGCATCAATGTGTTTCTCACTTTTTCGATGTCGCTGCTCGGTTTGTCCGTGCATTGGTGGCGCAACCGGCGTTCCTACAGAGACTGGCGCGCGCGGCTGACGCTGTCGTTGGTCGGCCTGGCGGTCACCTCCAGCATATTGGTGGTGTCGTTGGTCGAAAAATTCACCGAAGGCGGCTGGGAAACGGTGCTAATTACCAGTGTCGTGATAGGCATCTGCCTGGCGATCCGCTGGCATTACAACGAAACGCGCGCGCAACTGCTCAAGATCGACAAGGTGTTCGCGTCCCCCACGGTGGTGCCGGACGTTCCCAATCCGCCGGCGCTGGACCCGCTCGCGCCGACCGCGGTGTTTTTCGTCGGCAAGAACCGCGGCGTCGGCATGCATGCGCTGCTGTGGGTGCAGCGGCTGTTCCCCGGCCACTTCAAGAACTTCGTGTTTCTGAGCATTGGTGAAGTCGACGCGCAGAGTTACGACGGCAAGGGCGCGTTGCGCACGCTGCAATACACGCTCGAAAACTCGCTGCGCTACTACGTCAATTTCTGCCACAGCCATGGTCTCGCCGCGACCTCGCACATCGGCTTCGGCACCGACCCGGTGGAAGAACTCAGCAAACTCACCGAGATAGTGGCGAAGGACTACCCCAACAACGTGTGCTTCGCCAGCAAACTCATCTTCGAGCATGACAATCTGTTCACGCGCTGGCTGCACAACGAGACCGCGCTCTCGATGCAGCACCGGCTGCATCTGAAGGGCATGCAGATGGTGATTCTGCCGATGCGGGTTGCATAGCGGTCAGCGTTCAGTGACCCGATGTCAGATGGAACCGGGCCTCGTCTGCGCAGCGCTGAATCATGCTGATCGCTGACCGCTGTTACGAGGGGAGTTGCAACACGTATTTGGCGAGGATATTGCGCTGGATTTCGCTCGAACCGCCGTATATCGTTGCCGGCAGCGCATAGTAGAATGGGGTCAGCACATCGACCGCAGCGCCGTCGATGTCGAGGTCGCCCGGCATGCAGCCATACTCCTGCGCGGTCTCCAGCAATAAATCAGTGATGCGCTGCCAGGTTTCCATCGCCCAGATCTTCAGCATCGAGACATCCTGGCCGAGCTCGTCGCCGCGCTTCACGATCTCGACATAACGCTTGTAGAGCGAAGCGAGGTCGGCCATATCGAGCCTGAGCGCGGTGAATTTGTCGACGAACCCGGGGTCGTCGAACAGGCCTTTTGCCCGCGCCAGTTGCGCGAGCCGCTGCAGCGCATACTGCGGCCGGCGCGGGCTGCCGATGTTGACGCGTTCGAACGACAACAGCGCCTTGGCGACGGTCCAGCCGCGGTTGAGGCCGCCGACCAGGTTGGCCTGTGGCACGCGCACGTTCTCGAAGAACACCTCGCAAAATTCTTCGTGGCCGGCGAGGTTGCGTATCGGACGGATCGTGATGCCCGGCGCTTTGGCGTCAGCCAGCAAGAAACTGATGCCTTCCTGTTTTTTCGCCTGCTTGTCGGTTCGCACCAGCAGGTAGATGTGGGTCGCATCGTGCGCCAGCGTGGTCCAGATTTTCTGCCCGTTGACGATGAAGTCAGTGCCGTCGGGCATGGCGGAGGTGGCGAGGTTCGCAAGGTCTGAGCCGGCGTTGGGCTCGGAATATCCCTGCGCCCACAAATGCTCGCCGGCAAGGATTTTCGGCAGGTAGTATTGCTTCTGCTCGTCACTGCCGTACTTCATCAGGATCGGCCCTACCTGCACGATGCCATGGTCGGGCACGCGCGCCACGCCGTAACGCTCCTGCTCCTCGAATAGGATCATCAGCTTGCCCGCATCAAGACCCATGCCGCCATGCTCGCGCGGCCAGTTCGGCGCGATCCAACCATGCTGGGACAACGTCAGATACCAATCACGCATCTCGCTCCAGCGCGCGCGACGCAGGATGTAGCACAAGTGCTGCGGGTAGTGCCGCTCGAAGAACGCGCGTGCTTCGGCGCGGAACGCCTCGTCCGTCAACCCGTTCCAGTCTTGCATTCAACCCTCCCCATCGAAAGGCAATATCGGGTTTTTCAGTCGGCGGCGGCGGGCGCGAGCTGCGCATAGCGGCGGCGGTGCAATGCGCCGTTGCCGAGCCACGCTGAAAGCGTCATCGCGCGCTTCAGATAAAGCCCGGCGTCGTATTCGTCGGTGAAACCGATCGCGCCGTGAATCTGGATCGCTTCGCGCGTGATACGCAGGGCGGCCTCCGAGCAGCGCGCTTTGACGCGGCTTGCCATCGCGCCGCGCCGCGCCGTGTCGGCATCCGAGTCGAACAGCGCGACCGCGTCGTCGAGCACCGCAGAGGACAGCTCGCGCTGGATATGGAGATCGACCGCGCGATGCGCAAGCGCCTGAAAACTGCCGATCGGCTTGCCGAACTGGACGCGCGTCTTCATGTAATCGATACTGATATCGAGCGCGCGGTTCATCACGCCGAGTAATTCCGCGCTGGCGATCACCAGCGTGGTATCGAGCGCCGCCTGCAGCGCCGCGCCTGCAGTTGCAGGCGACGCGATCATGCAATCCCTGGACACGACCACGTCAGACAACCGCAGCCGGCCCATGAAGCGGCCGTCAGCGAGCGGCTCCAATTCGAGCGTGGCGCCGTTCGCATGAGCGGCGACCCAATACAGCGCGACGCCGTCGCGCGTCTGCGCCGACACCGCGAAACCGTCGGCACCCGCGGCGCCTGCGATAAAGTTTTTTGTGCCGTTCAACTTGAACGCCGCCTCGAATGGTTCGGCTCGCGCCGCGACTACGCCGGCATCCAGCGTTCCCGCGCGCTCTTGCCAGGCGAGCGCCGGAATCAGCTTGCCGGCCACCAGCGCTTCGAGCAACTCGCGTTTGAGGCTTGCGTTATCGCCGCGCTCAATTGCGAACGCAGCGAGCACCGCTGCGGCCGTCAGCGGCTCCGGCGCCAGCGCACGCGCCGCGCCTGCGGCGACGATCGCCATCTCGGTGCAGCCGAGGCCGAGCCCGCCGTAATTTTCCGGCACCAGGATGCCGAGCCAGCCGAGCTCCGCCATCTGCTGCCACACCACCCGCTCGAAGCCGGGCCGCGTGCCGCGCAGACGGCGTGCGCGCGCGATACCGATGCCGCGCGCGACGAAATCCGCAACGCTGATACGGATTTGCGCAGCATACTCGAAACGGCTACCTGCCGACGAACTTCGGCTTCTTCTTGTTGATGAAAGCGTCGTAACCAATGCGATAGTCCTCGGTGTTGAAGTAATCGAAGTTGGCGTCGATCTCCGCTGCGGTCAGCGGCGCCGCCTGCGGCATCAGGCGCCGGATGAATCGCTTGTGCCAACGCGCGACCAGCGGCGCGCCATCGGCGATGCGGCGCGCGGTTGCATACGCCTCCTGCTCGACCTTGTCGTCGGGCACAACGCGCGAGAGCAATCCCTTTGCCATTGCTTCGTCCGCATCCCATACGCGGCCTTCGAGCAGGATTTCCGCTGCCACTGCGCGGCCGGCAAGCGCAAGCAGCCCGGCGAGCTCGCCGTAAGCAATCGCGAAGCCGAGCCGGTTGATCGGCACGCCGAAACGCCCGGAGCTTCCCGACACGCGCAAGTCGCATTGGCACGCGATTTCGAGCCCGCCACCGACGCACGGCCCCCTGATCAGCGCCACCGTTGGGTGCCGGCATTCGCCGACCGCCTGCAGCGCGCCGAATACGTATTCGAGGTGATAAATCTTGCCCTGCGCAAAGTTGTTGCGTGCCGACGCAAACTCCGCGATGTCAGCACCTGCTGCAAAGGCATCATCGCCGGCGCCGCGCAGCACGATGCAGCGCAGGTTATCGTCCACTGACAACTCACGCATCGCACGTGCGAGCTGCTGCCACATCGCAACCGTCAGCGCGTTGAGCTTGCCGGGATTGTTAAGCGCGACAGTCGCGATGTCGCCGTCACGCGTGACGTCTATGGAAGGCACGTTACTGGTGCGCAAACATTTTTTGGCCCGCGACCGGCAGTCTTGCCACAAGATTGAGCATTTTTTTCCTTGGTAGAGAATCCGGCGGGTCTTTGTGGTATTTAACACGCGCGAGCTGTTAGGCTAACGGAGAACGCCCGGATTGCCAACATCGTACACGGGCGCGGGCGGGTTGACATTGCCCGGCCGGGAGAGTTACGGTGTCCCTAGGAGCTTGTCGGACTTGCGCCCGACAAGCTCCTTAGGCAAAACCGCCCCCGGAAAAAATGTGAAAGTGGAGAAACCATGAAAAGTCTGTTGCTTGCTGTGATCCTGAGTATTGCCGCGATTTGCGGCCACGCGCAGGATTTTCCTTCGCGCGGGATCAACCTCATCGTGCCGAATCCGCCGGGCGGAATGAATCAAATCCACGCCCAGCCGTTGGGTGCGGTGATCGAGAAGCTGTACAAGCAGCCGGCGCCGGTTCTCAACAAGCCCGGCGCGACCGCGGCGTCAGGCACAGCCTATGTGGCCAATCAGCCGCCTGACGGCTACAGCGTGCTCGTCACCACGCCAAACATCTATCTCGCAATAGAAAAAGACAAACTTTTCGGAATTCACTCGCCCTACTCGCTCGAGCAGATCGCCCCCATAGCGTTGCTGAGCGCCGATCCCCTGACTTTATGCGTGCAAACCGAAAACCCGATCAAATCGGTAAAAGATCTGATCGCCGCAGCCAACGCCAAGCAGGGAGAAATGTCATTCTCGTCTTCAGGCCCATACAGCATTACCCACGTACCCTTGGCAATGTTCCTCGATAGCGCCGGCCTCAAAATGCGTCACGTGCCGACGACCGGCGGCGGGCCCGCAATCATCCAGTTGCTTGGCGGCCACGTGGACGTCACCATGCAAGGATTGGCGGCGGTATACCCGCACGTAAAATCGGGCAAGCTGCGCACGTTGGCGCTGTCGAGCCTCAAGCGCTCCCCGTTGTTAGCGGAAGTACCGACTCTGAAGGAAACCGGCTACGATGTCGAAGCCTATCTGTGGGTCGGTCTGTTCACAGCCGCGGGCGTTCCGGAACCGACTTTCAACAAGCTGCGTGAAGTGATCAGAAAATCGGTGGCGGACCCCATGTTTCAGGACATGATGACCAAGGTGCAAGTCCTAATTGACTACCGGGACACGCCGGAGTTTAAAAAGTTTTTCGACGCCGATTACCGGCGCCTGGGCGGGGCGGTCAAAGCGATCGGACGCATCGACGATGCCAAGAAGTAACGGCGAGCGGAAATGGCTTGTCAACCCTATTCGTAATATTCACTCATTTACGCCTCTCGCCTCTCTCCCCACCGCGTCGGCCGTCAGGCCAACCGATCTGCCAGTTCCTTGAAATCGGAAACGATCAGGTCAGGCTGATACGGCCACTGACCGAACGGCCGCTTGCGTCGATCGATGAAGCAGGTGCGCATGCCGTACGCCTTGGCGCCGACGCAATCGAATGCGTGATTGGCGACGAACAAAATTGCATCGGGCGCGAGTCCGACGAGCTCAGCTGCTGTACGGTAGGCCGCGACGTGCGGCTTGAACGAGCCCGCAGCGGCCACCGAAATGATGTGGTCGAATTCGACGCCGAGATACGGGCGCGCATTATCGAGCATGTCGGGATCGCCGTTTGACAAAATTGCGAGTTGGTAGCGCTGCTTTAATGCGGTGAGCGCTGCGACGACGTCAGGAAATGGACGCAGCGTTTCGATCTGCGCAACCAGTTGCTTGACTTCGTCCTGCGTGTGCGCAATACCGGCACGCTCGAGGGTGTAAGTCAGGGCGCGGCGGCCGATCTCGCGATAAGGCGTGTGCTCGCGGTGCAGCAACGCGTCGATCATCGAGTTCTCGAAGTGCGTGCGGCGCCACCATGTCACGAGCGCGTCCGGACGGCCGTTCCAGCCTTTGACTTTGAGATACGGAGCAACCGCTTCGGCCAGCCCTCCCTGCATATCGACCACCGTGCCATAAAGGTCGAACATCAGCACGTGCACCTGGGTCTTCAGTTCGTTCCCTGTCGTCATCTGTCAGCCGTTCGCAACCAAAGACTTGCCTTGTGAACTCTGCATTCTTTGTGGCCTGAAGGCCGTTTCAGAATAAGAGACACCCAGTCGCTATTATCACGCAATTGTAGCGTGGGCGAGCGCGCAGATAATAAGGCATGGATTACACCGACGCGCCAACCCTTGACCCAGCCTGCTGCAACAGCACGGTCCGGTGCGAATATCCTCGCAGTTTGTTCCGCTGCCCACGGAGGATTAGAATACGGCAGCGCGGTCGCAGGCGGCGAAATCGTCGCGGCGAACCACGCAGACAATAAATCGCATTCGATCAACGATTCTGGAGGAGGTACACATGACGAACTTCAAGCGGATTGGCATATTGGCCACGCTGGCGACCGCGGCGCTGGCCGGTTCGGTTCTGGCGGCACCGGCCGTATTGCGCGCCTCGCACCAGTTTCCCGGCGGCAAGGGCGACGTGCGCGACGATATGGTGCAGATGGTCGCTCGCGACGCAAAAGCGGCGGGCGTCGACCTGGATGTCCAGGTCTATCCCGGCGCCTCGCTGTTCAAGC
>PLYS01000056.1 GCA_003153455.1 Betaproteobacteria bacterium | reverse complement strand
GCGGGAAGCGGTTTCATACGCCTTATTCGGCAACCTGCTTGATGATCCATCGTAGAGGACGGTTGCCGCCATGGCCGCTTTTTTCTCCGGCATTGCCCAGCCCTACAGCGCAATCACCCCGGCTTACTGGCCTGGTATTCCGCGAGAATGCTCAGCGCCTTGGTTTCGATATGGCGGCGCACGCCTACGAAGCCGACCGATTCGAGGGTGGCGAGCACTTGATCGGGAGGCACGCAAGCCTCGATGGTGTCCCAGTAATAGCGCCACAGCAGGCCGGTGCCCTTCGCGCTGCCGACGATGCGGGCCAGCACAGGTACGACGCGTTTCATGTAGGCCTTGATCAACGCGCCACCGATGCCTTTCTCCGGCCGGGTGATTTCGAGCAGGCACAGGCGCGCGCCGGGCTTCATCACGCGATGGAATTCGCGGAAGGCGATCGAGAGGTCGCCGATGTGGCGCAAAGCGTAGCCCATGCTGAGGAAATCGAAGCTGGCATCCGCGAAAGGAATGGCTTCGGCCGTCCCTTCGAGCAGGGATACACCCNNCGCAGACCGGCACGTTCAAGCGCCTCACCGCGATACGAGGAACCTTTGCCGAAACCGAGGATGCGCTCCATGCGGTCGTAGTCGGCTGCGGTGCTATCGAACATCCGCCGAATGAAGCCGGCGCGCTCCTGCTCGCTGGCGTAATAGGCGGTCAGCGGCGCGTGTGGTGCATGAGCCGCTTGCGGTGCTGGATTACTTTCTCTGCTCATCCGGTTCGGTTTCTTGACATCACAGTTTTTATCTTTTCCCCTTGATGACCTTGCTCGCCGACGAATAGTGTACACCCGCCACGCGCGCTACCGCTGCCATAGTGTAAGCGTATTCCAGGCACGCCCGGCACATTGCCGCATCGCGCACCGGCTTGTCTTGTCGCACGCGGCATAGCGCCGATGCGCGACCGACCGGGTCTTGGCGAATTGGCTGAGGAGCCAGTGCGTGCTGAGCCAGGAGGGCGGGGCAACTGCATGCACGGTCGCGGGATAGCTGCTCCTGCCTCCACTCGGCACGATGAGACTCTTCGGGCTGCACACTCAGGATGACACCACGACGACGAATCTCACGCGCCGCCAACAGCCCCCGTCACCCGATACCACAACATCGCCACCCACTCCCGCAGCACCTGCCGCGAGAGCTCCAGCCCTTCCACCGAGGGAAGGAAATCGGTGAGGCGCAGCGGCGCCGAGGCCCGAAAATGCATCGGCGCCGGCACTACCTTCAGCCCCGCGGCTTCGAACGCGAGCGCCGCCCTGGACATGTGAAACACATCGGTCACCAGCACCACCGTGCGGATATTGCGCCCAGCCAGCGCCTTCGCCGTATACAGGGCGTTCTGGCGCGTATCGAAACTGGCGTCTTCCACCAGCGCCACGCGCTGCCCGAACCCGGTCTCCAGGAGATTCTTCATCAGCACTGCCTCGCCGTGCATGCCACCGTTCGGCTTGCCACCGGACACCGCCAGCGGCAGCCCCGCTTTCGCCGATAACTGTGCTGCATAAATAGTCCTGCGGATTGAAGGGGCAGCGAGCGTCTCGCGCTCGGCGTATTCGAGCGCACCGAGCGTTCTTCCGGCCCCGAGCACCACGATCATCGCCTGCTCGGGCGCAAGGCCCTTGGCGATCTGCACGTCGAGCGGAGGCCAGCGATCTTCGAACGGCCGCACCAGCGCATATCCCACCACATTGAGCGTGAGCAACAGGAACGCAACCAGCGACCCAACAGCGAGCCAGTGCGCCCAACAGTGCTTTCGGCCCCAGAGAAGCCCTGCGGCTAGCAGCAAGAAAAACACGCCCGGCGGAAGTATCAGCGCCGCAATCAGATTCGTCGTCGACCAGACAAGCGTATCGATATCGATCCTCACTCCCACACGTTACGGCGCTGCCTCAATGGCGCGCCAAAGCCGCTCTAGGCGCGCCGCATAAGCGGTTGGCGGCAGGCACCCGAGAAGAACTAGCCGTGGTCAGAGCGTGACATCACGGCCTTCATCTTTCGCTAGGCGACGAACTCCGCAACGCGCCGCTGCGCAACCGGCCAGGCCTTGGCCTAAAGTTCGATCGCGACGCGATCAAACGCTTCGGGGGCAGTGCTTAGAGCAAGAACCGTCGCGAGCCGACTTTGCGTTAGGATCGGCCACCCAGCATCAATTCCGGGCAACGAGATCCTGGAGGTTCTCCTCGCCACCAAAGCGCCAGGGACGCAGCTCGGCGTGAGCGTACAGCTTCGATGAGGCCGCGGGATCGCCTAGAACGAGCGCTTCGGCAGCGGCGGTATCCGGCGTCTCTAGCAGCATCGCCGTTCCCTCCCATGTTTCGCCGTCTGCGCCGAGTAGGGGACCGAACAGGATGACTCGGGCCGCGCGGTCCGCGTGGCCGAGATAATCACGTTGTGCGTCGAGCAGATCCCGAATCTTCTCGGAGATGCAGCGCTGGGCTTCACCGATGAAGAGAAAGCGCGGGTTCTTCGGAGCGCCGCCGAACTGCCACATGGTACGGCCTAGCACGTTGTGATAACGGCGCACCATGATGTTTTCGAACACGCCGCCTTTGGCCAGCGGGTCGTCATTGGCGAAAACCCGCGCGGCGTCGGCGTCGGGAAGGTCGACCATGTGCATGCTGCCCGTCACCGCCTTGCCGTCGGCGGACATGGTGGGACCGCGTGCGATCATTGCGTCGACGTAACGACGCATGAACGCCCAGTGCTCCTTCAACAGCGCTCGTCGCGTCTCGCCGACGCCCGCCCTGTCACGGCAGTAGAAGAAGAATTGCATCGCCGTCTCCTATTCAATTTTGACCTTTTCGACGTACTCCCGGCTACCAACATGGGGTAGGAAATGGCGGTGGGCGCAGGGCGTCGCTCCTCTCCTTAAAGCGTGCGCTTCATCTACAAAAATGGACCGCTAAGTGTTTGAATTGCCCTTATCTTACGGCGTTGTGTCACAAGATCAATACTTTGCGCTGGTCCGACCCGGTTATCGGATGCGCCTACGCGCGAGGCAGGTGCTCGCGTTTTGGAGTCCTCTTTTACCTTGGAGGCCAGATTGGGAGTGTCTGGCCGCAGACGTTTATAACGCCATGGCGCATGCGTCCATTTCATTACATTCTTCTTCAGTTGTTCCGCACCAGAACTATCCTCCGGGAGAGCACAAAGGATCAGACGAAGCCCGATCATTACCACGTCATTATGTGCATTCTCAATATCGCTTATTCCAAACGTGAGAGATTCAAAATCTTCTCGGACTTTGTAATAGTATTCATTGGTGGAAATTAGTCTTGAAAAATCTGGATCGTAATGTGCCCCGCGATGAATGAGGCGATCCCTAAATTCAGATATGGTGTTGAATTGCTCAATGAGGGAAGATATCTCTTGGTTTATTGTCTTATCTATATTTACAACCTTTAGTATCCTTTTTAGCGCGCTAAGTACTTCTCCCCCACGTATTCCGCCTGTCATTGCCCGAGTAATGTTTTGATCTATCCCCGCCCATTTGCGAAGAGCCCAATGCCACACGGCCTCTGTAAAGGAATAACCGTCAACAAACTCTCCAAGAGCGAGAAGATATTTGCGACGTGCGCTGGATCTAAGTTGTTTTCTTGTTCGCTCCATACGTACTCGCTTTTTTTGAATCCTTCTTAGACTTGCGTGCCAATCAGCCGATACCTTTGGTCAAAGATGATACGACGCTTGCGGCGCGCTCGCACGAAGTAAAGTTAGTCGATAGTTGACGGATTAGTCGACACTTTTCGTCCAGCTATTCACTATTACCTTAATCATACTGGGTCATCGCTTCCCCTGATTCCTACGTTACGCCAGACAAGGCTCTCGTGCAATTCTGCATTGAACAGTCGGAGGTGCGTTTGCAGGCATCCCAGCCAGACGCGAAAGCTGTTAGATTAGGAGTTTGTCGGGGCTAAGTCCGACAAACTCCTGGATGATCAGGGAAGGGCGATGATGGCCGTACAAACGATGTTCGACAAGATCTGGGGCCGCCACGTGGTCGCGGTGGAGGAGGGCGAAGCTCTGCTCTATGTTGACCGCGCGTTGATTCATGAAGGCTCGTCGCATGCGTTTGCAGCGCTCGGTGCGCAACAGCGCGCCGTATTCCGGCCGCAACAAGTTCTTGCCTTCGCCGATCATTACGTGCCGACAACCGGACGCGACAAGGGCGTTGCCGGCATCGCTGTGCCTGAGATCCGCAACATGGTGATGCAGCTCGAGGCCAACACCGCACGCCACGGGATCACATTGTTCGGCATCGACGATCCGCGGCAAGGCATACTTCACATCGTGCCGCCCGAGCAGGGCATCACGCAGCCCGGGCTCGTGATCGTCGGCGCCGATTCCCACACCTCGACGCACGGCGCATTCGGCTGTCTCGCGTTCGGCGTCGGCGCCTCCGAAATAATGCATGTCATGGCGACACAGGCGCTGTGGCAGCGCAAGCCGAAGATGCTGCGGATTACGGTCGACGGGAAACTTGGTTTCGGGGTGGCAGCGAAGGACGTGATCCTCGCCATCATTGCCAGGATCGGCGCTGACGGCGCGACCGGCCACGTGATCGAGTACGCGGGTTCCGCGATTGCGGCAATGAGCATGGAAGCGCGCATGACGGTGTGCAATATGTCGATCGAGGCGGGCGGGCGCGCCGGCATGGTGGCGCCGGACGAAACCACGTTCGCTTACATTGCGAACCGGCCGTTCGCGCCCGAAGGGACAGCGTGGGATGAAGCGCTTGCGTACTGGAAGACGCTGCCAACCGATGCCGGCGCGACATTCGATAAGATGGTTGCGCTGGATGCGTCGCAACTGGCGCCGATGGTGACCTGGGGTACCAGCCCGGAGCATGCGTTGCCGGTGACATCGCATGTTCCCGATCCGCTCGATTCACACGACGAAACCAAGCGCGCGGAGATCGCCGCCGCCCTCGATTACATGGCGCTCAAGCCGGGCATGCAA
>PLYS01000470.1 GCA_003153455.1 Betaproteobacteria bacterium | reverse complement strand
GATCGCTCTCGGGCAGGGCGGTAATCTGGTCATAGCGCCGCATATCCAGCGGAAGCCTGCCTACGATCCGGTCAAGGATTTCGCGGCGGTTGCGTCGCTGGTGGCCAATGGTCTCGTGCTCGTTGTGCATCCAAGCTCACCATTCAAGGACGTGAAGGACTTGATCAGCTACGCCAAGGCCAATCCCGGCAAGCTCACCTTCGCCTCGAACGGTGAGGGCGGGTTCGTGCATCTTTCGTTCGAGCTGCTGCGCGTGCAGGCGGGTTTCACCTATCTGCACATACCTTACAAGGGCCTTGCGCCAAGCATCACGGACTTGATCAGTGGGCAGGTGGATGCTTCGATGCCCACCCTGGCGGGAGCGGCGCCACACGTGCGTTCCGGCAAGCTGCGGATGCTGGGCACTACCAATCCGATGCGGCTGCCGCAAATCGCCGATGTCCCCACGATTGCCGAAACGGTGCCAGGCTACGAGTCGCGCGGTTGGTTTGGTTTTGTCGCGCCGGCCGCCGTGCCCCGCGAGGTGATCGTGCTGCTCAACCAGGAAATCAACCGCGCAATGGGCTTGGCCGACGTGAGGGAAAAGATAACCGCGGCCGGATTCGTTATCGACACCGGAACGCCGGAGTATNNGAGTATTTTGCGGCGACGATCAAGAGCGATTATGCGAAATACGGCAAACTCGTCCGGGACATCGGGCTCCAGCTGCAGTAAGACAAACCAACTGTGAAACCGGCCATCGACAAATCGTTTGACTCCGGATAAAGTAAATGTGATCTGCGGCCGCCATACTGCGTGCTTATCATGAGCGTGCTGTCGACACAACCACGAGCACTGCGCAGCGTGCGCGAGCATCGATGCGTCGATTGCGTATTCGCCGGTGAGGAGGATGATATGAAACGCCTGTTAAGCTTACTGCTGGTCTTGCTGGCATTTCCGGTTGCAGCTCAGGACTATCCCAACAAGATCGTGAAGATCATCGTGCCGTTCGCCGCGGGCGGCTCCACCGATGTGGAGGCGCGGCTGATCGCGCAAAAGCTCAATGACATCCATGGGCAACTCTTCGTCGTGGAAGACCGGCCCGGCGCGACCGGCACCATCGCCGCCGCCTTGGTGGCGAAAAGCCCGCCTGACGGCTACACGCTCATCATGCATTCGATGAGCACGTACACGGCGGGATTCGAATATCGCAACCTCAGTTACGATCCCGAAAAGGCTTTTGCGCCGATCATCAACTGCACTTTGTACCCGTTTTATCTCGTGTCCTCGGCGTCGTTGCCGGTGAAAAACGTCGCCGAGCTCGTCGCGCTGGCGCGCAAACGGCCCGGCGAGCTCACGTATGCAACGGTCGGGAT
This sequence comes from Betaproteobacteria bacterium, assembly GCA_003153455.1. Taxonomy (GTDB): domain Bacteria; phylum Pseudomonadota; class Gammaproteobacteria; order Burkholderiales; family SG8-41; genus PALSA-1004. Next base: position 4,022 of record PLYS01000470.1, on the reverse strand, counting down.
GGGCAGCGGCGCGCATCTTGCCACGGAGATGTTCAATGCCGCCGCGGGCATCAAGGCCGTGCCGGTCGCGTACAAAGGCTCGGTGCCCGCGATGGTCGCGCTCGCTTCCGGCGAGCACGCCTATGGGATCAACAATATTCTCGACGGGCAGGTGTACGTCAAACAGGGAAAACTGCGCGGGCTCGCAGTGACCAGTGCGAAGCGATCGCCGGCCGTTCCCGACGTGCCGACATTGCTCGAATCCGGGATCCAGGTCGAAGCCAATTTGTGGGCAGGCATGTTTGCGCCGGCCGCAACGCCGAAAGCGATCGTGAACAAGCTCAATGCGGAAATCGGACGCACCATGGGCGCGCCCCAGATGAAAGAATGGATGCTGGCGAATCTCGGGGGCGAATTCGTCCCGAATACGCCGGAGCAATTCGCCGCGTTCCTGGCGAAGGATGCCGCGGGCTGGCAGAAGGTCATCAAGCAGATCGGCGTGCAACTGGATTGATGGCTTAGCAGCTTGTTGAAAATGGACGATACCGGCTTTCGCCGGTATGGCGTGATGCAGAGTTCAGGCGGGGTATTTACCTGGACGGAATGATGGGAAGCAATACATAGGCTTGCCGATCACGTCCCATGTGGAGCGTCACCTTGCGACCGAAGATGCCGGCCGGCCGATCGCGCTTGTCATCGTGCCGAAAAGGTCCGACACCTGTGAATCGAGCGTACACATCAGCAAGCCCGGCGCCGGCGCCATAGGCGACCCTGATTATTTGTCCGTCATTTTTAATTTGGCCCTGAAAGCGAGTTCCCCATGATCCGTCTACGCCTTAGCGTGCTCGTGCTTGTATTGGCTCTAATTCCGTCTTGGGCTGCGGCTCAAACAAAACAAAAATCGCCTGCTGTTTATTACCCCGATGCCGAGTGGCAACGCAAGACTCCTGCCGAAGCCGGCATCAATCCCCAGTTGCTCAAAGAAGCAATCGACTTTGCCATCGCCAACGAAGTCAAGAATCCCCGCGATCTGACTCTCAACCACTACCAGACCTTCGGCCGCGAGCCGTTTGGATATGCCATCGGGCCCATCAAAGACCGCGGCGATCTGACGGGCGTGGTTATTCACAAGGGTTATATCGTCGCTGAATGGGGCGAGCCGTTGCGGGTGGATATGACCCACAGCGTGACCAAAAGCATGCTTTCGAGCGTGATCGGAATCGCCTACGACCGCGGGATGATCAAGAGCCTGGACGACACGGTGCGAGAGTACGTCGCTCCGATACAGCTCTACAACCCGACCCCGACGGGCAACAACTCCGACAAGCTCGGCACTTCCGATTTCCTGTATCTGTTTGAGACACCGCACAACCGCACGATCACGTGGAACCATATGTTGCGACAGACCAGCGACTGGGAAGGAGCGCTGTGGGGCAAGCCTGACTGGGCCGACCGGCCGGGGCCCAAACCGGAACAATGGCTGACACGGCCGCGCAACAAAGCGGGTACTGTTTATACCTACAACGACACGCGCGTAAATGCGTTGGCGCTTGCCGCGCTCAATGTCTGGCGGCGCCCGCTGCCGCAGGTGCTGAAAGAAAACATCATGGATCCCATCGGAGCGTCGAACACCTGGCGCTGGTTCGGATACGAAAATTCGTGGATCGTGCTGGATGGAATTGCCGTGCAATCGGTGACCGGCGGCGGGCATTGGGGCGGCGGCATGTTCATTAATGCGTACGATATGGGGCGGTTCGGTTACCTCACGCTTCGCCACGGCAAGTGGAAAGACCGCCAGCTGATGTCACGGCAGTGGGTCGACTGGGCGCTTACGCCCACGCCGGCCCAGCCTTCGTATGGGTTCATGAACTGGTATAACAACCTCGACCTGAAGCTGCTGCCCAGCGCGCCGGCGAGCGCATTCATGCATACCGGTAACGGCCGCAACATGATTTACGTCGATCGCGAAAACGATGTCGTGGCGGTGGTGCGCTGGATCGACCCCAATCCTAAGGTCGTGGACGAATTCGTCAAGCGGCTGCTGGCAGCTGTTACTAAAAAGTAAGATGCACGGTTAGATTTATTTTTGCGGGCCGAGTCGTTACAGAGAGGAAAGCAATGAGAGTTCATAGTATGTGTGTGCTTGCGGTCGCAATCGCCGCCGCCGCATTGGCCGGGCAGGATGCGCGCGGGCAGGAGTTTCCCGCCAAGCCCATCCGCATCATCGTGTCGTATGCCGCCGGCGGCGGCACCGATATCACCACGCGGGTCGCGCAAGCCAAGGTCACGGAGATGCTGGGCTGGCGGCTGATCGTCGACAACCGGGCCGGGGGCGGCACGCTGATCGGAACGCGCGCAGTCCAGACTGCGAGTCCCGATGGATACACCCTCGGTGCTATGGATCCTGCATTCATCATCAATCCCGCGCTGCTGAATGACGCCGGCTACGATCCGCTGAAAGATTTCGCGCCCGTCACGCTGTTCGCAACGGCGCCTTTGATACTGATGGTCCCGTCTTCCTTGCCGGCGAGGACGGTGCAAGAGCTCGTCGACTACGGCAAGGCCAACCCCGGCAAACTCAACTACGGATCTCCCGGAGGCGGCAGCGCGGGGCATCTGGCGATCGAGCAGTTCCGCACTTTCTTCGGCTTGAAGATGGCGCATATTCCGTACAAGGGAGGGACTCCCGCGCTTTCCGCCGTGGTCGCCGGCGAAGTCTCGATACTGGTAATCGGCGCGAACGCGATTCCCTTCATTCAGGATGGACGGCTGCGGGGACTTGCAGCGACGAGCGCGAAAAGATTGCCGGCCCTGCCCGCCGTGCCGACCTTTGCGGAGCTCGGCTTCCCGCAGGTGAACGTCCAGACCTTCGCTGGTTTGGTGGCGCCGGCGGGAACGCCCAGGCCGGTCATACAGCGCCTGCATGCGGCTTTCGCCGGCGCGGTGCAGACGCCGGACGTCAAAGCCAAGCTGGAACAGTTGAACCAGTTCCCCGTCGGCAACACGCCCGAAGAGTTCGCGGCGTTTCTGCAGGAAAACATGGCGCGCCTCGCGAAAGTCGCCCGCGAAGCAAACGTCAAACTCGATTGACTGCCGCCTGAGACGAAGCCACGCAATCGCGGCTGAGCGCGGCGAGGCTGGTAATTAAATTAGTGGCAGTGTAACTTTTGCTTTTGCGCGCGTTAGAAATCTGACACTGATTATTTATTTCACCCGATGGCGAACTCACTACCGTACGGGACAGAAGACCTGGATCCAGGAGGCGTCAGCGATTCGGATGGGCATCCGCTACCCCGGTTGAAATGTTATCTTCAGACCAAGACCGCGCACTTGGCAAGAGCGTTCGCTCTGCCCGCTTTATGACGCCTTCTTGACAGGCACGTAGCCGGCTATGAGGTCGTCCTTGTTGAAGAAGCGGTCCAGATCGCCGTGCCAGTACGTGTACCAGCAATGGTCGGGTTGCAGGAGATCGGCCCCACCGGGCCACCCCAGAATGCGGTCCCAACATCTGAATGCAGTCTGCGCGCTCTCCTTCAGTTCTTTGTGAAGACCCTTCGCGCCGCCACTTGGCTGGTTGACCGACAGTAGGACGTAATGTGACTTGCCCGATTTGCAAGCTGCTTTCAATCGGTCACGGAGCTTAGCAGCGGCTTTGTGTCCTCGAAGAGCAAGCCGTCCAGACTTCGGATGATCTCCATTCGTGATTGTGGAACCCTTGATGAAGAGGCCTCCACTCTCCCTTCGCGGGCCTTTGGCAAATGCAAGCGCAGCGCAGTGAAAGCGGTAAAGCTGCCGTAAGCTGTCGATGGCTTCGGATTGGTCGGAGCCATCGAGGTCAAACGTCGTCTCGACTTCAAACCACAAAACGTGCTGGTCGACCAGCAGTAGAGCATCCGGTTCGCCGAATCCAGACCTCTTACCGAAACTGGGAAACAGCCAGATTTCGGGCTCATTGCTCAGGTCGAGCTTCTTCGTATCGAGGAACTTAGACTTTGGCTTGTCGAACTGCTTGAGGTTTTCTAGCCTGGATTTCCACGCGACCG
>PLYS01000396.1:9355-24285 GCA_003153455.1 Betaproteobacteria bacterium | reverse complement strand
GGACTTGATCAGGATCAACGTACGCTGAGCAATGGCGAGCTATTCTTTATAGAGTCCCAGCTTTGTGGAGGGAATAGCGAAATGGATCTCAATGAAACGATCACCGGGCGCCGCGCGGTACGCGAATACACTAAAGAAGTTGTTGATGAGGAAACGATCCGTCATCTGATCGACGCCGCCGTGCACGCACCGAGCGCGGTAAACCAGCAGCCATGGACATTCGCCGTCGTGCGTGACCAGAGTGTACTTGATCGGATCTCGCGTGACGCGAAGTCCCACATGCTGGCGACCATGCCCGCGAATTCCCATTCCGATCACTTCCGATCGCTGCTCAATGATCCGAATTTTCACATCTTCTATCACGCGCCCGTGCTGATCTTGATTTCGGCGGTCGCGGAAGGTCCCTGGGCCGTCGAAGACTGCGCGTTGGCTGCCGAGAACCTGATGCTCGCCGCGTACGCTGCCGGACTCGGCACCTGTTGGATCGGTTTCGCGCAGAGCTTCCTCAACACGTCGGCCGGAAAGAATATGCTCGGCCTTCCCGCCGCTTGGGTGTCNNCCAAGCATACTGCGACGTTTTCCCAAACATTCTTTCATCAGGATCCGAATCATGGCCCACCTCTTCGAACCCCTCACGCTCCGTAACATCGTCCTGACCAACCGTATCGGCATCCCGCCCATGTGTCAATACTCGGCGCGCGACGGTATGGCGGCAGACTGGCATTTCGTGCATTACGGCAGCCGCGCTGTCGGTGGCGCTGCGCTGATGATCATTGAGGCGACAGCTGTGACGCCGGAGGGACGGATTACCCCGGGCGATCTGGGCATCTGGGACGATAAGCAGATCGAGCCGTTCGCGCGCATCGCGCGCTTAGCGCGTGAGCAGGGTTGCGTAGCCGCCTTACAGTTGGCTCATGCTGGCCGCAAGGCCAGCGTCGCACTGGGTTGGCAAGCGCAACGCACGCTGAGCAAGAGCGAAGGCGGCTGGACGATTGTTGGACCGTCGCCTGTGCCCTTCGGCGAAGGCTATGCTGTGCCGAGTGAACTCGACGAGGCCGGCATCGGCCATGTGATCGCCCAGTTTACGGCTGGCGCTCGTCGCGCGCGCGAAGCCGGTTTCCAGGCAGTAGAGATACATGCGGCGCACGGCTACCTGCTGCACCAGTTCCTGTCGCCGCTATCGAACCGTCGTACGGATGTCTTCGGGGGCACCTTCGAGAACCGTACCCGCCTGGTGCGGGAAGTCGTTGCCGCGGTCCGCTCCGAATGGCCGGAGCGACTCCCCCTGCTGATCCGCCTGTCGGCCACCGACTGGGTCGATGGAGGCTGGAACGCGGACGAGACGGTCGAGCTGTGCCGCACGCTAAAGGGGCTCGGTGTCGACCTGGTAGATGTCTCATCCGCTGGCCTGGTGCCGACGGCGCAAATCCCCGCCGGCCCCGGCTTTCAGACCGACTTCGCCGCGCGGGTACGTCATGAGGCTGGCGTCGCCACCTCCGCCGTCGGCCTGATCACCTCGCCCGCGCAGGCCGATCACATCGTCCGCACCGGGCAAGCCGATATGGTGCTTTTGGGCCGTGAAATCCTGCGCAATCCCTACTGGCCGCTGAGTGCCGCTCAGGCACTGGGGCAGGCGGTAACTTGGCCACGACAATATCTACGTGCCGCGCCACCGGGTTCGACGGCGCGCTAACTGCACCTCGTAATCCACAGAAATTCGGTTAAGCGCAGGCATCTATCAAGAAGCATTCGTTAGGCCGCTGTTGACCAGGATCGTCCGGCGGCGTGCGGCGCGCTTGCCTAGACTGCTATAAGCACGTAACAGCAGCGAGAAAGGCGAAACGCAAAGCCGGGCGAATGTCCGCTTTGGGTCCAGGTTGTGTGAAAACTCACGGCCTAAAAAACATCGACNNACGGAAGCAACCTCGTACCAGTGCCCACTTTTGCCCTGGTCGGGGAGCCGATACTCAACGTCGGCTATCGGCCAGCGGTCGTTCACCTGACGAACAATCGGTGCGACGGTGTGAAGCCGACTATCGACAAATCGTTTGACTCACGTTAAAGTAAATGCGATCTGCGCGCCGCCATACTGCGTGCTTATCATGAGCGTGTTGCCGACACAACCACGAGCATTGCGCGGCGCACGCGAGGCTCGACGCGTCAATTGCGTATGCGCCGATGAGGAGGATGATATGAAACACCTGTTGAGCGTACTACTGACCTTGCTGGCATTCCCGGTTGCAGCTCAAGACTATCCCAGCAAAATCGTGAGAACCATCGTGCCGTTTCCCGCGGGCGGCTCGACGGATGTGCTTGCGCGGATGGTCGCGCAAAGGCTCAATGAAACTTATGGGCAGCTTTTCATCGTGGAAGACCGTCCTGGCGCGACAGGCACTATCGCCGGCGCCTACGTGGCGAAAAGCCCGCCTGACGGCTACACGCTCATCATGCATTCGATGAGCACGTACACGGCGGGATTTCTGTATCGCAAACTCAGTTACGACACCGCAAAGGCCTTCGCGCCTATCATCAACTGCACAGTGAATCCCTTTTATCTCGTGTCCGCTTCGTCCTTGCCGGTAAAAAACGTTGCCGACCTCGTCGCGCTCGCCCGCCGGCGGCCCAACGATCTTACGTTCGCAACTGTCGGGATGGGCAGCGGCGCGCATCTTGCCACGGAAATGTTCAACGCGGCCGCTGGCATCAAGGCCGTGGCCGTCGCGTACAAAGGCTCGGTGCCCGCGATGGTCGCACTCGCTTCCGGCGAGAACGCCTACGGGATTAACAACATTCTCGACGCGCAACCGTACGTCAAGCAGGGAAAAATGCGTGCGCTCGCAGTGACCGGGGCGAAGCGATCGCCGGCCGTTCCCGACGTGCCGACGTTGATCGAATCCGGCATCCAGGTCGAAGCCAACCTGTGGACGGGCCTGTTTGCGCCGGCGGGGACGCCGAAAGCGATCGTGACCAAGCTCAATGCGGACATCGGGCGCATGCTGGACACGCCGCAAATGAAACAGTGGCTGCTCGACAATCTGGGAGGCGAAATCACGCCCCACACGCCGGAGCAGTTCGCTGCTTTCCTGGCGACGGATGCCGCGCGCTGGCAGACGATCATCAAGCAGATCGGCCTGCAATTGGATTGACCGTTTAGCGGAGGTCGTCAAACCACGGTGTGCTTGCACGCCCGACCGTGGGAAACATCTTTGACACCCGTTTTGAAGAAAATACTTTCTCCATCATGAACCCACAGCCGTTTGTTGTTGAACCGAAGAACTATACGCGTCCGTTGAATGTGGTCGGCGAGCATATTACGTTGCTTGCATCCGGAGCGGCGACCCGCAGTTATGAAATCTTTCTCCAGCAAGGGCCGGAAGGAAGTGGGCCGCCACCGCACAACCACCCTTGGGATGCAGCCTTCTATGTCACCAAGGACGAGATCGAATTCGGCGTCGGGAAAGAGACCCGGACCCTGGTTCCCGGGTCGCCCGTACATCTTCCTGCGGGTACGACGCATTGGTTCCGCTTTGGGAAAGGTGGCGGTGAGATGATTTCCATGACTTCGCGGCTGGGCGCCTCACAAATGTTTGCCGATATCGATCGCGAGATTTCGCCCGATAATCCAGATACAGTTTCGAACTCGATTCTGGCGTGCCCAGACAAAGTGGTTGAATGATTGGCGCGAAGGACCGCTTCGGGTCGGGAAGCGACCATCGGCGGACGGTAGCTTACCGGCCAATAGGAGCTATTCGATTTGTCGTAATGGTCGCCTACGACGGGTAGTAGCGATATTCGACGATACAGAACTCGGGGTGCGGGGTATCGGATTGATTTCCTTTTTTACGCGCATTGAGTCGGGAGATCGGGAGGGCGGGAGGTGGCGAGACCCGCATTGATATCGTCAGCGCCATCCGCTCATTCAACTTTGACGCCGGCGGCCTTCCACACCTTGGTCCGCATCCTGATCTCGTCGCGAACGAGCTTGTCGAACTCTTCGGGCGTGCTCCGCTTGGCGGCGGCTCCCAGGCTCGCGATCCGCTCCTTGATGTCGGGGAGTTCGACGATGCTGCCGATTTCGCTTGAGAGCAGGTTGACGATCTTGCGCGGTGTCTTGCCCGGCGCGAGGAGCCCGTACCATCCTTCGTATTCGAACCCGGCCAGCCCCGCCTCCGCGATCGTCGGCACATCCGGCATCGGCAGCGCGCGCTGCGCTGTGGTCACACCCAACGCCAGTACCCGCCCGCTCTTGATGAATGGCACTGCCGCCATGATAGGCGAGAGGAAATAATCCAGGCGGCCGGCGATCATGTCGTTGAAGGCTTCGGGCGAGCCCCGGTACGGGACGTGCACCACGTTGATGCCGGCGGCCAGCTGAAACAACGCGGCGCCGTAATGAGGGCCGCTGCCGATGCCGGAGGAGCCGAAGTTGAGCTGGCCCGGCTTCTGCTTCGCGAGCGCGATCAGTTCCTTGACCGACTTCGCCCCGAGACTGGATGCGACCACCAGGATCAGCGGGGTGGTCGCAATCTGGGTGATGCCGGCAAAGTCTCTGACCGAGTCGTAGGGGAGCTTCGCGGCATAGAGCGCAGCACTCCCAGCGAAGTTGGACCCGGTCGTCGTGAGCGTGTGGCCGTCGGGGGTCGCCTCGGCGACGATATTGAAGGCGACGATGCCGCCGGCGCTCGGACGGTTGTCCACCACGATCTGCTGGCCGAGCTTCTCCGCCAGCTTGGGCCCGATGATACGCGCGATGATGTCGGTCGCGCTGCCGGGCGTGAAGGGCACGACCATTCGAATCGGTTTGGTCGGATACGCGGGTTCTTTGGAGATTGCCTGCGCGCTTGCCGCGGACGAAATGCCCGCAGCGGCGAGCAGGAGCAGCGTTTGCAGCAACGGTTGCTTCATGTGCTTCTCCTTAAGTGATGGGGTTTCGTGGGGCGGCGTCGGTGGCTGAGAGCTTGTTATAGAGAAGACCTCAGAGACCGCTATCTTCCATAATCGTGGCTGGCTAAGATTTCGTTCTACCAATTAAACACCCAAGCCCCCCCCGCTGTCATCTGCAGGCAGAAAACCAGCGACCCGTGATCGGTGACCAGCCGGCGGCCGCCGTTGGTCGGAGCCCGCAGCGAATTTACTGATGACTGCGCGCTCATGTCCTACAGTGCGCTTCTCATTCGATGTGGGCAACGCCATGGATCTCCCCTATCCGAGCGGCTCGTTCGATCAATCCCTTTTACTTCCGGAGAGGGCCGCTTTACGGGGTGTTACGGGTGATTTTTGTACTGGTTTCAGTACGTTTCCAGGCTTGGTGTTCCTGGAAACGTTGATTTAGTCGAGTCTGACCCCTTTGAGGCGATCCGCGCCGGCACTCGCATCGAGCCCGACTTCGATTCCGCGGTGCGCCGCCATAGTATGCTGGACGCTATCGTGCTCGCTTCACAGACTGGGCAGTCGAAAAGGTCGTGCTGTAGCAAATGGGAATTAGTCAGGGCCATTGTAACTTTAGCTTTGGCGCGCGTTCGAAATCTGACACTGTCCCTGATTATTTTGATTAGGCATAATAGGTGCGCAGACTCGAGGGAGGGGGAATGAACATTCGCCGCAAATTACTCGTTGCGCTTGGCGCGTGCGCGCCGTGGTCGGGCCGCAGGTGCCGGTCGTGATCAGCCTCGACTATCACACCAACCTCACGCCGGCGATGGCGGCGCTTACCGACGGGATGGCGATCTACCACACCTACCCGCACGTCGACCGGCCGCAGACCGGTAGCCGCGCGGCACGCATCTTGAAAACGGTCCTCGAACGCGGCCGGCCGACGGCCCGCGCCTTCCGCAAGATCCCGTTCCTGATCCCGCTCAACTTCCAGTGCACGCTGGTCGAGCCATCGAAGGGCATCGTCGTGAAATCCGCCGCGGGCGAGCTGAGCGGCAGTGGGACGTCATCGCCCACCCGAATAGTTACAGAAAGGAAAGCAATGAGAGTTCATACAGTGTGTGTACATACGGTCGCAATCGCTGCCGCCGCAATGGCCGAGCAGGATGCGCGCGGCCAGGAGTTTCCGACCAAACCCATTAGAATTATCGTGTCGTATGCCGCCGGCGGCGGCACCGATATCACCACGCGCGTTGCGCAAGCCAAGGTCACGGAGATGCTGGGCTGGCGTCTGATCGTCGACAACCGGGCCGGGGGCGGCACGCTGATAGGAACACGCGCAGTCCAGACTGCGAGCCCTGACGGATACACCCTCGGTGTCATGGATCCTGCTTTCATCATCAATCCCGCGCTGCTGAACGATGCCGCCTACGATCCGCTGAAAGATTTCGCGTCCGTCACGCTGATCGCAACGGCGCCTTTGATACTGATGGTCCCGTCTTCCCTGCCGGCAAAGACGGTGCAAGAGCTCGTCGACTACGGCAAGGCCAACCCCGGCAAACTCAACTACGGATCTCCCGGAGGCGGCAGCGCGGGGCATCTGGCGATCGAGCAGTTCCGCACTTTCTTCGGCCTGAAGATGGCTCATATCCCGTACAAGGGAGGGGGTCCCGCGCTTTCCGCCGTGGTCGCCGGCGAAGTCTCGATACTGGTCATCGGCGCGAACGCAATTCCCTTCATTCAGGATGGACGGCTGCGGGGACTCGCGGCGACGAGCGCGAAAAGATTGCCGGCCCTGCCCGCCGTGCCGACCTTTGCGGAGCTCGGCTTCCCGCAGGTGAACGTCCAGACCTTTGCCGGATTGGTGGCGCCGGCGGGAACGCCAAAGCCGGTCATACAGCGCCTGCATGCGGCTTTCGCCGGCGCGGTGCAGGCGCCGGACGTCAAAGCCAAGCTGGAACAGTTGAACCAGTTCCCAGTCGGCAACACGCCCGAGGAGTTCGCAACATTTTTGCAGGAAAACATGGCGAGCCTCGCGAAAGTCGCCCACGAAGCAAACGTCAAACTCGATTGACTGCCGCCTAAGACAAAGCCGCGGAATCCTCTAATTTCGCTGAATTCAATTCCGGAAAGGGCCGAATTATGGCGCGTTGCGATTTAAAGGGGGTGCGGCCCTTTTTTCGCTCGAGGCGCACCGCGACGAGGCGAACTATGCACGACCAGAATAGCTTGCCGAACTTGGAGCAGTCGATTAACAACGTGTTTAAAGAAACGGGTACATCATGCACAGCCAATGGCGAAGCATAAGGCAGTTGTGCGCTGGATTTGTCGCGTGCGCCAGTCTGGCGACATCGAGCTCAATCGCACAAAGCTATCCTGCCAAGCCGATTCGCTTGATTGTTGGATACACGACCGGCGGTCCAACCGACACCACAGCGCGCATGGTCGCGCAAAAATTATCCGAACTTATGGCTCTTCCGGAGTGGGCGGCTCGGTGCAACTTGCCGGCGAGCTCCTGAAGATGAAGGCTAACTTGAGCATGGTCCACGTTCCGTACAAGAGCTCCGTGGACAGTGCCCGCGCGACGGCGTCTGGCGAGGTCGAGTTGAGTTTTCCGGGTATCCCGGGGGCGCTGCCTTTCCTATACGCAAACAAGATCAAGGCGCTTGCAGTGACAAGCATGAAGCGAGTCGCGATGATGGCGTCGACACCCACGCTGAACGAGTCCGGCGTGCCCGGCTACGACCGCTACGGTTNNTTATTCAGGGCGAGATCGCAGAGAACGCCAAGTTGATCAAACTGATCGGCCTGAAGGCCGAATAGCGCAGGCATGCTTCAAAACAATGGCGTTACCGGAGAAGCGATGGCAAGCGAAGCGGTCTTGGCGAGCGCTGTTCATGAGGTGGCGGACGCGTTCGAGGCCAACGAATTATTCCAGCGCAATGGCTGGACCGACGGTTTGCCGATCGTGCCGCCCACCGAGGCCGGTGTTCGCGCCTTCCTTCACGCGGCCCACCTCGAAGCCGATCACGTGGTGGGTGTCGAACCTGTACGCCGACGACGGATCACTGCCGAGAAGGTGGCGATCGCGGCCGTGATGGCCGGGTGTCTGCCGGAATACATGCCGGTGGTCACAGCTGTCATTCGCGCAATGTGCGAGCCGCAATTCGGTTTGCACGGCAGCACGGCAAGCACCGGTGGCAGCGCTCCCATGATCATCGTTAACGGGCCGGTGCGCACTCAGATCGGTATGAATGCGACCCACAATGCATTTGCCAATGCAAGCCGGGCGAATGCGACTATCGGCCGAACCGTGCGCCTGTTCCTGCTAAACGTTCTTGGTGGGCACCCCGGCCAGCTGGATCGCTCGACGCTGGGTCATCCGGGCAAGTTCACCTTCTGCCTCGCAGAGGATGAGGAGGACAGCTCATGGTTGCCTCTGTCGGTGGAACGGGGTATCCCCGCCGGAACGTCGGCCGTTACGGTGATGGCAGTGGAATCGCCGCACCAAATCATGAACGAGTGGACTCACGACCCGAAGGAAATTCTCGACACTTATGCGGCTGCGATCCGCGTCAATATGCTGACCTATTCGATATGGGAAGGGAACTACGCAATGGTAATTCCCTGCATGCATCGACAGATCTTCGCCGAGGCCAACTGGAGCAAGCAGAATATTCGCGACTACATCTTCGAGGTCGCACGGGTGGCGCGTAAGGAGTGGCGCACCGTGGGCAAAGCCGCCGTCGCGGGTCGCAAGGACGAAGAGCAGATCTACCGTGCGCTGCGGTCTCCCGATGACTTGTTGGTCATTGCAGCCGGCGGACCCGCAGGCGGATTCGGCGCCATCGTTCCCCCGTGGTATGGAAAGAAATCGCTTGCAGTGACAATGCCCATCGGCGCTTAGCAAACGCCGCAATAAGGAGAGATGCAATGACACTTAAGGTCCTGGATCCCACGTTGAGCCCGGAAGGCGCGCGTCTTAGACTGGCGCCGGCCTTGACTTCGCTCAAGGGCGCAGTCATCGGCATGATTGATAACTCGAAGATCGGCACGGAGCGCTTCTTTGATCACGTTGCTGAAATCCTCAGAAAGGAATACGGCGCGCGCGAATTCATTCGCCGCCGAAAACCCGATATGACTCGTCCCATTCCTCCAGAGATGCTTGCGTCAATGAGCGGCGCTGACGCCATACTCTCCGCCATCGGCGACTGAGGGAGTTGCTCGTCGTGCAGTTTGCACGACGCCATTGAAGCCGAGCGGCTCGGAATTCCCGCTGTCGCAGTCATAACGGACCGCTTCGAGCGAAGCGCTGAGATTGTAGCCCGGCTCAACGGGCTGCCCGGATATCCATTTGCCGTGATCGGTCACCCGGTCGCCAACGACAGCGATGACGCGTTGCGCGTCAAAGCCGAAATCGCGGTGAAGCGCATTGTTCCATTGTTGACTAAGCGTGATAATAAGTGAGCCATAGGAGCCGGCCGGCGCGCTGACCGAAATAACGCCGAAAACCCTCATCCCACGGATGCTTTGCCGATGCCAATATCTGATCTTTCCGACGCCGACATCGACGCCGTGTACGCGACGATTTCGGGAGCTCATGGCATTGAGATTCTGAAAGCCGACCGCCGGGCGAGGCTGCTCGAGCAGGAGAAGGCCGGCAAGATCTCCGTCGATGTGTTCTTCGGCGAGATCTTCATCACCAGCCGGGGCGGGCGGATACTGCGCCTCAAAAAGCAGTGATGAAGTGGATTGTGAACGTTATTTTGTAGTTCCGGCACCTCACGTGCTCAGGAAGGATCAAGAAAACGATGAACTCTCAATTAAGATTGGTGGGGCCGTTACTTTGCTCCGCTGTGTGGGTATGCGCCGCATCCCATGCTGCAGCGCAGTCCGCTTATCCGTCCAAGACCGTGCAAATAATAGTGCCGTTCACGGCTGGCGGCGGCGCCGATGTCATTGTCCGTGCTGTCGCTCAAGCGCTCGCTGACACTTGGGGCAGAAATGTAGTGATAGACAATCGTGCCGGCGCAAGCGGCATGATCGGCACCGAACTTGCCGCCAAGGCGGAACCTGACGGCCACACGCTGCTCGGACACACTTCCGGGTATCCCGCCACCGCTGCCATACGGAAAAAGCTGCCCTTCGATCCAGCACGGTCCCTTCTGCCGGTCGCCATGATCGCCAAGGCCCCATTGGTGCTCGCAGTGCACCCTTCGGTGCCTGCAAGATCCATAAAGGAGCTCGTGGCGCTGGCAAAAAGCCATCCTGGAAAACTCAATTACTCTTCGGCCGGTACGGGCGGCAACAATCATTTTGCCGCATCGTTGTTTGCGTCAGCGACAGGCATCAAGCTGACCCATATACCCTACAAGGGTGTTGCGCAGGCGGCAATCGCCTTAGCGTCTGGTGAAGTGGAGATGCTGTTCGCAAGCTCGGCCGCAATCAGCCCGCAGTTGAAGGCTGGCCGACTACGCGCTCTCGGCGTCACCAGTTTGCAACCCTCACCGCTCATGCCAGAGCTTCCGGCGATCGCCAAAGCGGGCGTCCCCGGATACAACTACGAACTGTGGTGGGCGCTATTTGCGCCGGCGGGCATCCCGCCCGACCGGGCAAGCCTCATCAACGCCGCAGTCAACAAAATATTGGCGGGTGGCGAACTGAAGAAGTTTCTGAGCCATGAAGGCGCTGAGCCGTGGCCTCTCTCTTTGGGGCAATTAAGCGACCTCCTGCCGAAGGAGATCGAGCGCTACAGGAAAATCGCAAAAGCGGCAGGTATCGAGCCGGAATAATCCGAGCGTAACGGTTTATGGCTCCAATCGCCGCCCTTTATCCGCCAGTCCTCACGGGCCGTTCGCCGGCGTAACTTCAGCGCCAACGCGCTCGACGATCAGTCCATAGTGCTCGGGCCGGCGGTGCGCGGCGAAGTTGAACATCGTGCGTTTGAGATCGGCGGCAAGGTCCATGTCCGCATTGAAACAGATCACCTCATCTTCCTCGCTCGCTGATTTTGCTGCAATCTCGCCCGTAGGTGCGACGATCAGCGAGTGCCCGAACATGCGATAGCCATCCTCAAAGCCGCATTTCGCGGTTTCGACCAGCCAGGTCGCGTTCTGGAAAGCCATCGCCTGCGCCATGATGAGGTGATGATGCACACGGAGCGCAGGCGGTTCCGGATAGCTCAGGTTTTCGCTCGGCGTGTTGAAGCCGAGGGCGACCACCTCAGCACCCTGGAGTGCAAGCACACGGAATGCCTCGGGCCAGCGCCGGTCGTTACAGATCAACATGCCGGTAATGCTGTTCATGAACCGCCAGACGCGAAACCCCAGGTTGCCGACTTCGAAATATTTTTTCTCCAGGTGCTGGAAAGCAACTTCCGGCTTATGGTCCGCATGGCCGGGGAGGTGGATCTTGCGGTACTTGCCTACGATGGAACCATCCGGACCGACCAGGATCGCGGTGTTGAAGCGGCGCGTGCGGCCTTCCTCCTGAACCCGCTCCGCATACCCGATATAGAACCCTATGCCGAGCTTCTTCGCTTCCTCGAAGAGCGGTTGTGTTTCCGCAGAAGGCATCGTGGACTCGAAGAACCTGCGGTCAACTTCGTTGAGGTCTTCGTACCAATGGCGCGGGAAAAACGTCGTAAACGCGAGTTCGGGAAACACCACAAACTTCGCACCCATGCCATGGGCCTCGCGCAGCAGGCTCACGAGCCGTTTGGTAGCTGAGGTTCGCGTGTCGGAGAGGTGTAGCGGCCCGAGTTGTGCCGCAGCAATTCGCAAGTGTCGGGACATACCAGCCTTAGAGTTGAGTTCCAGAATGTTAAAACGTTGAGCGCCTTTGCTGCGCGTTCACGGAGCGCCCTCCAACGGACTATCGAGGCCGTTGAAGAGTCGGCAGTTCACGCAGAAATATGCGGCGGCCGCGCTTGAACCCGGCAAGCGGCAACGCACATTTTGCGATGACGTCGGACGGCAATTCCTCGTTCCACACCACTAGGTCCGCTGCTTTACCCACTTCGATACCGTAATCGCCCAGCCGCATCACCTTCGCCGCCCGATCCGTGATCATCTCGAAACAAACGCCCAAGTCCTTCGGCCCATACCTCTGAACGACATTGGCATAAAGATTGGCGATCCGCGTCAGAGAACAATCCCCGTAGGGCGTAAACGGGTTCAGCACGTTGTTGGTTGATATCGTGCAGTTCGCGCCGTGTTCGATGAGCGTATTGGCATCGGTCACGCCGCGCATCACGCTATGCTCCATATGGCGTCCGCCATTGAAGAGGTCGGTCGCTGGCAGGACCGCGAGCGACACTCCAGACTCGCCGAGCCGCTTACCCACGGCTGCCTGCTCTTTGACCGGCATACAGGAAAATCTGGACCCGTGCCCAAATGCGACCCTACCCTGCCACCGAATCCGGTCCGTGATCTCGCAAACCTGCGGGTAATCCGGATTTTTCACGTCATGTCCGCCGTCGAGATGGAAATCCACGTCAATGTCGTAGTGCTGCGCCAACTCGAAAACGCGACGAATTTGACCGGGCCCATCTTTGTCATAGCGGATGCCGCCGCCCACCACCGGCGCGCCACGATTCAGGCAGTGGACCAGATTCTCGTCGGCGCCGGGCACGTCGGTCCAACCTTCCTGCAGAAACACGCACGGCTGGATATCGATCGCCCAGGCGTAATCCTTACGAAGCTGTTCGATCACCTCGAACCCGAGCAGTCCCACATTCGGGTCGACCTCGACCTGAGTCCGCATATGGGTGACGCCGTGCAGAACGCACTGCTCGATGGTCGCTTCGGCCCGCGCGTAGATGTCTTCCGCGGTGAAGGTGTGCTTGATGGAAGCGGTACGCTTCATATGATCGCGAACCATACGGTCGGGCTGCATCGGCACGCGATCGATGATCATCGCCTTGTCGAGGTGAAAATGGCTCTCGATGAGGCCAGGTGAAACGAGCTTGCCGCGGGCGTCGTGTTCCGGGCCATCCCCGGCAAGATTGGGCTCTACCGCAACAATGGTGCCGCCCCGCACGCCGATATCGACCGCCGGATTATCAGGTCCAGCGCTTGATAGCCTGGCATTTCGAATGATCAAATCCAATGCCATCCGCTTACCTTTCCATCTCTTAGAGCGCCTAGCATAGTCGCGCGGAGTCAGTCTGCTGGAGGACGGACGGTTTTACCTGGACGGAATGATGGGAAGCAACACATAGGCTTGCCGATCACGTCCCATGTGGAGCGTCACCTTGCGACCGAAGATGTTGGCCGGCCGATCGCGGCTGTCATCGTGCCGAAAAGGTCCGACACCCGTGAATTGAGTGTACATGGCTGCGAGTCCAGCACCGGCGCCACAAGGGTGAGAATAATCTTTCCCCCTGACAGTTAAACCGATGCGATATCCAATCGGTACCACGATAGAGGTTGGCCAGATCTCCACGTCGAGTTCGTGCACTTCGCCCGGAGTCAGTGGCTGTTTCTCATCATGGGTGTGGTACGGCCGGTAGGGCAGAGTCAAATTTGGGTCCAGCTTGCGATGAGAGGCCCGCAGCCAGCCTTGGGCGATAGGTGTTCGAGGATCGAGTGCTCCCTGAAATGTCAGCTCTGACATGTTCGGTGAAAAAACACGCACAATAAGAAAAAGATCGGCATCTTCACTCTCGGAAGAGACGAAGAGCTTTGCTGCCAGAGGACCGGTGATTTCGGTCTCCTCCGTCACTGGCGGCGCAAAAAATGTCACGCCGTCACCGAATCCTTCATAAGTGATGGCACCTTCGGACGCGGGTGGTTTGCGGTTGAGGCTTTGATCCTCGGGCTTGAGGTAAAACTTCGTCCATTGCGTGCGAGCAAGCGGCCATTCCTGTTCGTGACGTTCGACGAACTTTTCTTCGGTATGGCGTACCTGGAGCTGCACGCGCGGCTGCTTGTCCCAGCCCGTGTTCTCGCCCTTGAGGAAATGGCCAAAGAAACGCTTCTGCAGCTTCACGCCATAGTCGGTATAGAAATGGGTCCAGTGCTCGAGTCCATGCACTTCGAGCCACTTCTGTTGAGAGGCTGCCCGCGCAAAACCCTCGAAATTTCCCCGCGGGTGTATCCCCTGCCCACCCCAGTTGGCGGCGGAAAGCAATGGGACCGTGACCTTTGACCAATCAGGACTTCGGGCTCGCCAGTAATCGTCAAAAAGCTTATGGTCGAAAACGTCCTTGCTTAAGTCGCAACGGTTGGCTTTGAGTTCTTCCTCCGAGAGCGTCTCGGGACCGGAAATCCATTCGCCGGTCATGCGACTCTTGTAGCCGCGTTCTCCAAGTCCGTGTTGTTTTGTCGTTGAGCGGTTCTGATACCAGTTAGCAATATAGGTACAGAAGATGCCGCCATGATGGCCAAACTCCCTGTAGTAATCTGCTGCGCCTTCCCACGCGCATATGGCAGCGAGATGCGGCGGCTGCAGGCATGCAACCTGCCACTGATTCATCGCATAGTACGATATGCCGTTCAAGCCGATCTTGCCGTTACTCCAGGACTGCCGGGCAGCCCATTCAATGCAGTGGTACAGGTCTTTGGTCTCACGAGGAGAGAACGGTTCGAAGTAACCCGGAGAGCGGCCTGCACCGCGAGAGTCGATACGCACGCAGACATAACCATCCGGCACCCACTTTTCCGGATCGACGACTTCCCAGTGCTGGTATTTGTTGGTTGATCCCGCTGCGACCTCCGGATGCCCTTCGATCATACGTTTCCACGGTTCGGGACGGTCGTCCTGGAAGGCAATCCACTTACCATAAACGCCATAATTCATGATGACCGGATATCGGCCTTCCTCGACGGGCCGGAAGACATCACAACGCAGAACCACACCATCATCCATTTCGATGGGTACGTCCCACTCAATCCGCATCCCGTCTTTGATCTCACTCTTTTGCACGTTGTTTGACATTGTTTACAGGGCGGTTTTGCTTCTAGGAATTTGTCGGATCGAAGTCCGACAAATTCCTAGTCCGTGAGATCGATCTTCACTTCCTTGATGATCTTCTGCCAATGCGCGACCTCGCCCTG
>PLYS01000396.1:7903-9281 GCA_003153455.1 Betaproteobacteria bacterium | reverse complement strand
AGCGCCAGCGGCCTCACGGTGCCCGCCTTGATCAGTGGCCCCGCAGTTGCGACGTTCATTAGGGCGAGCTGAACGTCACCTTTGGCCATGTCGGCGACATATCCCGTTGGCCCAGCCTTGAAATGGATCGCCGACATCTCGATGCCGGCACGCCGGTTGAAAACCTCCATATCGAAATGCGGAAAACTGCCGGCACCCGGAGTCGCATAGTTCAGCTTCCCGGTATGTTTTTTGGCATAGGCCACGACTTCCGCTATCGTCTTCGGCGGAAAGTCCTTCGTCGTGGCCAGCAGAAAGTTGGATATATCGGCAAGCCGCGCGATCGCTACCACGTCCTCCATGTAATTGATCTTCATCTTGTTCGCGAACAGCACGGGCGTGATCGCATTGGTCGACACGTTGCCTACCTGCAACGTGTAGCCATTCGGCCGCGCGCGCGCCATTTCCTCGATCGCGAGAATGCCGAACGCGCCAGGCTTGTTATCGACGATACAGGTCTGGCCGAGGATCTGGCGCAGCTCCTCGCACATGACTCGCGTGATGATGTCGGTTGCGGTGCCCGGACCGTACGGCAGGATGAACCTGATCGGGCTAGACGGAAATTTATCCTGCGCCTCGGCCACGCCCGCCCCGCAAGCAATGCCGAGGATCCAGAGCAACACCAAGGACAGTTTTTTCACGATCTCCCCCTATGCCACGAAGCAGAGCTTGCACTCCCCGCGCCGCTTCACGATGAACGTCAATCGGTTCGCTCGGACTTTAACCTGATACACGGGCTTGTCAAGGCCGGAAAAACGAGTCGGTCGCTCCCTCGAATCGAGGCCGGCGGGTCAGCGGCTCCGGCCACCAAAACGGTACACGATGGTGCGCTTCGCGGTGGGCGCAGGCGCAGGGTGTCCGGGTGTCCCGGTCTTGGGTGCGGCCGCAGGCGCGGCGTGGTGGGTCTGCGCGGGTTGGCGATTCGGCCGGCCATGTTGCGGCTTGGCCGTGGCATCGTTAGGGTGCCGGGGCCGTGATGGCGCCGCAGTCGGCGCGCCGCGCCCCTGACTGCGACCACCGCCGGAATTACTGCGTGGTTTGCCCTGCGCGCCGTTGTTGCGTTGCTGGCCGCGTCCCTGCCGCTGCAGAATCGGTTCTGCCTTCGCGTGCGGATCCGGCGTGAAGCCGGGGACCACTTCTTGCGGAATCTCGCGCTTGATCAGTTTCTCGATGTCGCGCAGGAATGCGTGCTCGTCGACGCATACCAGCGAGATCGCTTCGCCGCTTGCGCCCGCGCGGCCGGTGCGGCCAATGCGGTGCACGTAATCGTGGGGGACGTTTGGCAGGTCGTAGTTGACCACGTGGGGCAAATGGTCGATGTCGATGCCGCGCGCGGCGA
>PLYS01000396.1:3666-7898 GCA_003153455.1 Betaproteobacteria bacterium | reverse complement strand
CGCGCTTGCGGTCGCGATCCACCGGATGGACCTTTTGATTGGTGATCTCTACCGTCGAGTTGCGGCGTGCGACTTCGATCATGGCCGGCGCATTGAGCAGGCTGTCGGCGAGTGTCTTGATCTCCTCGGAGAAAGTTGCCGAGAACAGCAGGTTTTGCCGGCGCCTGGGCAATAATGCGAGGATGCGCTTGATGTCGCGGATGAAGCCCNNTCGGGGATGAAGCCCATGTCCAGCATCCGGTCTGCTTCATCCAGAACCAGGATCTCGATGTGCGACAGGTCGACGGTGCGTTGCTGGTGATGGTCGAGCAGGCGGCCCGGCGTCGCGACGAGGATGTCGACACCGCGTTTCAGTTGGGTGATTTGCGGGTTGATTCCGACGCCGCCGTAGACAACCATCGACGACTGCTTCGAGAATTTGCCGTACACGCGAACACTTTCTTCAATCTGCGCGGCGAGTTCGCGGGTCGGCGCCAGGATCAGCGTGCGGATGGGTTTTCGCCCATTCGCACTATGGGGCGCCGGGCGCGTGGACAGAAGCTGCAGGATCGGCAGGACAAATCCCGCGGTTTTTCCGGTACCGGTCTGCGCGCCGGCCAGCAGGTCGCCGCCGGCTAGCACTGCCGGGATCGCCTGGGTCTGGATCGGCGTGGGGGTGATATAGCCGTGTTCGGCAACGGCGCGAACAAGTTCCGCGGACAAGCCGAGATTTGCAAATGACATGAGATTTACCGAAAAACGATCGGCCTGTCGCCGAGTGAGGCGCCAGTCGCAGGCCGATGGATGAGGGAAAGTCGGAACCGACGGCGGCAGGGGGACTGGTCAACATCACCGCGTGCCCGCAGTATAACAGAGACTATGCGCTGACCTCTGGCTTAAGTATGGCCGTGATGACCCCATCAAAGCATGAAGCGAGTCGCGATGATGGCACCGCAACGTGGCCGAAGGAACGACTCCTGGTCACATCAGGCGGATTCCCGTGGCTTTCACGACCTTTGTCCATTTCTCGATGTCTGCCTTGATCAACGCGGCAAACTCGTCCGGAGAGTTCGCGACCACCTCAAGGCCGTCTACAGCGAGCCGTTCCTTGATGCTCGTCGCGCGCAGTATGGTAGTGGTTTCCCTGTGCAGCCAGGCGATGATTTCCTGCGGAGTCCCGGCCGGCGCGAACAGACCGTACCACTGCCCCGACTCGTAGCCGGGCAATCCCGCCTCGGCGATGGTCGGGATGTCGCGCGCGGCGGCGGCACGACGCGCGCTGGAGACGCCGAGCGCGCGGAGCTTGCCGGCCCGCACGTAGGGGATCACACTCGACATGCTGTCGGTCATCATCGCGACCTGGCCGGCGATCAGATCGATGACCGCAAGCGAGCCGGATCTGTAGGGGACATGGGTCATGCGAATCTGCGCCATGCTGAGGAACAGGGCTGTGGCCAGATGCCCGTTGGTTCCGTTTCCCCCTGAAGCATAGAAAATCGGATCCCCTTGGTCCGCGCGTGCCTTCGCGAGAGCGATCATTTCTCTTATCGACTTCACGGGTACTGATGGATGCACGACCATCAAGTTGGGATTGGACACCCCCATAGTGATCGGTGCGAAGTCACGCAATGCGTCGTAGGGTATTTTCTGGTAGATCGCAGGAGTGATCGCGAACGCGGACGTATTTAGCAGCAAGGTGTAGCCGTCGGGTTTGGCCCTGGCGACAACCGTGCTGCCTATTGTGGTGCCGGCGCCCGGCCGATTCTCCACGAAAAACTGTTGTCCCGCGCGTCCAGTAAGTTCTCTTGCGACCAAGCGCGAGAAAGAATCGAGTCCGCCGCCGGGCGCGGTCGTCACAATAACGCGTACCGCTTGGGTCGGATAATTGGCCTGTGCCAGGGCTGCGGGCAGCGCAGCGATCAGCATCATGCCGGTCGCAACCAGACATATCGCATGGTTCATCCCGCCCTCCACTCGATCCCATCGTCGCGTTTCACGATGTATATCGTAGCATCGGTGAGGCCGATGCGTACCGAGCGGGAAAATCCAGCGTTTGACAGGGTGTACGAGCGATAGCAGTATTTGCGCGGCAAAGCGCAACCTCAGTCGTGTGCCGTAAAGGAGCGATATGCGCTGGCAAGGAGGAGTCACACAATGACGCTGACCACGCGCCGCCGGTTCCTTCATCTGACCGGGGCCGCTCTCGCAACATCAATCATGCCGGGGCTTGCCTCGGCGCAGACTTGGCCGAACAGGGCCATCCGGGCCGTCGTTCCATTTACGGCCGGAAGCGCGATCGACGTTATCGCGCGCGTCGTGCTCGATTCACTTTCAGTTCAGCTGGGCCAGCAGGTCGTGATCGACAACCGGGGTGGCGCCGGAGGGATGATCGGAGCCTCTATGGTCGCCCAGGCCGAGCCTGACGGTTACACGATCCTGATTCATTCCGCGGCGCATTCCCTGACGCCGGCGGTCTACCCCAAAGCGCCCTACGACACGGCGAGGGATTTTGCCGCCGTCGCTTCGTTCGGCAGCATCCCCAACGTCACCGTGATCTCACCCGCCAAGGGCATCAAGACGCTGCAAGAGCTGGTGGCCTTCGCCAAGAAGGAGAAGAGGACCTTCGCCACCTCGGGCGTCGGCTCCGCGAGCCATTGGGCGATGGAGCGCCTGCGGCTCAGCGCCGGATTCGATGCGATTCAGGTGCCCTATAAAGGAGGGCCCGATGCCATCCGAGAGGTGGTGGCGGGACGTGTCGATTTCATGTCCTTCGGCCTGGCGAGCGTTCTCCCCTTCATTCGCGAGGGCCGGCTCGTTGCGCTCGCGGTGAGTACACCCAAGCGATCCGCGGCGCTTCCGGATGTGCCGACGACGCTGGAAGCTGGCTATCCCGACTCCGACTACCTGTTCTGGAATGGAATGCTCGTGCCCGCGAAGACGCCGCGCCCGATCATCGAGCGGCTGTATCAGGAGCTGCAGAAACCGCTGGCTCTGCCCGCCGTGAAGGAAAAGCTCGCGCCGTTTGGCAACGAGCCGATGCCGCTCAGCCCGAGCGAGTTCGATGCCCTCATCCGAAAGGAAATCGCAAGCAATCTCGCGGTTGTCAAAGCGGCCAATCTCAAGTTCGATTGATATTGACCTCATTCGCGAGACGACCAACAAAAACCGGGTGCCCGGTAACGAACGCTTCAAGCGGCAGATCGAAGAGCTGGCCGGTCGGCGCGCCTCACCTGCACGACGCGGACCGCTGCCCGCGAACTCTTCCGCCAATCGCGCCTAGTGCAACGCTGCGTTCAGACGCTATGGGGTTTCGAGTCTGACCCCAAAGATCCGCGCCTCCGTAACGAAGAAACACCAATCTGCTGTCTTTGAACTTATAATTTCCTCATTTCCTCCTGGCTTGCTTTAATTCCTTTATGGCAGAAACCAAAGTAAAAACTCTTGGCGACAAACAACCAGCCTCGTTAAAAGTGTTAGCGATATTTACGAGCCCTGAAAAAGGCGCGCCAATGATAGAACATGATTCGGTACGGGTGGATGATCGTGGAATCGTTGGGGACAGATATCCGGATAGGGGGTTTTTTCACCAATCACGCATACCAGACGAAGATCGCGGTATAACCATTATTTCCTCAAGAGGAATAGAAGAAGCAAACGAAAAACTGCGGGAAGAAGGCATAGAACCATTTACGCGCGAACAGACCAGACGCAGTTTAGTGGTTGACATAGACGTCGAGGCGCTGAATGCTCTGAGAGGCAAGAAATTTAGCATAGGTGAAGTAGAAGTGGAGGGAACGGATCCGTGCTCCCCTTGTAAACGTCCCGGAGAACTCAGTGAAAGGGACATTAAAGACCAACAGGCTTTTGTGAAGGCATTTTCAACAAGAGGTGGTCTTAGATTACGCCCCATAAAAGGTGGGCAAATCAGCAAAGGATCACTACTTTCGGGAGACTTGTGATGAAAACGAATGACGGAGCAAGACCAAGCCGGCGTGAATTCCTGCGGGTTGCCGGGACTGCGGCGGCAAGCCTCGTCTTGAGCGCCCTGCCGCACGCGGCGCGCGCCGCTAGCAACGCAGGCGCAGGCTTGAAGATCGGCATTATCGGATCGGGCCGAATCGGCGGCACCCTGGGTGAGCTTTGGCTGAAGGCGGGACACGAAATCATGTTCTCGTCGCTCGATCTCGATCACGATAAGGCATTGGCGGCGCGCTTGGGAGGCAAGGCCCGCGCCGGAACGCCCAAGGAGGCGG
>PLYS01000396.1:0-3623 GCA_003153455.1 Betaproteobacteria bacterium | reverse complement strand
GCGATCGGTTACGCGAGGCTGCCGGAGGCTGCGAAGCGCCCGGAGCGTACGGGGATGCCGATAGCGGGCGACGATGCGAACGCGATCGCGGTGGCGTCGCGCCTGGTGCGCGAGGTCGGTTTCGAGCCGGTAGTGATCGGGCCTCTCGCCATGGGCAAATACTTGATGCCGGGAACGCCACTTGCTGGCGAGCACACGCCGGAGCAGATCCGGCAAATCGTTGCCACCCTCAAGTGAACCGATTTCTTATACCTTGCGGATAGGCTACGCCCGGCGCCTCCCCACGATCGGGCGCCGGAACGTCGGTCCAGACGATTCGTTAGCGGAACGCCCGTTTGCGAGAAGCGCGATTGAAGCCCGCTCCCGATGACGTTACCTACTTGCCGACTGCCTCCCGCGCGGGCTAAGGCGGGTGGCTTTTGTACTGGTTGCCGACAACATGGACGAGCGCCTGCCAGGCGTGGCGATGGAATTAGTAAAAATGAAAGTGGACGTGGTCCTAAAGGCGGGGCCGCAAGCCGCCAGCGCCGCGCAGAAATTACCCTTGAATTGCTTCCAGTTGCCTTCGATGCGATCCCAGTTCATTTTCATTTCCTTAGAGTTGGGTGACTATCGGAACCGGTTGCAATCCCGGCGGCACGGCAGAGCGTTATCGCGTTGGCGGGCGCCCCATCATTGAAGCGATTGTCGCCCTCTCCCGGGAGCCGGTCTGTGTGCTAGCGAACGTACTGCGGCACGAATCAAAGGGGCCACGGTCACATTATCTTATTCGAAAATCAATTCGAGCGTGGCCCCTTTGGGCGGACCGCTCGCCACGCAATCCCGGAATGCCTGCAGCCCAACCTTTGAACTCCCTATTGTGCCGAGACCGGTGTTGGCCTAGTATGAAAATTGGAAGAATGCGAAATCACCTCATTGTTTTCGTCGTGCTGCTCGGCGCGCTCGTTGCCGCAGAACCCGCCAGCGCCGCGGCAGGCGAGTTTCCGAACCGCCCCGTTCGCCTGCTGGTCGTCTCGGCGCCGGGCGGCCCGAGCGATATGGTCGCACGCCTGGTTGCACCGCGCCTCGCCGAGAGTCTCGCGCGCAACGTCGTGGTGGACAACCGGCCGAGCGTCAACGGTGTTCTTGCCTGCGAGATAGCCGCCAAGGCTGCGCCGGACGGTGCCACGCTGCTCCTCGGCAATTCCGGCACGCATGCCGTCAACGTCACGATGTATCGCAATCTGCCCTACGACCCGGTGCGCGACTTCGTACCGGTGTCCCAACTCGTGCAGTTCGGTTCCGTGCTCCTGGCGTATCCGAAGATTGCACCGCGCAATTTTAACGAGTTGATGTCGGCGGCGCGCAGGGACCCTAACCGGTTCAACATCGGCGTACCGGGCGCGACGGGCGCCGTGACGGTGGAAATGCTGAAGTCCATCGCGGGCATCGGCCTCACAGCGGTACCCTACAAGGGAAGCGCGCCCGCGGAGATCGCGGTCATTTCGGGTGAAATCGATGTCCTGTTTGTGTCCGTGTCCAACGCGGTCCCGCATGTGCAGTCCGGGCGCGTGAAGGGTTTTGGTATTTCTACTGCAGCCCGCCTGCCGCTCATGCCCGAGGTGCCCACGTTCGAGGAGCTGGGTGTGCGAGACTTTCGTGTCGGCGTCTGGCACGGGCTGTTTGCGCCCGCAGGCACGCCGGCCGTCCTGGTGCGAAGACTGCATCATGAACTGGTCCGCATGTTCGGGAACGTGGATCTACGGAAACAGTTCACCGACACCGGCACGGAGGTCATCGTCAACACGCCGGACGAATTCGCCGCGAAGCTCAAGAGCGAGATCGAACGCTATCGCCGGATCATGACCGCGGCCGGTGTGCAGCCGCAGTGAATCGTAGCCGCGTCTTTGCCGCACGGCTGACGTGCGTTTCCCGTCCAGTTGCTGTCATTTGGATGCATAATCTCGATTGCAAAACTCTGGAGGACATGCCACGGTTCTTTTGAGCACGGACTTGTTGGCGGAACCCGGCTCGCGCTTCGCCTCGCCCGAATGACGGGGTTTGCTGGCTCATCCACACGACAAGACAAATATTCAGCTTTCAGGAATTCCCATGACAAATGTACCCATACTCATCAACGGCGTGTGCGAGCCGCGCTTCGCGGCCGTGCGCGACGAATTCGAGCGCAATTTTCGAGACCGCGGCGAAGTGGGCGCGGCCGTGTGCGTTTATCAGGACGGCAAGAAAGTCGTAGACCTGTGGGGCGGGTACAAGGACCTGGAGCGCACCGTGCCGTGGGCCGAGGACACCATCGTCATCATGAATTCGGTGGCGAAGAGCATGTGCGCGCTGTGCACGCACATCCTGATCGACCGCGGACTCGTCGATTTCGACGCACCGGTGGCCCGCTACTGGCCCGAGTTCGCCGCCGCGGGCAAGTCGGGCGTGCTGGTGCGGCATGTGCTTTCCCACACCTGCGGCGTGATCTACTGCGATCACGCGCCGCCGGGCTCATGGTTTGACTGGAAGGCGCATATCCGCGCCCTCGAACAGCAGGCGCCTGCGTGGGAACCGGGCACCAAGGGCGCTTACAACTCGATCAACATCGGCTACATCCTGGGCGAGATCGTGCGGCGCGTGACCGGGAAAACCGTGGGCACGTTCCTGCGCGAGGAAGTCGCCGCCAAGCTGGGTGCGGATTACCACATCGGGCTGCGCCGCGACGAAATCGCGCGCGTCTCCGACATGCATCGCAATCCGAAGAACGGATTCTTCAAGATCGCGGCCGACGCTTCCACACCGCTGGGCCGCGCGTTCCGCTCCGCGCCGAAGATCGGCTATTTCCAGAATTGCCGCGAGATTCGCGAACTCGAAGTCGCCTCGTTTGGCGGCCATGGCAGCGCGCGGGCGATGGCCCGCATCTACGCGATGCTCGCTGGAAACGGCGTCGTGGACGGCGTGCGCCTGCTGAGCCCCGCCGCGGTCGAGCGCGCGTCCAAACTGGTGTGGGAGGACGATTGCATCATGACCCAGCGCCGTATCCGCATGGGCTACGGCTTCATGCACAACGAACCCAACACCGTGCCCATGGGCGAGAACATGAAGGCGTTCGGGCACACCGGCACCGGCGGCGCTTTTACCTGGTGCGACCGCGAGCGCAATCTGTCGTTTGCCTACTGCACCAACTTCCAGCGCGAAGGTCCCGGCATCGGGCCACGCGGCGCCGCGCTGGGCGTGGCGGCGGGTGGAGGTCAGCGGCCAACGTGGCTGAACTAGGATGCCGCAAGAGGGCGGAACATGTCTGAAGCGCGCGCGCTTCAACCGAGATTTTGTTGCGTCTAGTGCGGAGAGGAGTGGTCATGAAAACCGTCAAAATCTTGCTCGCTGTCGTGTTTTCTCTGGTTTTCATTGGACCGGCGCAGCCACAAACGTATCCAAACAGGCCGATACGTATCATTGTCCCGTTCCCTGCCGGTGATGCGGCCGACATACTCGCGCGCTTGGTCGGGCAGAAACTGACTGAGCACCTTGGACAGCAGGTCATCGTCGACAACCGCGCCGGTGCATCCGGGCAGCTCGGTCTGGACCTTGCCGCGCGCGCTGCACCTGATGGCTATACGATCGCTCTCGGGCAGGGCGGTAAT
>PLYS01000121.1:2283-3948 GCA_003153455.1 Betaproteobacteria bacterium | reverse complement strand
TGTTTCTGCTGTTTGAGCCGCTCGGGCTCGTCGGCATCTGGCACCGGGTGCAGAGCTATTTCCTTCTCTGGCCTTTCAAGCATCGGCCGGTTGCGGGGGCTGGAAAATGAGCGGGCCCGCGCTGCTGACGGTGGAAAAGCTGGAGGTTGTGTATCACCGCACCATCACTGCGGTGCAGGGTATCAGTCTGTCGGTGCGAAAGGGCCAGATCGTCGCCATTCTCGGAACCAATGGTGCCGGCAAATCTACAACGCTGCGCGCGATCTCAGGATTCCTCGGCATCGATGATGCCCGGGTGACGGATGGCAGCATCACATTTAACGACAAGCGCATTGAGAACCGTCAGCCGAACGAAATCACCCGCCTCGGCATCGCCCTCGTGCCCGAGCGCGAAAAAGTGTTTCCCAATCTTACTGTTGTCGAAAACCTGGCGGCGCCATTCGCGCCTTCGCGTTACAATCGTCGCGACAGCGAAAATCTCGCGTACCAGTTCTTTCCTCGCCTTGCGGAGTTGCGCAGCAGAACCGCTGGTCTACTGTCGGGCGGTGAACGGCAAATGCTGGCGCTCGCCAGCGCGCTGGTCTGCCGGCCGGAATTGTTGCTGGTGGACGAGCTATCGCTCGGCCTTGCGCCCGTTGTCGTCCAGGATTTGATGGCGCGGCTAGTGCAGATTCGGCACGAACTCGGCACTACTATCGTTATCGTCGAGCAGAGTGCCGCCGTCGCGTTAAGCATCGCCGATTACGGCTATGTACTTGAAAATGGTCGGGTCGTACTCGACGGCGAGGGCGCGCGGCTGCGTGCGCATGGCGATATCCAGGAGTTCTATCTCGGACAATCGTCCGGCAGCAAGCGCCGGAGCTATCGGAGCGTCAAACAATATCGCCGCAGCCGGAGGTGGTATGGCTGAGCTAGAGATCGAATCGCTGAAGTTGCGCTTTGGCGGCCTCGTCGTGCTCGACGGCATCTCTTTTGCCGCCGACGCGGGAGAATTGCTGGCGCTGATCGGCCCCAACGGCGCCGGGAAGACCAGCGTGCTAAATTGCATCAGCGGAATTTATCGCGGCGAGGGCGCGATCCGCTTCCGCGGCCAGGATATCGGCGGTCGCGCACCACACGATATCGCACAGCTCGGAATTGCGCGCACGTTCCAGCACGGCGAATTGTTTCCACAAATGACGGTTTTGGAGAATCTGCTGATCGGCAGGCATTCGCACACCCGCACCAATCCATTCTCCGAAATGCTGTTCTTGCCCAGCGTCCGCCGGGAGGAATTGCGCCAACGCGAGGCGGCGGAAAAAATCATCGATTTCGTCGAGCTTGAGCGCTATCGCCACACCCGTGTTGGAGGTTTGCCGTTCGGCACACAGAAGATCGTCGGTTTCGCGCGCGCACTCGCGCTTGAGCCGGCGTTGCTGTTGCTTGACGAGCCATCCGCCGGATTGAACCGCGATGAGCGAGAGGACCTCGCGCGTTTCATCCTGCGCATCAAACACCAACTCGGAATCGCGATGGTCTGGATCGAGCATGATATGCAGATGGTGGCCGATCTCGCCGACCGGATATGTGTCCTGGACTACGGTCGAATGCTGGCTGAAGGGCATCCCGATGACGTGTTGAAGCATCCGGAGGTTATTCGGGCATACCTCGGGAGCGTCAATGAAA
>PLYS01000121.1:0-2213 GCA_003153455.1 Betaproteobacteria bacterium | reverse complement strand
CCAAGCCCGAAAAGACAGACGTCAAGATCGCGGTCGGCGGCAAGTCTTTCATGATCTACCTTCCGCTCACCCTCACGGAGCGCCTCGGCTACTTCAAGGATGCCGGCCTTAACGTCGAGATCACCGACTTTGGCAGCGGCACCAAGAGCCTGCAGGCGCTGATCGGCGGCAATGTCGATGCCACTGCTGGTTCGTTCGATCACACCATCCAGATGCAGGCCAAGGGGCAGCCGATAGTGGCGGTGGTCGAAACCGGCCGTTATCCCGGCATTGTGCTCGGCTTGGTGACATCGAAGAAGCTCGCCTATCATGGCCCGAAGGATCTGAAAGGGCTTAAAATCGGCGTCACCGCGCCCGGCTCGCAAACCAATTTCATGGTCAACTATATTCTGACCAAAAACGGCATGAAGCCCGAAGATGTTTCCTTCATCGGCGTCGGCGGTCCGACGACCGCTGTGGCTGCCGTCAAGAAGGGCGAGATCGATGCCTTGTCACACGCCGATCCGGCGATCACACAAGTTGAATTGTCGGGCGAATTGACATCGATCTTCGATACGAGGACGACGGCCGGGACGCAGGCGGTGTTCGGCGGCGAATATCCGTCCAGCGTCATGTATGTCAGTCCAGCATTCGCTGAGCAGAATCCGAATACGGTGCAAGCCATCGTGACGGCCACCGTGCGCACGTTGAGCTGGATCGCCAAGTCAACACCGGAAGAAATTGCCAAGGCGATGCCACCGGAATATCAAGGAAAGGATCCCGCGCTGTATGTCGAAATCGTCAATAAATCAAAATCGATGTATCCGGCGGATGGCCGCATCAATAAAGCGGGCGCCGAGAACGCCTACCAGGTGTTGAGCGCCTTCGATAAAGCTGTTGCCGCGGCCAAGATCGACATCAGTGCTACCTACACAGATCGCTTTGTCGACAAGGCACTCGCCGCCCACTAAGCGCTCGACGGCGGCGTCACGCGCCGCCATGCTAGTCCAGGGACCATACATGCCGGGTCGAACACTATTTGAAAAAATCTGGTCGCAACACGTCGTTGCGGAACTGTCGAACGATTTGAGCCTGCTGGCGATCGATCGGCATTTCCTTCACGATCTTGAAGGTGGCCCGAATTTCATACGATTGGCGAAGCTTGGCTACCGCGTGCACGACCCTGACTTGACCTATGCGATGCCCGATCATGCGATCGCGAGCTCGCCGGGGCGCACCACCGACACCAATCCCACCGGCGGACGGTTGCTGCGCGAAATGCGGCGTGGTGCATTTGCCTCCGGCATCAGGCTGTTCGATATCGGCGAGGAGGGCCAGGGCATCGTGCATGTTGCGGCGCCGGAAATGGGTTTGACGCTGCCCGGTGCCACCATCGTCTGCCCCGATAGTCATACCTGCACGCACGGTGCCTTCGGGGCGCTCGCCATCGCCATTGGCTCCAGCGAAGTCGCCCACGTTCTGGCAACGCAGACACTTCGGCAAAAAAGGCCGAAAATGATGCGGGTGCACTTCGAAGGCTCGCGCGCGCCGGGCGTCACCGCAAAAGATGTAATTTTAGCAACAATCGGGCGGCTCGGTACCGCAGTCGGGCGCGGCCATGCGGTGGAATATGCCGGTTCTCTGGTCGGCGAACTGACAATCGAAGAGCGCCTTACGATCTGCAATCTATCGATCGAATTGGGCTCCAAGACAGGAATTATAGCGCCAGACGACACGACCTACCAATATCTTGCCGGCCTGTCGTATGCGCCGAAGGATGCATTGTTCGATCGAGCCGTCGCGCATTGGCGCAAACTGCCGAGCGACAAGGACGCCGTATTCGATGCCGAACACACCATTCACGTCCCGGACCTCGCACCGCAGATCACCTGGGGCACCAGCCCGCAGGATGTGATTGACGTCAACGGACTAATTCCCGATCCATCCAACGAACCGAATACCGACCGCCGCAAAAGCATGGAGGCAGCGCTCAAATATATGGGGCTGCGGCCGGGCGATGCGATTGAAGGCACTCCGGTCGATTGGGTCTTCATTGGCTCGTGCACGAACGGACGCTTGTCGGACCTTCGAGAGGCGTCCAAAGCACTGTCGGGGCGCAAGGTGGCCCCAGGCGTTCGTGCCTGGGTTGTTCCAGGTTCGGAAGCGGTGCGCCGCGCCGCGGAGCGTGAGGGCCTGCACCGAACATTCATCGACGCGGGCTTCGAATGGCGCGA
>PLYS01000635.1 GCA_003153455.1 Betaproteobacteria bacterium | reverse complement strand
CTCAGTCCCGACGATCGATTCGACAAACACAAAGCCGGAATCAGGGCTAACAAGTTCGTGCGGCTTTACGGACTGCGGCTGCTGCCCGAACTCTACGAGTGCTACAACCCCATGCCGTATGAAGCGGCGCGGGACATGGAAGTCGAGCTGGCGATTGCATTGAGGGAAGCGGGTTACGGAGTGTGGCAGGCATGAGCGATATCACCCAGCCCCGCGTCTCCGAAATCACGCGCGGCAAAGTCGAGCTGCTGTCTCTGGATGATCTGGCGCGGTCAGACCCGAAAGACGGCACATCAATCTCACTCCCTTCTTATGGGAGCGGCACAATCGCCTCAATTTCCACCAGGAATGCGGGATCCGCCAGGCCTGAGATCACTAAAAGGGTGTTCGCGGGAGGATCGCCCTTGAAGAACTCCTGGCGAACGCGGCCGACTGCCTCCCGATGCTTGATGTCAGTGATAAAGACGGTGGTCTTGGCAACATCCTCCATGCGTCCTCCCGCGCCCTCGATGACCTTTTTCATGTTCTCGAGCGCCTGCCGGGTTTGGCCTGCCGCATCGCCCTTGCAAACGATATTCCCCTGCATATCGCGTGAGGTCTGTCCAGCCACATAAAGGGTTCTCCCCGCCTCAACGATGATGCCGTGGGAGTAGCTCTTTCCGGCAGGCACAAAGACATTCGGGGGCTGATAGGCCGTGCGTTTCATGGTGTTCTCCTCCTCGGAATAACGGCTGGAAATGTTACGCCTATAACGCCGGCTCGGAAAGCGTGATGCGCTAAGGCTGTATGACACGGTCCTCTGGCAGAAAACCGAAGAAACCATCGAGACTTGGCGAGGTGCGACCCGAAAGACTCTCGTTGATGACAAGGCTTGTACTTTCCTAAGAAACACGCCGCACCGCTCGTTTCTAGGCATATGGGGCGCGGCACCCCGCGTGGGCGGTTTTCTAGGATCAACGCACGACGAAGGACTCGCGTGCGACGAGCTGGGACGAATCGGTGCGCAGGTCCACCCGCCAGCGTCCCGGGGCCGGGGCGGCGCGCGAGGACCAGGTCCGGAAACCCTCGCGCCGGCCGCCGACGACGAACGTTTCGAGGACGCGGCCGGCCGGCTCGCCGTCGCGGTACCACTCGAAGCGGACAGCCTGGCGGTAACGCGCGGGCACCGCCACGGCGAACCAGACGTAGACCCGGTCGGTGCCAGTGGGAAAGGCGTCGGCGGCGCCGACCAAGGCCCGCTCATGGACGGCGGTCCCGGTGCCCGAGGCCATGCGGACGACCGGAACGGGGGGCAGCACGCGCGCGGCCCACGGGACGAGGGCGGCCGCCGCGGCCGTGACGGCCAGGACGGTGAGTCCGCGGCCAACGCGGCCCAGGCGGATCCGGGGTATGACCGCGACGGCGGCCATCAGCGCGGCGACGGCGGCCGAGACGGCCAGGCAAATCCGCAGCGGGGCGGCGAGGACGGCGGCGGCCGGGACCAGCGTCGCGAACAGCACGACGGCGCTCCAAGCGGCGCGGACGATCGGCCGGTCCAGAACCCAGGCCCGCCAGCGGTGCTCGAAGCACGAGAGGAGCGCCATCCCGGCCAGCACGGCCGGGAAGGCGACGTTCCACGATCCCGGAACGGCCGACGCCCACCACAGGGGCAGCAGGTAGAACAGGACGTTCTGCCACAGGCCGATGACCAAGCTGCCCGCGGCCGGCAGGGCGAGGCGGCGCCAGCGCGGGACGGGGGTGATCGAGACCCCGGCGGAGTCGGCCGGGACAACGACGGGGGCCAGGCGTCGCAGTGCCGCAGCCCCGATCCAGGCGAGCATCAGCACGCCGACGGCCACCGGGGCGAATCCCAGGCCCCGGCGCACGTAGGCCACGGCGGCGACGCCCAGGGCCAGCGAGACCCAGGGGCCGTAACGCCGGTTCAGGCGCTCGAAGGACGGCATGGGACGTCGGGCGTGCGGTGAGGCGCGGGGTTCAACGGGTCTCGGGCTGCGCTTCTCAGCAGGTTCATGCCACCAGCGTAACCGTACGACACGCCGGCGTCGAAGCCGTTTTTTTTCCCCACAAACTTCGCTCTCTAGTTTCTGACGAGCTTCCTTAGGAGACTGGCCCCTAAGGTGCTCTTGCGCCGCGCTGCTGCGCAATTCCCGGGACATGGTATCCGCACGTACACGCGTGATGCGCGAATTCCGGTAACCTATTACTCGCATCGCGTGTTTTCCAGAATATTGGAGACATCTTGCAACCGATAAGGAGGAGTCG
The DNA here is from genome assembly GCA_003153455.1 of Betaproteobacteria bacterium. Lineage (GTDB taxonomy): Bacteria > Pseudomonadota > Gammaproteobacteria > Burkholderiales > SG8-41 > PALSA-1004. Next base: position 2,178 of record PLYS01000635.1, on the reverse strand, counting down.
ATGATCACCAATCGAGGAGTGGCAATATCGAGTGCGGCGATACTTGCGTGCGTCTTTTGCGTGCAGGTCTGCGCCCAAGGCGGGACCGAGTCGTATCCGAGCAAGCCGATCAGGCTGATCGTGCCGCTGGCTGCGGGCGGGCCGAGCGATACGCTGGCGCGCATCATGGCGGGCAAGATGACGGAGGCCATCGGCCAGAACGTCATCGTCGACAATCGTCCCGGGGCGAGCGGGGTCATCGGCACCGAGATGACCGCGAAATCGCCGCCGGATGCTTACACCATCGAGCTGGTATCCAACACGATCTCGGTCAATCCAGCCGTCTTCAAGAAACATTCGACAAGGACCTTGCCGCGGTGTCCCTGCTGGCGGCAACACCCTACATCCTGACCGTGCATCCATCGCTGCCGGTAAGGTCGGTGAAGGAGTTGATCGCATTGGCGAAAGCGCGGCCGGGGGAACTCAATCATGCCTCTGGCGGCAGCGGAACCGGCCCCCACCTTGCGATGGAAGTGTTTGCGCAACGTGCCGGCATCAAGATCGTGCAGATCGTCTACAAGGGCGGCGGACCCGCGATGATCGACTTTCTCGCCGGACACACCCGGGTTTACCTGTCGAACATGGTGACGGCGTAGAACCGTAGAAACCAGCAACATCGTGTCCTTCCGTGATGGGTATCGCTGCGCTCAACCTGCGCCGCTGGCTCTGGCAAAAACGCGAAGAAGCCATCGAGACTCGGCGCGGTCCGACCCGAAAGAAGTTGTGCTAAGGTACGCGGACTGTCAATAGTCTGCACGGAGTAATCGAACCTACGCAATCATCATGGTCAATTGTTGCCGATGCAGGGTGTCACATCCGGATTAATCATTTGTGGGACCGCGAGGGTTAGACAGATCAGTGTTATCACCGGAGGCGCAATGAAACCATCACATGTAGTTCGGGGAGTTTCATCATCGAAGTCGCCAGCTGCAAGTGGCACGGCCAAGCCAGCAGAAAACGGGGGCACGCTACGGTTTGGGATGATATGTATCGCTGTCGCGTCGCTCGCGCCCAACGGAGCGCTTGCGCAGGACACTGCGGCGGATTTTCCGAGAAGGCCGGTGCGAATAATCGTTCCCGCCGCGCCGGGCGGAGGGGCTGACATCATCGCGCGGCTCATCGGGCAGCAACTCGGCAAGAGTCTCGGGCAAACCTTTCTGGTCGATAACCGTCCGGGCGCCGCCAATATCGTAGGCACGGAGATCGTGGCGAAAGCGCCGCCCGACGGTTACACACTGATTGTCAACACCGCCGGCCCAATGTCGATCAATCCGCTGATTTATGCCAAGCTGCCGTACGATGCGATGAAAGATTTTGCGCCGATCAGCAACGTCGCCGACACCGCGTTTGTGCTCGTGGTAAATCCCACTGTTCCGGCGAAGTCCATTGCCGAGCTCATTGCGCTTGCCAAAGCGAAGCCCGGCCAGCTGGCCTATGCCTCGTGGGGCAGAGGCAGCGCAAATCACCTGGGCACCGAGCTGTTCATGATGATGGCGCAGGTCAAACTCCTGCACGTTCCCTACAAAGGAAGCGGGGCCGCCATGCCCGACGTGCTTGCCGGCAACGTCCAGATGATCTTCGATACGATCGCATCTTCCGTTCCGCAAATACGCGCCGGCCGCCTGCGCCCGCTCGGGGTCTCCGCGCTCAAACGTTCCGGCGCGATCCCTGAGGTGCCCACAATTTCCGAGTCGGGCCTCGACGGATACGAGGCGGGTTCATGGTTCGGTTTCCTTGCGCCCGCCAGGACCCCGCGCGAAATCGTGGCGAAGCTGCACGGCGAAATCATCAAAGCGATGAAGCTGCCGGAGGTGCAGGAGCGCCTTGCGGGCCTCGGCCTGGAACCGGTCGGCAACACCCCGGCGCAATTTGGCGAGCAAATTCGCAGCGATCTCGCGAAATGGGGCAAGGTCGTGCAAGCCGCCGGTATTCAGCCCGAGTGAGGCGACGGACGAGAACCCGGAAGGCCATGCTGCATCAGTTAGGACGTTGTGTTCAGTTTCGCGCGGACGCGCTGAATTGCCGCAGAGAAAGTGAGACTCTAAGGCTGGATAACACGGTCCTCTGGCAGAAAACCGAGGAAGCTATTGAGACTTGGCGAGGTCCGACCCGAAAGACGCTGCGACGAACCACGAACCA
>PLYS01000345.1 GCA_003153455.1 Betaproteobacteria bacterium | reverse complement strand
GATCTCGGGCACCATCGGCATGTAAAGCGCTATGACATCTCCCCGGCCGAGTCCAAGCGAGCGCAAGGCGCCGGCAAGCCGCGCCGTCTCCGCGTCGAGTTCGGCATAGCTCCAGCGGCGCTGCTCGCCGTTTTCTCCTTCCCATACGATCGCGGTTCGCAGCCAGGTTGGGGTGCCGCGATGCCGGTCCAGACAGTTCAATACCAGGTTCGTTTCTCCGCCCACACACCAGTTTGCCCAGGGAATGCCGGCGCTGGTATCGAGAACCTGATCGTAGGGGCGGTAGAAGCGCACGTCGAAGAAGCGTAGCAGCGCGTCCCAGAACCAGTGCGGTTCGGCATCAGCCCTGGTGAGTAACGCCTCGTAATCCGGCAGACGATGCTCGCGCAGAAAGGCGGCGAGCGTGGTGGCGTTCAGAACATCGCTCGAGGCTTCCCAGACAAACCGGTCATGCGTCATGTTGTTCCTGCGCTATTGAGTGCCATCACCCTGTCCATGGTGAATTCATGCGTGGATTTTACCGCCTCCCTGTTTGTGCGATGATATGGCGCGACTATCATCGGAGACACACCATTCACATCGAATCGCGTCATCTTGCAGCGGTGGCCCTGATCACGCTGCTCTTCGGCTCCGGCTCGGTTTTTGCGCAGAGTGCGGACGCTGCCAGGGCGTATCCGACTCGCGCGGTACGTTTCGTCAATCCGTCCTCTCCGGGTGGCGGGGCTGACATCATCGCCCGCATCCTCGCCCAGCAGCTCACGAAGAGCATGGTGCAGAACTTCCTCAACGACAATCGGCCCGGCGCCGCCAACATCATCGCGACCGAGATCGTGGCCAAGTCGCCGCCGGACGGCTATACGCTGCTCATCGCGGCGACCGGGACTTTCGTAACCAATCCGCTGGTCTATGCAAAACTTTCGTACAGCGAAAAGGATTTCGACACGATCAGCATCGTCGCCGACGCGCCGTTCATCCTGACAGTGCACCCGTCGGTGCCGGCGAAGAACCTTAACGAACTCGTTGCGCTTGCCAAGGCGCATCCTGGGGAGCTCACCTATGCGTCCTTCGGCACCGGCAGTTCCTCGCACCTCGCAGGCGAGCTGTTTCAGGTGATGACGAAAACCAGGCTCCTGCATGTGCCTTACAAGGGCAGCGCCCCCGGTATGACCGATCTTCTCGCGGGAAACATCACCATGAAGTTCGACAGCGGCTTTGCCTCCGTGCCCTATATCCAGTCGAAGCGGATTCGCGCGCTGGGGGTTGCGGCGCTGAAGCGGCTCCCGAAGATTCCCGAGGTGCCCACGCTCGATGCGCTCGGCCTCAAGAATTTCGAGGCGGGCTCCTGGTACGGCGTGATGGCGCCCGCAGGCGCGCCGCGGGACATCATAGCGAAGCTGCACGGCGAGCTCGTCAAGGCGCTGAAGCTTCCCGAGGTGCAGCAGCGCATCGTCGACCTGGGCGCCTACCCGATCGGCAATTCGCCGGAAGAGTTCAGCGCGCAAATCATTCGCGAGCGCGAGAGATGGGCGCAGGTGGTGAAGGAGGCCGGAATCAAGCCTGAGTAGCGCCTCGGCTTGTTTCACGCTTCGGCCTTTGTTGCGTGCGCGCGCCTCTTATTGCCCGGTCGAAGTCGGAAAACGGTAGACCGCGAAAACAATTCCGCCCACCGGGTATTCGAACGGTCCGTGAAGCGTGTTCGGCGGAGCGTAGTGGAAATCGCCCTTTTTCAGAACCTTGCCGGCCACGTGCTGTTCGCCTTCGATCACGACCACGCAATGCGACGTGACATGCTCGTGCTGCGGCTCGACGTAGCCCGGCGGGAACTTGACGAGAGCGGCGACCTGACCGCGCTTGTCGTCGCGCATCAAGACCTTGATTCTCAGGTTCGGATGGATCTTGTGTGCTCCGGTCGGCAGTTGAAAGAGCGTGACATTGTCATCCCACTCGATATCATTGGAGTTAATGGCGAGAAAAGGCACGGCTTCTAGCATGGCGAGGCTTCCTCTGGGTTGTGTGCGGACTGCTGACCGCGGATTATGCAAATTCAGGACGCAGAAAGTTTGCGATTTTCCGTTATTATTGCACATCCCACACTGGCTTGATCAACGGAGGATCAATGGAACCGTCATCACATCGCGATTGGAAAAATTCTCCGCCGCCGCAGTTGGGCAAGATCAGCCCGGCAGCACATGGCGGGAATGCGTATTACCTGACTCTGCTCGCCGGTTGTTGCGCGATCGTTCCGTTTGCTTCGGGTGATTCGCATGCGCAGGATGCCGCGGCAGGCTACCCGGGCAAGGTCGTAAGAATTATTGTCCCGGCCACTGCCGGAGGCGGCGCCGATATCATAGCGCGCATACTCGCCCAGCCACTCGGCAAGAGTCTCGGTCAGAACTTCGTAGTCGATAACCGTCCCGGCGCTGCCAACATCATAGGCACGGAGCTCGTGGCGAAGGCGCAGGCCGACGGCTACACGCTGCTTCTCGGCACCACCGGTCCGCTGGCCAACAACCCGCTGCTTTATGCCAAGCTGCCGTACGATTCAGTGAAAGATTTTGCGCCGATCAGCAACGTCGCCAATTCCGCGTTTGTTCTCGTGGTTCATCCCACGCTACCTGCGAAGTCCATTGCCGAACTCGTTTCGCTCGCCAAAGCAAAGCCTGGTGAGCTGTCCTATGCCTCCTGGGGAAGAGGCAGCGCGACTCACCTTGCCGCCGAGTTGTTCATGACGATGACGCAGGTCAAAATCGTGCAGGTCCCCTACAAAGGAAGCGGGAACGCAATGCCCGATATGATTGCCGGCAACGTCCAATTGGCATTCGATTCGATGTTGTCTTCGGTCCCGTATATACGCTCCGGCCACTTGCGCCCGCTGGGGATCTCCGCACTCAAACGTTCTGGCGTGATGCCGGAAGTACCCACGATTTCAGAGTCGGGTCTCGACGGTTTCGAGGCGGGTTCATGGTATGGCTTACTTGCGCCTGCCAGGACTCCCCGCGAGATCGTGATGAAGCTGCACGACGAAACCATCAAGGCGCTGAAGTTGCCGGAAGTGCAGGAGCGTCTGGCAAGCCTGGGCACGGAACCCATCGGCAGTACTCCGGCACAGTTTGGCGAGCAAATCCTGCGCGATCTCGCCAAGTGGGGCAAGGTCGTGCAAGCCGCCGGTATTCAGCCCGAGTGAAGCAGGCGGCGCATAATATATCAACCACGTTCATTTTTATGGGAGCCAAGCAATGACGACTAAGGGATTCTCGGTCCAACACGCGCGCGACGCGAGTTTCGAGCGCGGTCTGCGGCCGTATCTGGAATACCGCTACCTCGGCATCAAGGAGGCCACCGAGGGGCGTGTCGTAGCATGGCACCTGCGCAAGATTCCCGGCGTGCCTTTCCCGCCCGGAAAGCCACACCTGCACCGAACCAGCCTGCAATTCGTCTACGTGCTCAAGGGCTGGATCGATTTCGAGTACGAAGGGCAAGGCGTGGTGCGGCTCGAGGCAGGATCGTGCGCGCATCAGCCTCCTTCCATCCGCCATCGCGAACTCGGGTGCAGCGAAGACCTGGAGATACTCGAGGTCGTCATGCCCGCCGATTACAAGACCGAGGAAGTCGCGTCGATCGATGATTGAACGCGTGGCTGCTTACAAAAAACGGGAGAGTTCGATGAGAAGCCAAACCATACGGCGTATGGCGTTCCTGCTGACGGGAGCGGTGTGCGCGTCGACAGCGAGTCTCGCGGCGGATCAGGCTTATCCCACCAAACCCATACGTCTGCTCGTTCCGTTCGCGCCGGGGGGCGGCGCTGACCTGATTGCCCGACTGGTGGCCCCACGGTTATCCGAACGGCTTGGGCAGCCGGTCGTTGTCGACAATCGGCCCACTGCCGCCGGCACCCTGGCGGCGGAGCTTGCGGCACGGGCGACCCCCGACGGCCACACGCTGCTGGTGCCGACGAGCAACCACGTTGCCAATCCTTCGCTCTACAAGCTTTCTTACGACACGATCAACGATTTCGCGCCGATTACGCTCGCTGTCGTCTCGCCCCTGGTCATGGTCGCCCATCCATCGCTGCCGGTGAACAACGTGCAGGAATTCATCGCGTATGCGAAGGCCAATCCGGACAAATTGAACTACGGGGCCGCGGGGGCCGGCGGCCCGCCGCATCTCGCCGGTGAGCTGCTCAAGTCGATGGCCGGGATCAAGATGACGCCCATCGTCTATAAAGGGATAGGGCCCGCCGTGATTGCGGCGCTCGGCAATGAGGTTCAGGTCACCTTCGTGAACATATTCGTGATTCAGCCTCACGTGCGCGCCGGACGTTTGCGCGCGCTGGGGATTACCGGTCTCAAGCGCTCCGCCGCCGCACCCGACTGGCCCACGATCGCAGAGTCGGGGCTGCCCGGCTATGAGGCGAGCATTTGGTTCGGCTTCCTGGCGCCAGCAAAAACCCCCAAGCCCATCATTGCACGCCTGCATCGGGAGATCACGTCCATACTTAAGTTGCCGGAAGCCCGGCAGACGATCGTCGCGCAGGGCGGCGATCCGGTCGCGAGCACCCCTGCCGAGTTCGACCGGATCATCCGCGCCGACGTCGAACGCATCGCAAAACTCGTGAAGACCGCCGGCATCCGCGCGGACTGAATGCGGATGAACTCAATCAACCTGACCTCAACATTTGAACCGCAAAGGACGCAAAGGAAAAACAAGGAGGCAATAATAGATAGACCATGAATGCCATTTCCTTTCGTTTTTCCATCGCTCGTTTGCCCTTGACCTCCTTCGCGTCCTTGGCGTCCTTCACGGTGAAAAGCTTTTCTAGGATCAAGACAACCAACAAAGAGAGATGACGCCATGGATCTGGAACTTCGCGGCAAAAACGTACTCATCACCGGAGCATCGAAAGGCATCGGTTTCGCCTGCGCGGCGGGCTTCGCCGCCGAAGGCTGCCGCCTGCACATCGCCTCGCGCAGTGCTGCCACGCTGGAAGAGGCGCGCGCGAAATTAGTCAAACAGTATGGTGTCGAGGTCGCCTGCCACCCATACGACCTGAGCGTGACCCCTAACGCGGCGGCGCTCGGGCGCGCGTGCGGCGACATCGACGTGCTGGTAAACAATGCCGGCGCGATCCCGGGCGGCAGGATCGACCAGATCGATGATGAGAAATGGCGGCGTGCCTGGGACCTGAAGGTGTTCGGCTACATCAACCTGACGCGTGAGGTGTACGCACGCATGCGCGCGCGCGGCGCCGGCGTGATCGTGAACGTGATCGGCATGGCGGGCGAACGCAACCGGCCCGAGTACATCGCCGGCAGCAGCGCCAACGCGGGGCTGATGGCCTTCAGCCGGGCGCTGGGAGCGGAGAGCGTCGATCACGGCGTACGCGTCATCGGCGTCAACCCCGGACGCATCGAGACCGAGCGGCAGATCGAGATCGTGATGGATGCTGCAGAACGGAAGCTCGGCGACCGCTCGCGCTGGAAGGAGATGATGGCCCAGATGGCCAGCACGTCGCCGTTCAAGCGCTTCGGACGCCCCGACGAGGTTGCCGACCTGGTGGTTTATCTCGCCTCTGCGCGCGCTTCCTACATCAGCGCTACCGTCGTAAACATCGACGCCGGGCAGTCGCTGCGTCCTTAGGGAACGCGCCTCACGCCTCACCGCTCCGGTAGCGCAGGCGCCACGCTTCACTCCACCACGAGCGCATCTCGTAGGGCGGATCGAGCGCAGCGTAATCCGCCGGCCCGCAATGCGGTCGAATGGGGTGAAGTCGCGCGGGGCGTGCTCGATGCGCACTTTCCTCGACTGGCACGAGGATCAGGTTTTCAAGAAACCTGGAAGAGATGCCAATTGAAGAATCGAGTTATGTCCCCGGGTTACACTTTTTGCAATTAGCCAAGCCTGACCCCTGTGTTCCTCGGGATGACGTGGCCATTGTCCGCATGGCGGCGGCGCGCCGCAAGCAGTCGACAACGGGTTTCGCATCGTAGTATCCGCCTGCAGTAATGAAATTGCAGGAGACAGACCAGGTTTTCGTAGTGCAAAAGGCCAGAAACGCCAATACCCGTACGAGTTTCCAGCAGTTTTACGCTCTGCAGCCCGCCTAAAATCATCGACCGTTACAGCCCTTCCCGCGCTTGACTTGATTAGTGACGGGTGATGCGTGCTGGGTGCTGGAATCTGTTTTTCTGCGGAACTCTGCCGCGTTGCGGGCCGGCGGATTGCGCTGCACTTTATCCGCCCTACGGGACTACGGGATGCGCTCGTGGTGGAGTGAAGCGTGGCGCCCGCGGTACCGGAGTGGTGAGCCGAGAGGGCAGCGAAAATATTGCCGTGAAAAAGCTGGGAAGGCACATGGATATTGGGCTGCAGGGCAGGCTTGCGGCGCGGAGCGAGGATTGAGGATTGAGACAGCGGGCCCTGTCGGCGGCCACTGGTCGTGGAAGAGGCGCCGTCCGCAAACAAGAGACTGGGAATGCAGTGTGTTCCGCCCCCAAACAACAAGCCCCTCGTGACAAGGGGCCATGCATCTACGAATTGCGGTTGGTCGCGCTGCTTTGCGGCTGACGCTCAGGAGCTTAATTGCCTGCACCTTGTCTTGCCGCAACCATTCTTTTTCGGATGGTGTCAGCATCCGGGGAGCGCTCGAGGTAACGGGCTTCGGACTGTGTGAGGCAGTCGTAGCCGTAGCCGAATTCTTGTCGCCACCAGGTTTCAAGGTCGTTTCCATTCAGGCATGCGCCAGCGGTCGCATCGCACGCAGCCGGCTGCGAATTTCCTGCTCGGCAATTTTCAGATCGTAAGCCGCCTGCAGATTGAGCCAGTATTGCGGCGACTGTCCGAAGGCGCGGCCGATGAGAAGCGCAAGCTCTGCCGTAACCGGCCGCGTGCCATTCACGACGTGGGAAACCCGCATGGGCGAAACCCCGATGACGCGGGCGAATTCAGACTGGGACGTGCCCAATTCGTCCAGCCCTTCCTTGAGAAACTCCCCCGGATGAATCGGGGACAAGCCGTTCCTGATGGTCATGTCGCTCTCCCCGTCGCAAAGAATCGTTCCGTCTCGAAAGAAGTGAAGGAGCGGATCACGAACACCAATGTAAACTATTTGTTTATGACGGTCAATGGCGAAAACAATTGGAGTCGCAGTCATTTTCTCCAGGCCGAAATCCCCGAGGCCGCATGTATATTGCCTTTGGGGTCTTCTTCCCGGCAAGGGGGAAGGGACACATCCGCAGCAACTGCGTCCCACGACAGCGCCTGAGCGGGGATTGGGGGATTGAGGATTAAGGTGATGTGAGCTAGTCCTGCGGAATTGCGCCGCGTTGCGGGCCGGCGAATTGCGCTGCGCTTTATCCGCCCTACGGGATGCGCTGGGGATTGGGGATGAATGTCAGCTCAGTCCTGCTGCATTCCCGACTCGAGAATGATCTTGCGATATTTCGCCAGACCGCGTTTGACCTTGTCAGCGCACTACTACCGCTAGACCGTCGGTCGTGGCTGCACGGCGCAGTCATGGAACTGGGCCAGCAGCCAATCGCGGTCAAAGTCCTGGCCCAGGAACACGGCACGGCAGGAGCGGGACTGATCCCCCCATGGCGTGCCCTGATCCAGCACGTTGCGGGCGCCCACCCGATGGAAGATCACCCGGCGGCCCAGGCCGTGAATGGCGACGCTGCCCTTTGCCCGGAATACACCGTCGGGCAGCCCTTGAAGAAACCGGTCGAACCGGTCATAGTCCAGCTCGAAATCCACGGCGACTGAGACGGAAAGCACAGCACCGTGATCCACATGATTGTGATGATGGCGGGGTTCTGCCAGCGGGACGGGCTTGTGCGCATCGACGTCCAGCAGCAACGCGGCGGGTACATCGCCATTGATGGATGGGAGCACCCTGGCATTGGCGTTGATGTCGGCCAGGCGTGCCTTGATTCGGTCTACATCGTCGGGAGTGATCAAGTCCAGCTTGTTCATTACCAGCAGATCGGCGCAGCGGATCTGTTCCGCGGCCGTTTCATTACGCTCGAGGCAGGTTTCGATATTGGCGCTGTCAACCATCGTGACGACGGCGTCGAGCCGGTAGCTTTGCTCGAGCTCGGGCACCAGAAAGGTCTGTGCCACGGCGAGCGGCTCGGCGAGACCTGAGGTTTCTACGATCACGTAATCGAACTCGCGGCCGCTCGTCAGCAACGAACGCGCGGAACCCAGAAGGTCTTCCCGAATGGTGCAACAGAGGCAACCGCCGGTGAGTTCGACGACATCGCCGCTCTGACCGACGACCAGATCCTTGTCGATGTTCACATCGCCGAAATCATTGATCATCACAGCGATGCGCAGGCCGTGATCGGCCTTCAACATCCGATTGAGCAGCGTGGTTTTGCCGCTGCCCAGGAATCCGCTCAGGACTGTGACCGGCCTCTTCATTATCGTTGCGTCATTTTTTTTCTTCGACGCGGCCGATGACCTTCATCACTTCGGCCAGCAGCTTCGCATCGCGGTCCCAGAACTTCTGGAACTCGGGCGCGTCGAGATAGTGAATCGGCGTGCTGAGCTTGGCCATGGCCGCCTTGTAGTCGGGGTCTTCGACTGCCTTGCGCGCCGCGTCGCGCAACACTTTCATGGACGCATCCGGCGTGGCCGACGGCGCGAACAGTCCGACCCAGACGTAGTACTCGATATTATAGCCAAGTTCCATGAGCGTCGGGACGTCCGGCAGCAATTCGTGCCGCTTACTGCCCCATCCCGCCAGCCCGCGCAGTTTACCGGCCTTGATTTGAACGCTGAGTGCCGCCGGGCCGCCTGTCGTCATGTCGACGTGGCCGCCTAACAACGCAGTAATCGCGGGCCCGCCGCCGTTGGTCGGCACATGGCGCATCTTGAGTTTTGCCGCCTGCAGGAACATTTCGGTCGGTATATGCAGCGCGCCGTAAATCCCGGAGGAGGAAAATGACATCTGACCCTGGCGCTGCCTGGCGTCCGCCACCAGATCCTTGATCGATTTCCACGGACTTTCGCTGCGGACAACAAGATATACGGGATCGGTCCAGATCAGCGCGATCGGCGCAAGCTGGTCCAGGGTGTACGCAGGTTTGCGGTCGAACAGCTTGTCGGCCTCGGGTATCACCGAAATGCTCGACGCCGCCATTAACACGGTATAGCCGTCCGGTTTGGCGTTGGCGGCCGCAGCGATGCCGACCGCGCCGGTAGCACCCGGCCGGTTTGCAATCACCACCGGCTGCTTGAGGAATTTTTCCATCGCCGGTGCGAGCGGACGCGCAGTGAAGTCGACGAAGCCGCCCGGCGGGTAAGGTACGATCATGCTGATCGGCCGGCTCGGGAATTGTTCCTGCGCAAATGCCGCCGCAGTGAACGCGAGCAGCGATGCAGCCAGCAGTGATTTCTTGATCATTGTTGCCTCCTTGTGATGAATACGGCGAAAGATTGAACCGCAAAGGACGCAAAGGAAAAACAAGGACGCATTAATAGATAGACCATGAATGCCATTTCCTTTCGTTTTTCCAACGCTCTTTTTGCCCTTGACCTTCTTCGCGTCCTTTGCGTCCTTCGCGGTGAAAAGCTTTCCTAAGAAACACGCCGCTTGTTTCTAGGCATATGGGGCGCGGCAGCCCGCGTGGGCGGTTTTCTAGCGTGAATCAGTTTCCATCACCACCAGCTAGCAACCCACCCGGTTTCTTTGGAAATGAAGCGCCTCATACCGTTGGCCTGCTATTCGGTCGCATGCGCGGCGCCGCCGCTGGCGCATATCCGGCAGGAATAGTCGTCGAGCGCGCGAAGGGTCACGTTGACTGCCCCATGCTGTTTGCGGTTGTAATCCTCGGATTCGAGCTCAGTCCTGAACGAATCGTTGAGGCGGTTGATCATGTTGAACATTCCTTGGTCATTCCGGTCGCTTCTTCATCAGAAATCCCGCGCAATCGTTGTGTCATATCATTCTCCTTAGGAGTTTGTCGGGGCTGAGTCCGACAAACGCCTAGCCGAAAGCGCCCGCTTGCTGCAGCGCCAGTAGCTCCGCTTCATTGATCGAAAGTAACTCCTTCAGCACTGCCATGGTGTGCTCGCCGAGCAGCGGGGGTGGGAGATAGGGCTCGGTATCATCCGTCGACAGGTGAAACGGCGACCCGACCACGCGCAGCGGGCCGCTGGTGGGATGGGTGACAGTCTTGACGGTCCCCATGGCTTCGATTTGTGGGTCAGTCAGAATGCGGTCGATAGTGTAGATGGGCCCGCAGGGCACCTCCACCTGCGACAGCAGTTCTACCCATTCGTCGGCGCCTTTCTGCTGGAACCAGCCGGTCACCAGTACTTCCACCTCTGCCCGTCGTGCGATCCGAGCGTGGTTTTCCGCATAGCGGGGGTCAGCGGCCAGTTCGGGGTGGCCTACGACCTTGCAGAGCCGCCGCCATTGTTCGTCAGTTCCCACGGCCAACGTCACATTCCCATCCCTGGTCGGGAAGACCCGGTAGGGAACGGCGTTGGGGTGGCCGTTGCCCAGCCGGTCGGGCTTTGCTCCGGCCATCAGGTAACCGGCGGTCAGGTTTGGCATCACCGCAAGGCATGTTTCCAGCAGGGAGAGATCGACCCGCTGCCCCTGCCCCGAGCGGTTGCGGGACTGGAGCGCTCCGAGGATTGCAATCGCTGAATAGAGGCCGGTCGCCACATCGATGATGGCGACGCCGACTCGCGTGGGGACGCCTTCCGGTTCACCGGTGACGCTCATGAGGCCACCCATCCCCTGGGTGATGACATCGTAGCCCGGCCGATTCGCCAGTGGGCCGGCGGCGCCATACCCGGTGATGGAGCAGTATACGAGCTTGGGGTTGATCGCCTTGAGTTGTTCGTAGCCGAGGCCAAGAGACTCCATCACCCCGGGTCGGAAGTTCTCCAGCAGCACGTCGCTCTGCCGCACCAGCTTGAGAGCAACACCGCGCCCGCTTTCGGTCTTCAGGTCGAGTGCGATGCTGCGCTTATTGCGGTTGACCGAAAGGAAATAAGTACTTTCCCCGTCCGGCATGAAGGGAGGGCCCCACCGCCGCAGATCGTCACCGACGCCGTCGCGTTCCACCTTCACGATATCGGCGCC
>PLYS01000647.1:16233-29455 GCA_003153455.1 Betaproteobacteria bacterium | reverse complement strand
TGATCGTCGTGGCCACCATGAACGGCGGCCTGATCGCCATGCCCCGCGCTGACATCGTCGCCGGCGGCTACGCCCGCTGTATGCGCTGCGGGATGCGACGGCACCACGGGCGACGGGACAGCAGACCCGGATTCGTTGATTGCTGTGGGTGCGCCGCGATCGGGAGAGTCGTGCGCAAAAACATGGCCGCCCCATCCCGGCGCGAACCAGAGCATCCCGGCCAGAAGTAATCGTTTCACCATTTTTGAGTTGACGATTTGGTCGACACTTGCTGTCCCGTCATCTTTCCCCTTGATCCATACGTTACGCCGGACAGCAGGCTCGCGCAAATCCGCCCGAGGCGGTGAGGCGGGGCAAAAAGACAGCGGCGGCGGCTGCGCGAATGCAGCGCAGCTGAGAAGGGCAAGTAGAAACGGGAGAAGGCGAAACATCGTTTGCGAGGGCTTTCGTCTAGCGTTCGGCATCGGAAACCGGATTTAATACGTCGCCCGCCACCGCGAGAAATCCTCCCAGGAGCACGCTTTGGGGCCAGCACGATTCGACAGCCTGTGCGAGCGGCGTGGCCTGGGGAAACACGATTGCCGCGCGCAGGACGAGATTGCTCACCGGAAGTGATTCGAATAACGCGCGCACCTCGGCAGCGGTGTGCCAGTGAGCGCCGGCGTATCCGCTAGTGCCGCCTGCCCGGCCCTTTTGCAAGTACAACAAGCTGCGGCGGTTCAGCAGGCCAAGGACGAAACGCCATCGGGTGACGCGAAGCAGTTCACGCAAAGCTTGCTCCTGACGGCTCACGAAACAGAGCGCGGTCACCGAGATGGAAAAATCAAACGCGCGATCGGGGAACGGCAGCGCCTCTGCGCGGCCTGCGAGGTAACGTTCCCCGCTGGCCGCCCGTGCCGAAGCGTAGGATAACCATTCCTCGTTCGGATCGATGCCGATGACCTCGCCCTGAATGTCGCGGGCGAAGAGGCGCGTGAAGTGACCGGTTCCGCAACCGACATCCAACATGGAGCTCCCGCGTTCCGGCCGGATCAGCGATTTAAGGAGCGCGTACTCGATCGATCCTATCCACCGCCCTCGCTGGGATTCATACCAGGCTTCATAATCTTCGGGCTTCACGACGCGCGCGAATCTCTTGGCGCCGCAACTTGGCGTTTGGTCGGAATCTCATAGAGCGTCGTCAGGTCGGCATCGAGCAGAACCTTGTGGCCACGCAAAACCAGGATCGCGCGCTCAATGCGATCAGCGGGAACCGTGGGCGTTTTCATGAGGGGGCAGGCTAAATCAGCCCGCGCTCCGCAAACGACAGCACTCCGCCGCCGGCAACGATAAAGTGGTCGAGCACGCGCACGTCGATGAGCGCAAGCGCCTGCTTCAGCGCCTGGGTCAGCGTTTCGTCGGCGTGGCTGGGCTCGGCGACGCCCGATGGATGGTTGTGCGCGAAAATTACCGCGCCCGCATTGTGATGGAGCGCCCGCTTGACCACCTCGCGAGGATATACACTGGTCTGCGTGAGCGTGCCGCGAAAGAGATCCTCGATTTCGATCACGCGATTCTGTGCGTCGAGAAACAGCGCGACAAACACTTCGTGCGGCAGCGCCTGCAGCTTGAGACGCAGGTATTCGCGCACCGCGGCGGGTGAATTGAGCGCGCTGCCGTTGGTGATCTTTTCCTTCAAAGCGCGGCGCGCCATTTCCATCACTGCCAGCAACTGCGCGTATTTCGCCTGCCCCATGCCGGGGAGTTCACATACATCCTGCTTGCTCGCCGAGCATAACGCCGACAGCGAACCGCAGCGTTGCAGCAGCTCTCGTGCAAGGTCGACCGCGCTTTTACCGTTGACTCCGGTGCGCAGGAAGATCGCCAGCAGTTCGGCGTCGGATAACGCGTCCGACCCCTTGCTTAGCAGCTTCTCTCGAGGCCTGTCATCCAGCGGCCAGTCGGTGATTGCCATTTTCGGGTGAAGGGTGAAAGGTAAGGCAAACAGTGATCAGTGATTGGTTAATGGTTTAACGCAGCCAGTGACGCCCGCGTTTACCGGAAAAGTCTGGATTTTTCCCTTCACCCTTCACTCTTCACCCATCACAGCAATTGGCAGTTTTGCCGGATGGCCAAATGGTTTACACTCCAACTCTCTGTTTCTCATGTGAGTCTGGCGTGACCGACAGCAAACGCATCGTGCTCGGCATCACCGGCGGCATTGCGGCCTACAAGGCCGCAGAGCTCGTGCGCCTGCTCGTCAAGGACGGCGTCGAAGTGCGGGTGGTAATGACGCAGGCCGCCTGCGGCTTCATCACACCGGCGACTCTGCAGGCACTGTCAAACAAGCCGGTGTTCACCGACATGTGGGACGCACGCGTGTCCGATAACATGGCGCATATCGAGTTGTCGCGCGGCACCGATCTGATTGTGGTCGCGCCCGCAACAGCCGATTTCCTTGCCAAGCTCGCCAACGGGCTCGCCGACGATCTGCTGTCGACTCTGAGCATTGCGCGCGAGTGTCCGCTGCTGGTGGCACCCGCGATGAACCGACAGATGTGGGACAACAAGGCGACACAGCGCAACGTCGCGCAACTTGCGCGCGATGGCGTCGTCATCCTCGGCCCCGCGAGCGGCGACCAGGCCTGCGGCGAGGTGGGCATGGGGCGCATGCTGGAGGCGCAGCAGATATTCAACGAGATCAACTCGTTCCTGCAGCCTAAACTGCTTGCCGGCAGCAACGTGCTGATCACCGCCGGCCCGACCTTCGAAGCGATAGACCCGGTGCGCGGCATCACCAACCGCAGCTCAGGCAAAATGGGTTACGCCATTGCGCGCGCCGCGCTCGATGCCGGCGCCAAGGTCACGCTGGTCTCGGGCCCGACGAACATCGATGTACCTTCCGCAGCGCATGTCGAGCGCGTCGAGAGCACGAACGAAATGTTCACGGCCGTGAAGAAGCACGCCAATGCCGCAGATATCTTCATCGGCGTCGCAGCCGTGGCGGATTATCGCGTAGAAAAAACGAGCAAGCAGAAAATCAAGAAAACCAACCGCGATCTCAATTTGAAGCTGGTGCCGAATCCCGACATCCTGGCGTGGGTCGCGGCACTGCCGAAGCCGCCGTTCTGCGTCGGTTTCGCCGCTGAGAGCCAGAAGTTGCACGAGTACGCCGACGCCAAGCGGCGCAGGAAGAAGGTGCCGCTGATGGTCGCCAACCTCGCGCAGGACGCGATCGGCGCCGACGACAACGAGATCACGCTGCTCGACGACAGCGGCATCCAAACCCTGCCGCGCGCGCCTAAAACCGTGCTCGCGCGCCAACTCGTCGCGTACATCGCGAAGCTTTATTCAAGCGATAAAACCAGAATATCTTGAACCGCAAAGGACGCGAAGGACGCAAAGTCCTTTGCGTCCTTCGCGGTGAACGCTTTTGACTTAAGCCCTTCATGAGAAAACTCGACGTCAAAATCCTCGATCCGCGCATGCGCAGCCAGTTACCGCATTACGCAACGTCCGGCTCGGCCGGCCTCGATCTGCGCGCATGCATCGACCAGCCGATCACGCTCGCACCCGGGCAAACCGAGCTGGTGCCGACCGGCATCGCGATCCATCTCGACGACCCGGGGCTGGCGGCGGTTATCCTGCCGCGCTCGGGGCTCGGCCATAAACACGGCATCGTGCTCGGCAACCTGGTCGGGCTGATCGACTCCGATTACCAGGGCCAGATCTTCGTGTCGACCTGGAACCGCGGCAACGCGCCGTTCGTGCTGAACCCGATGGAACGTCTCGCGCAACTGGTGGTCGTTCCCGTGGTGCAGGTCGCGTTCAACGTTGTTGACGATTTTGCTGAAAGCTCACGCGGCGCAGGCGGCTTCGGCAGTACCGGCAAGCATTGATTTGAAGTCCACAGACAAACAGGCAATCATCCTCTTCGCGCACGGCGCGCGCGATCCGGTATGGGTGCAGCCGTTCAGGAAAATCCAACGCACGATCAGAGCTAAACAACCCGGCACTGCGGTCGAGCTTGCGTTCCTTGAAATCATGGAGCCGCCGCTCGACAAAGCTGTTGCCAAACTTGTTGCCTCCGGTCACAAGCGCATCACGGTCGCGCCGCTGTTCATGGCGCAAGGCGGACACCTCAAGCACGACCTGCCGAAGATCCTAGACGCGATCCGCGGCGAACATCCGGGCGCCGAGATTACGCTGCTGCCGGCGATCGGCGACGTCGACGCAATACTCGACGCAATTTCGGACTGGCTGGTCGGCGCAGCCGCACATTGAGCGTTGTGCAGGCTGGTGAAAAAATCCGTTCGTGCTGAGCCCTTCGATGAACTTAGGATAAACTGCGCGCGTAAACACGGAGTCGAAGCACCATGAATAGCACCAAGCGCTTGCTCGCAATCCTGATCCTCGCCTTCTGTAGCGCGCATGCGCTCGCAGATCAGGCGCTGCCCGAGCTCGTGCTCGAGATCAAGGGGCACAAGCTGACCGCCGAGGTCGCAGCCACCGATGCGCAGCGCATGCAGGGATTGATGCACCGGCGCATGCTGCCGGAGAACCGCGGTATGCTGTTTGCGTTTTCCTATTCTGCGCCGCAGAGCTTCTGGATGATGAACACCTACATCCCGCTCAGCATCGCATTTATCGACGAGAACGGGGCCATCGTCAGCATCGCCGACATGAAGCCGCTCACGACAGACAGCCACGGCTCGGCCAAGCCCGCCAAGTACGCTCTGGAAATGAACCAAGGCTGGTTTGCCAAGCGCGGCATCAAAGCGGGCGCCAAAGTCGAAGGCCTCAAGAACGCGCCACCTGCGCAGTAAGGGTTATGCACAATCACGTCTGACCCAACTATCTCTAAGAATCGGGTGTACAAAAAAAAGCCCGGGAGGTCCCGGGCGCTTTTTTGCAGCAGTCGCAGTTGATCAGCCGAACACAGCGGTCCTGAACACGCCGCCGCTGGCCGTCATGAAGAACAGCAACGGGATCGACAGCATGGTGTTGGTGCGCGACGCGAGGAACGCGACGCGGCGCGCCGTCGCTTTTTCTGCATCGGTCGCCTGCACCATGCCGAGTATCTTCTGCTGATTCGGCCAGATCAGTACCCACACATTGAACAGCATGATGGTGCCGAGCCAGGCGCCGACGCCGATCGGGTAATACGCGGGTTTGAGGAACAGCAAGACCTCGAAAACGTGGCGACCCGCGATCATCACGCCGGCGAGAAAGGTCACCACGGCGGCCCAGCGGAAATAAAACAGCGCGCGCGGTGCGACGTGCTTGGTGATGCCGGCGCCGGTATTGTCGGCGGCGGCCGCTTTCAGCGCGTCGACCTGCACGAAGTTGAAGTAATACAGCAAACCGATCCACATCACGCCAGCCAGAACGTGCAACCAGCGGCCCAAACCGAGTTGTATGAAGTCCATGGCTTACCCCAGCGCGTATTTGACGATGTTAAAGAGGATCAATGTGAGTATGAGGCCGGAAATCACCGTGCCCCATAATGAGTCGAGCGGATTTTTCATTTTGCACCCTCCACTTGGCAAAGTTTTTATGGAACGACAGGAGCCAGGATTCTAGACCAATTCAAATCCCACCGCAATGTTGAGTAATTTGGTCGTCTATTGGCTAGCTTACCCATAACAAGTACAAGAGAATCAGGTTCAGAATCAGCGCAATCGCCGCAATCGAACGCCACAGCAGCAACGGATCGCGCGCCGCAAGCGGAGTGCGCGGAGGGGAAGCCACCGGCCCGCGCTCGCCGCGCTCCAGCGCCAGCAGGAATTCCTCGGCCGTCTCAAAGCGCAGCTTTTTGTCGCGCGCCGCTGCCTTGAGCAACGCCGCCTCGAGCCATTGCGGAATGTCCGGCCGGTAGCGCGTCGGCATGACCGGATCGCCGAACTTCGGGTGCTGGAACGGTTCGACCTCGCCGTAGGGATACCTTCGCGTCAGCAGATGGTAGAGCGTCACGCCCGCGGCGTACAGGTCGGCCTGCGTGTCGGCGGTCTCGCCCGCGAGCACCTCCGGCGCCATGTAGCTTGGCGTGCCCGGAGCCCCGTCGCCCGCTTCGTGCAGGGCACCGCGGTTCAACGCCACCCCAAGGTCTAGGATGCGCAGCTTGTCGTCGGCGCCGAGGTGCAGATTTGCCGGCTTGATGTCGCGGTGAACGATATTCATCCGGTGCAGCGCCCCCAGTCCCTTGAGCAGGCGGATGCCGAGCTTCACCGTATCGGCAATGCTGAAATGCGCACCGCGATCGAGCCGCTGCTGCAGCGTCGCGCCCTCGTGGTAACTCATGACGTAATACAGACAACTGCGCTCTCCGGCGGCGAGTGGGACAACCTGAGGAAAGTAGTGCGATACCACCCGCCGGGATAACCATTCCTCGGTGAGCAACGCGGCGCACTGCGCGCTGTCCGCGGCAGCAGCCGGCTGCAACGTCTTGAGCACCGCGAGACTGCCGTCGGCGCGGTTGCGAACCTTGTACAGCAACGTGGCACGCGATTCATGCAGCAGTTCGAGCACCTCGAAGCGATCAATCGCGTCCCCCGGACGTGCCTTGAGCGGCGGCGCGAGCGAGGCGCCCTCGACCACTGAATCGCGCAGATCGCCATGCGCCACCGCGCTGACCCGCACCACGATAGCGCTGGCATTGTCCTGGCCACCGCGCGCCAGCGCCTTTCCCACCAGCGCCTGCGCAGCGCGCTCCGGCTCGCGGTGCAGTAGCAGCAGTTCGTGCATGGTCTTGTCGCCCAGCGGCTCCCACACTCCGTCCGACACCAGTACAAAAACATCACCGCACTCAAGCGTATCTTCGGAGTAATCCATGACCAGATGAGGGCTCAACCCCACTGCGCGGGTGAGCACATGGCGCATGTCGGGGCGGTCCCAAACGTGATCGTTGGTAAGACGCTCGAGGCAGTCACGGCGCAACAGGTAGATGCGGCTGTCGCCGACGTGCGCCACGTAATAGCGCCCGCCGCGCAGCACCAGTGCGGACAGCGTGGTCGCCATGCCGGCGAGTTCGCGATGCGCCGACGCCTGTCCCAGCAGCCACTGGTTATTGGCGTACAGGACCTTGTCGAGCGCGTGCGGGACCGTCCAGGTATCGGGCGTGGCGAAGTAGTCGGAAAGCAGGCCGCGCACCGTATATTCGGCGGCCTCGCGTCCGCCGCTGTTGCCGGAGACGCCGTCGGCCACGGCGAGCAGCGCCCCTTTGGTCTCGAGCTCGCGGCCGGCCGGGGTCACCGTGCCGCAAAAATCCGCATTGCGCTCGCGCGGACCGGCGAGACTGGCATGGCCTGTGAAGATTTCAAGCGGCATGGAAAAGTGTTCGCCGCGGGCGCGCACGGCGGGTTGAGTCGAGGCAGATGTTACGCCGAAACGCCGGCCCGCTGCGCAGCGAAGGGCAAGCGCCGCATCCCTCTACACTTTGGCCGGTGTCAGGTGCGCAGCACCCCACGTGGTGCGCCAGCGTGCTTTCACCGAGGTGAGGCCGATGAGCGCAACCAGCGCCAGCGCGGCGAACACCATCAGGCCGATCTGGTAGCCGCCCGACAGTTGCTTCGAATAGCCGAGGCTGGAAGCGAGATAAAACCCGCCCACGCCGCCGGCCATGCCGACCATTCCGGTCATAACGCCGATCTCCTTACGGAAACGCTGCGGCACCAACTGAAACACCGCGCCGTTGCCCATGCCGAGTGCGAGCATGGCGACAACGAACCCGGCGAGCGCGAACCACTTGCTCTGCGGACCGAAGCTGACCAGCAGGATAAAACCCGCCGCGACCAGGTACATCAGCGACAGCGACTTGATGCCGCCGACGCGGTCGGCGACCATCCCGCCCAGCGGCCGTACCATCGAGCCGGCGAACACACAGGCGGCGGTGAAGTATCCGGCGATCACCGGACTGAGGCCATACTGGTCGTTGAAGTAGATGGTGAGCGAAGACGCCAGCCCGACGAAACCGCCGAAGGTAACGCTGTAGAAGAACATAAACCACCAGGCGTCCTTGTCGCGCAATACTTCCAGATATGCGGTCAGCGGCTTCGGTGCGGGACAATCCGGACTGTCCTTGGCCAACCATGAATAAATCAGCAGCGTGATGACGAGCGGTATCATCGCCAGCCCGAACACGTTGTTCCAGCCGAACGACTGCGCCAGCGTCGGCGCGAACAGCGCCGCGAGCACGGTGCCGGAATTGCCCGCCCCAGCGATGCCGAGCGCCGTGCCTTGGTGCTCCGGTGGATACCAGCGCGAGGCGAGCGGCAACGCGACCGCGAACGATGCCCCGGCCATGCCAAGGAACACGCCGAGGACCAGTATCTGCTGGTAGCTCGTGATGCCACTCAACTGCGCCCAGCCAAGTCCCGCCAATACTATTACCTGCCCGATCAGCCCCGCCTTCTTGGGTTTGAGATGGTCGACGAGGATGCCGGCGACAATGCGCAACAACGCGCCGGCCAGCACCGGCGTCGCCACCATCAGGCCCTTCTGCGCCGCGGAAAGGCCGAGGTCGCGCGCAATCTGCACCCCGAGCGGCCCCAGCATGACCCACACCATGAAACTCAGATCGAAGTAGAGGAAAGCGGCGTACAGCGTGGGCGTATGGCCGGTTTCCCAAAAAGATGAAGCCGGCTTTCCAAAGGTTGTGGTCTTATTCTTCATTCTTCATCCTCAAGAGCGTGTAACAAAATGAGCTGATACCCGGTGCGATAGATGCGCTTTCGTAGCGCAGGCGCCTCGCCTGCAAGCAGCACGGAGCAGGCGAGGCGCCTGCGCTACTCTCATGTTGTTACGGGCTTTAAGAAAACCTCGCCGTCCACGACCTTGACCGGGAACGTGCGCGCGCAGCCCACGTCGGGCGCCACCGCGTTGCCGTCATCGAGGCCGATGTTCAATCCGTGCAGGGGACACGCTACTTTGCGGCCGAACACGATGCCCTGCGACAGCGGGCCGCCCTTGTGGGGGCACTTGTCCAGCAACGCGAACACCTCATCTTCGGTATTGCGGAACACTGCGATGTCACCGTGTGCGCTTTTCACCACCCGCGCCCCGAGCTGCGGGATGTCTTCGACGCGGCAGATTCGGGTCCACGGCATCACGCGCACAGGCTCAAAAACCGTTCCCATGCGCTATGCCTCCAGCATCTCGAATTCGCGCGCATCCGCCCCCGCGGCGCGCTGCTGCCACGGGTCAGGCTCGCCTTGCAGCGCGTACCGCAGGCGCGCGTAAAGCGCCTTGCGGCCTGCTGCGTCCTCGACGATGCGCTGCTTGACGTAGTCGAGTCCCACGCGTGCCACGTAGTGCACCGTGCGGTCGAGATAGCGCCCTTCCTCGCGGTAGAGCTGCAGGAACGCGCCGGCATACTCCAGCACTTCCTCGCGCGTCTTCACCTTGCACAAGAACTGCGCCACCTCCGCCTTGATGCCGCCGTTGCCGGCGACGTAGATCTCCCAGCCGGAATCGACACCGATCACGCCCACATCCTTGATGGTCGCTTCGGCGCAGTTGCGCGGGCAGCCCGACACCGCGAGCTTCACTTTGTGCGGCGCGTACATGCGCCACAAATCCTTTTCCAGCGCGATGCCCATGTTGGTCGAGTCCTGGACACCGAAGCGGCACCACTCCGAACCGACGCAGGTCTTCACGGTGCGCAGCGCCTTGGCATATGCATGCCCCGAAGGCATGCCTAGATCGCGCCACACCCCGGGCAGGTCTTCTTTCTTCACACCCAGCAGGTCCATGCGCTGGCCGCCCGTCACCTTCACCGTTGGGATCTGGTATTTGTCGACCACGTCGGCGATACGNNCGCGACTGCGGATCATCCTTGGCCTCGTGCGGCCAGGTGGAGATGAGATAGTAGTTGAGCGCCGGCCGGCAGGTGGCGCAGCCGTTGGGCGTGTGCCACTCCATGAATTTCATCACCTCGGGAATCGACAGCGAGTGCTGCTCGCGGATCACGCGCCGCACTTCCTCGTGGGTGTGGTCGGTGCAGCCGCACAACGGCTTGTTTTTCGCCTGCGCTGGCTGGTACGCCCCGCCCACGGTGGAGGCGAGAATCTGCTCGACCAGCCCGGTGCACGAACCGCAGGAGCTGGAAGCCTTGGTGTGCTTGCGCACGTCGTCGAGCGTGAACAGGCCCTGCTCCTTGATGCTCTTGACGATCGCGCCTTTGCACACCCCGTTGCAGCCGCACACCTCCATTTCGTCCGACATGGCGGCGGCCTTGCTTTGGCCAAGGTGGCCGCTGTTGCCGAGATGCGACTGGCCGAACATGAGGTGGTCGCGGACCTCGTGGATGTCCTGTTTGTCGCGCAGCAACTGGAAATAGTAGGAGCCGTCCACCGTGTCGCCATAGAGCACGCCGCCCACGACGCGGTTGTCGCGGAGGACGAGTTTCTTGTACACGCCGCCAACCGCGTCGTGCAGTACGATCTCCTCGGTGTCCCGGCCGCCGACGAAATCGCCCGCCGAGAAGAGGTCGATGCCGGTCACCTTGAGCTTGGTCGAGGTGACCGAGCCCTCGTAGCGGCCGATGCCGAAATGCGCAAGGTGGTTGGCGCACACCTTCGCCATATCGAACAGCGGCGCCACCAGCCCGTAGGCGACGCCGCGATGCGCGGCACACTCACCCACTGCGTAGATGCGGGGATCGTAAGTCTGCATGGTGTCGTTCACCACGATGCCGCGGTTGCAATACAGGCCCGCGGACTCGGCGAGATCGGTGTTGGGACGTATGCCCACCGCCATCACCACCAGGTCGGCCACCAGCTTTTCGCCATCCTTGAATTTGACGCTCTTCACCCTGCCGTCGGCACCGCCGACGATCTCGGCGGTCTGCTTCTTGAGCAGGAACTGCAAGCCTTTGGCTGCAAGCGATTTCTGCAGCATCTCTGCCGCCGTGCGGTCCAGTTGCCGCTCCATCAGCCATTCCATGAGGTGCACGACGGTGACGTTCATGCCGCGCAGCTTCAGACCGTTGGCAGCTTCAAGCCCCAGCAGTCCGCCGCCGATTACCACGGCGTGCTGGTATTTCGCCGCGGCCTCGATCATGGCATTGGTGTCCTGGATGTCGCGGTAAGTGAGTACGCCGTCCAGCTTGGTTCCCGGGATCGGCAGGATGAAGGGATTGGAACCGGTGGCGAGCAGCAGCCGGTCGTAATCTGCCTCGATGCCGTCGGCAGCGACCACTTTCCTCACACGGCGGTCGATTTTGACGATCTTCTGGTTGAGATGCAGGGTGATGCCGTGTTGCGCATACCAGTCGACATCATTCAGCATGATGTCCTCGAGCGTCATCTCTCCTGCGAGCACTGGCGAGAGCAGGATGCGGTTGTAGTTGGCGTGCGGCTCGGCGCCGAACACCGTGATGTCATAGAGGCCAGGCGCGATTTTCAACAGCTCCTCCAGAGTTCGCACCCCGGCCATGCCGTTACCGACCATCACCAGTTTCATCTTCTGCATGTTTGTGCTCCGCGAAAAATTCTCAGGCCACTCTGTGTAATTGCTCGACCTGCCCGATCAATCGCGCCAGACCGACGACACGGCCGATGACGACCAACGCCGGGCTGCCGAGGTCAGAGGCGCGCGCCGCTTCGGCAAGCGTCGCCAGAGTTGCCACTACGTGACGTTGACGCTGCGTGGTGCCGTGTTGGATTGCCGCGGCAGGCGTCCCGTCCGCCATTCCGGCAGCACGCAGCGCCGCCGTGATTTCAGGCAGCCGTTTCATCCCCATGTAGATCACCAGCGTCGTGTCAGCGTGCGCGAGGGCCGACCAGTTCGGCCCGCTGCCATCGCTGGTATGCCCGGTAACAAAGGTGACTCCACGCGCGACGTCGCGGTGGGTGACCGGAATACCGAGGGCGGCGGGAACGCCGATGCCGGCTGTGACGCCCGGGACCACCTCGCAAGAAATCCCGGCTCGGGCAAGTGTGAGTGCTTCCTCACCGCCGCGGCCAAACACGAAGGGATCGCCGCCCTTGACGCGCGCAACAATTTTGCCGCGCCGCGCCAGCCGCACCATCAGCCGCTCGATGAATGCCTGCGGCGTCGATTTGCAGCCGCCGCGCTTGCCGACTGCGATCACGCGCGCTCGCGGTGCGAATTCGAGGACGCGGCGATCGACCAGGTCATCGATCAGGATCACGTCGGCTTGCGCCAGGCAACGCACCGCCTTCAGCGTCAACAGCTCCGGGTCGCCCGGCCCGGCGCCGATCAGGTAAACCTTGCCGTGCGTTGCGCGGTTCGCCTCTCGCCTCACGCCTTTCTCCTCTCGCCGCAGCTACGCGGCGGGACGCAGCGGCTTCTGATACAGGAACTCGAGCACACCGCCGCGTCGCAGGAAATCACGGCGCGTGTTGCTTCCCGGTTGCTCGATTACTTTAGTTTCCCGCTTCGTCTCGTCACTCATGTTCTGCTCCCGTATTGTTCATCTGCGACCGCCAAATTGACACGCCGCAGCCTGAAGTCTAATAAGCAAAAACGGTGCCAAAAATTAGTTAATATTCTATCCAATTGAATTAATGTATTAATATATGTTTATATGGTATCTCGCAGCCACCTCCTATTGCACTGGTGCAGTGCAATATATTGATTCATGCCTCGAAATGGCTTGCTCTGATCGACGATTTTCAACAAACTGCTAAACGGCTATACTAACTACAAATGTGGTAATTCAAGCCGGGGGTGTCGAAATGTCAGCAAGCACTTCAATACGGATCAATCAGGATCTCTACGAACAAGCAAAGCTTGACGCGACGTTGGAGCATCGTTCCATCGCAGGGCAAATCGAGTTCTGGGCGCGGGTAGGCCGGGCTGCTCTCGATAACCCCGATCTACCAGTCAGTTTCGTGGCAGAGTCGTTGGCTTCGATGGCCGAACCGCGTGACCAGTGCCCGCCATTCGTGCCTCGGAGTCGTCGCGCATGACGTGGTCAGTCCAGCAAACCAGGCGTTTTTCACGGCAATACAAAAAGCTGCACGACAACACCGCTGCCGATGTGGATTCTGCAGTCGATGAGGTAAGGAAAAACCCTGAGATCGGAGAGCGCAAGAAGGGCGATCTGGCAGCACTGCGTGTCTTTAAGTTTCGCAGCGGAGGGCAGTTGTATCTGCTGGGCTACACGCTGGATGAAGGTGTATGGTTGATTTATCTGGAAGCCGTTGGGCCTCACGAAAATTTCTACCGCGACCTGAAAAGATAGGCGGCGGGAACGCGGAGTGATCTGGAAATTTCCGCG
>PLYS01000647.1:0-16180 GCA_003153455.1 Betaproteobacteria bacterium | reverse complement strand
AGCACGCTCTTGATCCACGCCGCGGCCGTTGCCGCATCGATGCCCGCCGGCAGCGTCGGAATGTTTTTCAGCGGTCCCGTTTCTGCTTCGAACAGTACCTGAGCCGTTGCGTCGTGAAAGTATTCGATGCGCGGCCGCCGCTCGGGATTGGCAAACGGCTCGCCCTCGGTGCTGCGCAACAGCAGCGCATGCGCGCCGGTGGCAAGCAGGAACTCATGCATTTTCTCGAGGTATGGCGGGTGCGACGCGCTCACCACGCGCAGACCCCCGCCTTCGAATGGATCGATCAGCTTGGCGACCAAGTGCGCGCACGAACGCACGCCGAGCCGCCCGCGCAGGCTCAACAGATCAGCAAGCCCAGGAGCGAGCACTGCGGTCGGCGCGAACGCGATGCCTTGATTGTCGAGCGCGTCCTGCGCCTGCGTGAGATTCGGGCACGGCATGATTCCGAGCTCGCGGAACACATATGCGCTGGCGACGCGGCCGTTGCCGTTCAGCGTGCCGTGCACCAGCACCGGCACGCCGAAGCGCTGCAACAGCAACGCCAGCAGCGGCAGCAGATTCGGTTGATGGCGTGCACCGCTGTAACTCGGCAGGAGCACCGGCTTCGCTTTGCCGCTCGGGGCGCACAACCGGAACAGGCGCTCGTTGAGCGCGTCGAAAAAACCGATCAGCTCGGACAGCGCTTCCGACCTCACGCGCAGCGCAAGCAGGATTGCGCCAAGCTCGAGCTCCGGCACGCCGCCGTCGAGCATCGCGCCGAACAGCTGATAAGCGTCCTGCTCCGACAGCTCGCCGGCGCCTTCCGTGCCGCGGCCGATTTCCTTGATGTAATGAGCGAAGGACATAAAGTCGTGGTTAGTGGTTAGTGATTCGTGATTCGGCAGATGATCCGGAGGATAGTGCAGCGATTTGTTTTTCGCCGAATCCTGAGTCCTGACACCTGACTCCCGCTGAAGCGCACAGACGTTTCAGTTCTGGCAGGCACGAGCCGCAGTCGGTGCCACACTTGAGACGGCGCTGCAGTTGCGCCAAGTCCGCGCCTGCCGCGAGCACCGTGCGTATCTCTGCCTCGGAGATATCGAAGCAATTGCACACCGTAACCCCGCGGTTGAAACTACCGCGCGGCGGGGCCGCTACCGGCGCGAGTATCCACGAACGCATGGCATCGGCCGAGGCGCCTTGAACCATCATGTTCTTCAGCCATTCCTGGGCCGCGGTCTCGCCCGACAGGCAAACACTCTGCACCATGCCATCTTCAATGCGGGCGGCTTTCTCCACGCGGCGCCTGGCGTCGACATAACGCATGGTGCGCTCCGCCTCGTGCAGATCAAGCAGACGGTCGAGTGCATCGAGCACACCGTCGGCGACCGGCGCGGCGGCATAGCCGCGCAGCACCACGACGACATCATCGCGTCCGGTCAACCCCAGCGTAGCGTAATCGAAGCGTTCCAAAAAAGGCTGCAGACTCTCGAGCAGCACCTGCACGGCGCCGGCTTCCGCCGCGGCAAAGCGGCGCATCGCCACCACGCGGTGAGGCAGCTCCAGCTTCTCGACTTCGACAGCCGCATGCTTCAGTTCCGGCTGCTTGGACACCGGGTCGAAGTCCGCCACGGTGAGGGCGTTGGCCCCCGCGCCGCGCATGAACCGGCTGCCCCAGTGCATGGGCATGAACGCCTGTGCCGCGCGCACCTGGTCGGAGGATTCGACGCGCACCACCAGCTCGCCGCGCCGGCTCTTGACCCGGGCGATATCGCCGGTTTTCAGCCCGCGGCGCTCCATGTCGCGCGGGTGCATTGCGAGCAGCGGCTCCTCGACGTGGTTGAACAGGCGCGCCACCGTGCCGGTGCGGCTCATGCCGTGCCACTGGTCGCGCAGCCGGCCGGTATTCAGCGCGAGCGGATAGCGGGCGTCCGTTTTCTCCGCGGTGGCGTGGTGTCCAGGCACGATGAAGCGGGCGCGGCCGCTGGCGGTGGGAAAGATCCCATCCCCGTAGAGACGCACCTGGCCGTCGCGTGCGCCTTGCGGGAACGGCCACTGCTGCGGGCCCATGGTCTCGAGCAAAGCATAGGACATTCCGGTGATATCGAGATCGCGCCCGCGCGTGCTCTCGCGGTGCTCGTTGAAAATCTGCTCTGGCGTCTCGTAGGAAAACATGTGCGGTGCCAGCGGATTGCCGAGTCTGCGGCCCAGGCGACGCGCGAAATCGACAGCGATCGCCCAGTCACGCCGCGCCTCGCCGGGCGCCGCCACCGCCGCGCGTACCCGGCTGATGCGGCGCTCGGAGTTGGTGACCGTCCCCTCTTTCTCGCCCCAGGTGGTGGCCGGCAGCAGCACGTCGGCATAAGCCGCCGTTTCGGTATTGCGATACGCCTCCTGCACCACCACCAGTTCCGCGCGCTCAAGCGCCGCCCGCACTTGTTTCTGGTTCGGCATCGATTGCGCGGGATTGGTGCACGCGATCCACACCGCCTTGATCTCCCAGCGGCTGATCGCATCGAACATTTCGACCGCGGTCCTGCCGGATTTGTCCGGCACACTGTCCACACCCCACAACCGCGCGACCTCGGCGCGGTGCCCGGGATCGGCGAGATCGCGGTGCGCCGACAGCAGATTCGCCATGCCGCCTACTTCGCGTCCGCCCATTGCATTGGGCTGTCCCGTGAGGGAAAGCGGCCCCGCGCCCGGCTTGCCGATCTGGCCGGTTGCCAGATGGAGGTTGATGAGCGCGGCGTTGTTGTTGGTGCCGTGCGATGACTGGTTCAGCCCCTGACAGTAGAACGAGAGCGCCGCCTTCGCTGCGCCAAACCACTTGGCCGCCTGGACGATGTCCGCGGCAGGCACGCCGCAGATCGCGGCCGCCGCCTGCGGCGTATATTCGCGCACGGCGTGCTTGAGCGCATCAAAGCCCTCCGTATGATCGCGAATATAGTCCATGTCGCAGAGGCCCTCCCACAGCATGACGTGCAGCATGGCGTTGTAGAGGGCAATATCGGTCCCGGGCAGGATCGGCAGGAACAGATCAGCCGCAGCCGCGGTGTCGGTGCGGCGTGGATCGACGACGATAATCCTGAGATCNNGCGATGAACAGGCAATCGGCGTGCGCGATGTCCTCATAGCAGGCAGGCGGCGCGTCGGCGCCGAGCGTGAGCTTATAGCCGGCGACCGCCGATGACATGCAAAGCCGCGAGTTAGAATCGATGTTGTTGGTGCGGATCAGTCCTTTCGCAAGCTTGTTGAAGACGTAATAGTCCTCGGTCAGCAACTGGCCCGAGACATAGAACGCGACGCTGTCGGGCCCGTGCTCGCGGATGATCGCGGCAAATTTGTCGGCGGCGAAATCAAGCGCTTCGTCCCATGCCACGCGCTTGCGCGGAAGGCCGCGGCTGGCACGCAGCTGCGGAAACAATGCGCGGGCGCTGGTACCGGCCGTCAGATGCAGCGTCGCGCCTTTGGTGCACAGGCGCCCAAAATTCGCGGGATGGTCGGGGTCACCGCGCACACCAGTGATTTGCCCGCCATCGGTCTCGATTACGACACCGCAGCCGACGCCGCAGTAACAGCAAGTTGATTTGGTCTCTGGCATGCACTCCACTTAGCAACCGACGTGCCAATGCGATTTATTCTTCGAATCATGCAGATAGGATTTACAATAAACCGAAAACATCGATTTGGGTGCAAGCTTGCGGTGCACGAATCGTCCGCGTGCCTTATCTTGGTGCGCCGCACACGTCTGTTACGATGCATCGAAATCGAAATCCTGGTCGATGCCGATCCGAAGATCTGGCAGGAAAACCCTGCGGCGGTGGCCACCGTGGGGCCGCTCACGCTGTAGCGCCGGCAGCGCGCGATCCGCGGCTGCGCTAGAATTTGAACCAAAATCCGCAGCAACCAACACTACGGGAGGCTTCGTAAAATGAAACTGTTCGCAGACAAATTTTTGGCCGGCGTGATTGCGGCGTGCGCTCTGGCGTGTGCGCCCCATGAGGCGCTGTCGCAGTCCGCTGCCGATTACCCGGCTAAACCCGTTCTGCTGGTCATCGTATACGCCGTGGGCGGCGGTCTTGATGTCGTGGGCCGTATTGTCGCCGACCGTCTCACGCGAAACCTGGGCCGGCAGGTCGTCGTGGAAAATCGACCCGGGGCCGGCGGCAACATCGGCACCGCATCCGTGGTCAAGGCAGCCGCCGACGGTTATACGCTGCTCGAGACCACCAACAGCCATAACATCAATGCATTCATTTACAAGAGTCCCGGATACGACGCCAGAAAGGATTTTGCTCCGGTCGTGCAGCTGACCGAAGCGCCTTCCGTTCTCATTACACACCCGCGTTCGCCCTATCGGTCGTTGCAGGATCTGGTGAACGCGGCACGCGCGCAACCGGGGAAGCTCGTGTACGGCAGTGCCGGAAACGGCTCGCCGACCAACATTGCGGCGGAGATGTTCAAGGTGGCCGCCGGCATCGATGTGACTCATGTCCCCTATAAGAGCGCAGCCCAGGCGAACCAGGACGTCATGGCCGCCCAGACTCCTCTGGCCATGGCGGCGCTTCCCTCGGCAATAACGTACGTCCGGTCCGGGATGCTGCGTGCGCTCGCGGTGACCTCTGAAAAGCGCTGGCCGACGCTGCCCGACGCGCCGAGCATCGCCGAGTCGGGATACCCCGGATTCAGTCATATGACCTGGATCGGCATTCTCGTGCCCGCCGGCACGCCGGCGCCGATCATTGCGCGGTTGAATCGGGAAATCGCAGTGGTGCTGGCCAACCCCGACGTGCGCGAGCGAATCGCAGCCGTGGGTGCCACGCCGGTGGGCAGGAGTTCGGCGGATTTCGATGCGATGTTGAAGGCCGAGTACGAAGCCACCGGCAAGCTCGTGTCGCAGACCGGGCTCAAGGTGGACTGACGTTCACGCTTTCCACCCTAGCCACTCGCACACGCCGCGCCCCATGATCCACTCGAGGTCGACGGCGCTGAGCCAAGGCATCTCCTCGGTGAACATGGTAATCCCCTGCCGGTAGGTACATGGCAGCCGCGACAGATCGCTGCCCCAGAACATGCGCTTGGGGCCGAAGGCATCGTAGACGCGGCGCAGGTACGGGTGCAGCCAGCGATACGGGTACGCATCCGTCGTGTACAGCGGAAGACAGCTCGCTTTCACCGCGACGTTGGGGCGCCGTGCGAGCGTCAGCAGTTGGTCGAATTCGCGGAACGCTTCCTCGTCCTTGCCCTTGGTAAGCCCAAGATGGTCGATCACGAGCCTGAGTGCCGGGTAACGCTCAGCGACGCGATCGAACAGATGCATATCCGAATGCTGCGCCAGTATCATGATCGGCACGCCCGCTTTTTCCGCCTGCGGCCACAGCCATTCAACGCGGCCTTCGGCGAGCAACGGCCGGAGCAGCGGTCGGTGAAACGTGAAGCGCAATCCCAACATGCCGGGCTGCTCACGCCAAGTCGCAATCAATCCACGCGAGGCGAGCGCTTCCGGATCGAGCCGGCCCATCACAGCGAAGCGGTCCGGATGCGCCTGCGCGGCCGCCAGCACGATGTCATTGCGCTCGCCCTCCCACGAGGGCGGCACGAGCACGGCGCGATCGACGCCGGCCGCTGTCATCTCGCGCAGCAGATCATCCTTCGTGATGGGTTCCGGTTTGTGCGGTTGATGACGCGCCGGCCACGGCCGCTCGGGCGAGTTGGCCGCCCAGATATGAACCTGTGCATCAACGATCGGCATGGCGTTGCTCCTGTAATTTTTCAGCGATGATAACTCATCGGCATGGATTAGCGCGGAGTACTTCCGCGAGGAAAGCCGGTTTGACGACTTCGTGGTGCATGAAGCGGCGCATATTTTCCACAACTGCAAGCGTCAGACGATCGGACTGCGCGAGATACGGGGCCGCGAGTGGCTGCTCGAGATCGACTTCGTCAAGCGCGAGACGTTTGCGTACTCCTGCGAGGCATACAGCCGCATCCTCGCTCACGGCGGCGGGCCGTCAGCCCGGAACATTTTGCTCTCGGAGCTCGAGAAGGGGCTGATGCTATCGGAGGATCGCGTAGATGTCGCCGAGTATCTCGACATACTTCGCGAGGCTGCCGCAGCACGGAACGGTTGGAAGCGCATCCTGGGGCGATGCTCTCCGTCCCGGCCGACGCCTTGGCGCGGGCTAGAGGTGGCGTGATGCATGGTGCGGCTTCACGAGCACCCACCGTGAGCATCGGCAGTTTTCGTGACGACCCCCTTTACCCGAAGGTCGAGCGTGCGATGGCTGCAAGGTGGCAGCGCTGCAAGGCGTGCTCGATCGCAGACGCGGGTGCGCATTGCGCACGCGGCTTCCAGGGCGGCTCTCCAGTGATGGGGAGCGATATTTCGCAAGGACAGCGATTGGTGGGTGATATCCCGCGCACCGCAACGCGTCTTCGACAAGTCTGTCGTACTTACCATTGCCTTTCAGTGTCTTTCGTACCGACTCGACGACCGCAAAGAGATGTTCAATGTCAGTGGGCAACCCGCCTTCGCAACTGCCAAGGCACCCTCGGGTCAGATAAAGCGCCATCATTCGCGACGCGTAGGGCTCATCTTTCAGGGCCCGAAGCAATGCGCCGATCGCGTCGGCACATCTTTTCGTTGGTTTTCCGTCGTCCAGCCCCCGATGTTGAATCAGTCCGCAGGACATCCCGCCATTTCGGTGCCTTACAAGTCGAATTTCGGCTGTTGACAGCGAGTTACCGTCGGCGCCGCGAATCGAGAAAATATGGGACCTTCCCGACCGACACTGCGCTTCATAGCTTTCGACGCAATGATTAAGGCGCTTGCTTTCGTCCGCGAGCGCCTCCGGACAATCAAGCTCGACCACCGAAAGGTCCGTTCGAGGGCATGCGTAGCCGCGAGCATTCGCCCGAGAAACCCGCGGCGCTGAACGATGCACAGTGGCACGTGTTGCAGCGAGCGTTCGCCTACGATGCCGCGGATCGGTGCGAATCGGCACGCGTTCTAATCACGGAATTGCGGCAGGCTGAGGGGCCAAGCCAAGAGGAGTTGGCGAGGCAGGACGAAGAGATTCAATGGCAGAAGGCGGTGAAGGGCGGGAGGATTAATGACTTTGAGCGATATCTTGCCGAGACGATGCTCGCGAGATATCGCGATCAGGCACTAGCTCGGATGGGCGAACTAAATGCTCAAGCCGGACAAGAGAAGGCAGCGCGAGACGAGGCGCGGTGGCGCAAGGCCGTTGAGCAGAACACGGTTGCTGGATAACAGCGGCTCGATTACTTGCCATAGG
Organism: Betaproteobacteria bacterium; assembly: GCA_003153455.1. Taxonomy (GTDB): domain Bacteria; phylum Pseudomonadota; class Gammaproteobacteria; order Burkholderiales; family SG8-41; genus PALSA-1004. The sequence goes on along the minus strand of PLYS01000647.1, from coordinate 8,897 downwards.
CCGTGGCACAGCGGTCCGGTCTTCGCTCTCTCTGGCTTCCGCGGCGTGAGCGCCGCGACCATACTTGACGGCATCAGCGGTTTCCGTGTCCCGGGACGTTCTGAGTTCTTGAGTTTTTAGGTGGCGAAGCGCCTAAGGCAGTCAGTGGGCGGAAGGACGGGGATGCCTCGATAGTTGCCGAGTGCGTGAAGATCTTCATCGCCTGAGACGATCGCATCTGCTCGGGCGGCCAATGCGCAGGCAAGCACCGCCGCGTCGCCGGGGTCGCGCAGCGCCGCCTCTTCAATGGACGCGGCTTCGACGGTTTCGTTAATCAGTCGACTCATGGCTGAGCAGCAAACGGGTTCCTCACCGTCAACCGGTCCTCGAAGACTTGCCCATCCTGCATGTCCTCGGAATACAGCGTGTCGCAGCCTGTCGCGAGCGCGGCAGCCACTATCAACGAATCCCAATGGCTGAGGCCATAGCGCAGGCCGACGGTCATGGCGTCGCGCACGGTGTTCGCCGTGACGGGCGCCACCGCCACCAGCTTCATGACTGCATCGGCGACATCATAAGCCTCTTCGCGCGCAAAACGCTGCTTGCCCATCAGCACGCTAATCGCCTCGTTGATCACCTGACTACTGGCAATCGGTGCGTCATCGAGTATCTGTTTGGCTCGCGCCTTCTTGTCGTTATCCCGGCCGAGCGCGTAGACCGCGACGTTGGTATCAACGAAGGCCGGCACGGTCGTAGAGTTCCTCGCGCTGCCACTTGGCACCATCGTAGCGACCCGCGTATTTGTCGAGCGTGGCCCATGCCTCGGTCTTCTCCCGGTCGCGCTTGGCGAGCAGGAATTCGGCAAAGTCCAGCATCTCGCCGATCTCGCGCTCGTGCATGGCTTTCATGAGTTCTGCAATACGTTCAGTTGCGCCCATAATTCCGCTCCTGTCATGAGGTTTTGGCAAGTATATCGACTTTCGCCGGTTTCTTCACCCCCGCCGCCGTCAGCATAGCCGAAGTTGCACGCTATCGACGCGCGTATCCACCCGTTTTTCGACTTGCCGAACACGGAGGAAACAGCTCTGTCGACGAGAACCCAAACAACAACGGCCCGGGATCGATCCCGAGCCGCCCTATTGTTAATGCCGATTCTCGGTCTTCGCGCTTAATCGGGGCCGTGCTCGACATTACAGAAATCTGTATAGTACACAACCATGAAGACGACGCTCGACCTCAACGGCAAATTACTCGCCGATGCCAAAGTGCTGGCGGTACGGCGGCGCACGAGCCTGACACGCCTGATCGAAGAAGGGCTGCAATTGCGCCTACGGGTAGCAAGCGCGCCGCCGGTAGCCAGGGCGACCCGGATTCCGGTGCATCGTGGTAAAGGCGGGCTGGTGCGGGGGGTCGATCCGCTGAGCAATAAGGCAATGCTGCAAGCCGCCGACGATGACGCCTGACGTCAATGTGCTGGTGGCCGCGTCCCGCAGCGACCATCCGCACCACGCCGTAGCCCGTAACTGGCTGGTTCGGGCTTTGGCCGCATGCCGCCAAGGCGCCACCTTCAGGATTCTGTCGATGGTGGCGGCAAGCTTCCTGCGGCTGGTGACCCACCCCAAAATCTTCGTCCATCCCACACCCATGGATGAGGCAGTTCAGTTTCTGGATGCGCTGTTGACGTCGCCGGGTGTCGAGATGCCGGACGTCGGGACCGAGTGGCCGGCTTTCCGGCGACTGTGTCTCGACAAGCGTCTCACAGCCAACGACGTGCCCGACGCATGGATTGCCGCCAGCGTGATGCGGCTTGGCGAGCATCTGGTCAGCTTCGATGCGGACTTCAGCAAGCTTCTCAAGAAGGCCGACTTCACGCGCCTGAAGCGGTGATAATTGTCAGCCGTCGGACGCAGCCACGAAGAATATTTGTAAGTTTCGAGGGTCCGCGTTGCGACTTGCAACGAATGGCTGTGTACGATCTTTGGCTGCGGTTTCTTGGACGTTATCCCGCGCACCGCAACGCTTCTTCGACAAGTCTGTCGTATTTTCCATTGCCTTTCAGCGTCCTTCGTACCGACTCCACGACCGCGAAGAGATGTTCGATGTCAATGGGCAACCTGCCTGCGCCAATGCCAGGGCGTCCTCGGGTCAGATAAAGCGCCATCATTCGCGACGCGTAGGGCTCATCTTTCAGGGCCCGAAGCAATGCGCCGATCGCGTCGGCACATCTTTTCATTGGTGTTCCATCGTCCAACCCCCGATGTTGAATCAGCGCACAGGACATCCCGCCATTTCGGTACCTTACGAGTCGAATTTCGGCTGTTGACAGCGAATCACCGTCGGCGTCGCGAACGGAAACAATGTGGGATCCTCCCGAGCGAGACTGGTCCTCATAGCTTTCGACGCAATGATTAAGGCGCTTGCTTTCGTCCGCGAGTGCCTCCTGACAATCAAGCTCAACCAGAGACAGGTCGCCAAGCGCCAGCGGCTGGGTCAATACCGCAGTCCACGAATTTGCTCGGGGCTTGGGATTGTCTCCCTGCGCGCGAACTTCGTTGTACGCAGCACGCCACCGAACGGCGCGCCGATATGAAACAACCGGTGATTGCGCGGCAACGTACATGTCCACGGGCCTGCGCTACTACAGAAAAGGCTCAGCCCGCCTGATCAATTCTTCCAGCCCCTCTCCCCCTTTGTCTCGCGCCCCAAGTTGGAACTCTGAGTCGGGTTTGATGAAGCCGGGCATCAGCCGCTCATTGCTGTCGATCCACAACATCTTGGCGTCGCGCAATCCTCGCAAATCGCGCTGTCTGGTTTTATCGGTGCGCTCGAGGTAATGCCTGGCCAGCGCGAAAGGCGCGTAGCGACACCCCGCCGCCTGGACGCAAAAGGGGCGCTCCCCTTCATGATGGGCCTCTTCTTACTGCGGCTGAAAGCCGATGTCGTGGATCAGCTTGCCATACTTGGCGTAATCGCTCTTGAGCGTTGCCGCGAAATACTCCGGCGGCTCGGTGACGACGATCAGTCCGGCCGCTACCAGTTTTTCTTTCACATACGTGAAGCCCGCCATGACACGCAGCAGCTCGATCGTCATATGCGGGAAGCCGCCCTCGCCGTTCGACGCGAAGGTGATCTTATTGGGGTTGGTCTTGGCGTATGACTGTGCGCCTGCCGCACACGCAAACCCGCAGGCTACCGCCAGCGCAAACGCGCGCAAACTCTTGAGCTTCATGATTTTCCTCCCCGTTAGTGATGCTTACGAAACCGGATGATAAGCCGGCTGCGCTCGACGCTCCCCTCGCCCCTCCGGGGGCATTGGTCTGACGGGTTGTCGCGCCAGCTTCGACTCTCTGCAACGACGATTGTCTTATCCGGAATTCGCAGGCAACCTCGGCAAGATGAATAGAAATTCTTCTTCACAGCTATTGTAGGCAAGCGTACGCGCTTAGGCGAATACCACGGTCAGCTTACCGGTGGCGCGACGGCGCGGAACATCCTTCACCACGATCTGAACGTCCCTTCCCAGGTTGGTCAGGCATTCGATCAGTTTCCGCTCGGAGATTCCCCGGAATTGCCCGCGGAAGAGTGCGGAAACCTTTGGCTGGGTCAGGCCAAGAAGCTTTGCCGTCTGCGCTTGGGTGAGACCCCTGGTTCGAGCGATTTCAGCGATCTTCGCAACAAGCCTGGCCTTGATCAGCATTTCCCCGGCGTTCGGATAGCCGAGGTCGGCGTACACATTCCCGCTGCCTGCGTGAATCTCGACGCCATCAATCATTTTGATTTTGCGTTTGTTCATCGTCCAACTCCTTGGCGCGTCTGGCGGCCACTTTCAATCTGTTCCGAATCAGATCCAGTGGCTTCGGCTGCTCCGATGCGTTCCCGGTCATTGCCTAATTATACCTAAATGGGAATAACATCGCCAATGCCATGAAGCCCCCTACCCCATGCCTTTCTCGAAGACTTTGTAGCCGGGTGATGGCGGTGTGCGATTATCCTCTTCCGCAATTCCACTGGCGCCGGTTTTGCATTAGGAGTTTGTCGGGGCTAAGTCCGACAAACTCCTTAGGACTACAGGCCCACCGCCCCCTCGTATCGCTTTGCGACCTCATCAGCAGGCAGATATCTTGCCTCCAGCTCCTTGAACTTGGGAATTCCAGCGAATTCGTGATGGGCGCCCATCGGGTGACCGATCAGTCTTTTCTCGAGATCGATTTCCGCCTGCGCGCCGCGCGCCTTCAAGTCCACCGCGTAGTCCCACACCGCCTGCATACTCGGGCGCAGGCACGCTTGGGACACGTGCATGGCTTTGTACCCCATGTCCGCGAGGGCCTCGAACGTCGTCAGGGGGAACTCATGCCATTTCAGGTTGGACGAATAGTTGAAATAAAGCGGATACCCGGGGTAAGCCTTGTGCATCTCCTGCGCGAATCGTTTCGGGTACTCGAGGTCGGCGGACGGAAATTCGCAAAACACCATGTCGCAGCCGATCCGCGCGTACTCCTTGCCGCGCCTGATCGCCTCGTCAAGCCCGCCGCCCGTCGCGGCGACCGCATCGGTCCTCGCGATGATCACGAAGTCCTTGTCTTTGCGGGCGTCAAGCGCGGCCCTGAGCTTGCCGGCAGCTTCCTCGAGCGGGACGATCATCTTGCCGGCAACGTGCCCGCACCGCTTCGGGCTCACCTGGTCTTCGATGTGGATGGCGGCAACGCCGGCCTCCTCGAAATCCTGCACTGTCCGCAGGACGTTGATCGCATTGCCATAACCGGTGTCCGCGTCGCATACCACCGGAATATCGACGGCCCTCGCGACGTTGCGGGCAGTTGCCACCATTTCAGTTTCGGTAATGAGGCCGACGTCGGGCAGGCCCAGTAGTGCGAGCGACACGTCGTACCCGCCCAGATAGGCGAAATCGAATCCGGCCTTCTCGACGATCTTGGCGTGCACCGGGGTATCTATCCCCATGCTCGTAATGAACTTCTTCTCCCGCAGCAGCGTTCTCAATTTCCGTCCCATGCTCATGTCTGTTACTCCTTGGATGTTAATCGGCCTTGATGTTGGCTTCCTTGATCATGAAACCATTAGCACAAAGCCGATGATCGTTCAAGCGAATCACGACCGCACGGGCGCGCCCCTGGACGTGGATGTGCCGCCTGCGCTATCTTCGTTTTGAAACGCGCTGTAAGATTCTATTGCGAGGAGGCACTATGCGGTTGACGCGTTTTATTGCATGGATGTTTACGGCTGGCTTGATGGTTCTGGGTGCTGATGTGGTGTCCGGCCAGACTTATCCGAACAAGCCCATACGCATCATGGCCACTCAGCCCGGCGGCCTCACCGATATCGTGGCGCGTCTGATCGCGCCCGGGCTGACCGCCAACCTCGGTCAGCAGATCGTGGTGGACAATCGTGGGGCCCTTATCGCGGTGGAAATCGCGGCCAAGGCGCCGCCTGATGGTTACACGCTGCTGGTCAATGGCAGCGCCTTTTGGCTCCTGCCATTATTGCGCGACAACGTGTCGTGGGATCCGGTGAGAGATTTTGCGCCCATAACCATGGCCGTGAGATCGCCCTCCGTTCTGGTGGTGCATCCATCGGTGCCGGTCAAGTCCGTGGCCGACTTGATCGCGCTGGCCAAGGCCCGGCCGGGAGCACTCAATTATGCGGCGGGCACCATCGGCGCCACGCCGCATCTGGCGGCGGAATTATTCAAGGCCATGGCAGGCGTCAATATAGTGCGTGTTGCTTACAAAGGCACGGGGCCTGCGGTCAACGCCCTGATCGCCGGCGAGGTGCAGTTGAGCTTCCCCAATGCGGGTTCGGCGATGCCGCACGTCAAGTCGGGCAGACTGAAGGCCCTCGCGGTCTGCAGCGCGCAGCCGTCCGACCTTGCTCCCGGTTTGCCGACGGTGGCGGCCACTGGCCTGCCCGGATATGAATCGGTGTCGCCGCAGGGCATATGGGCGCCGGCCAGAACGCCTGCCGCGCTTGTCAATCGGCTGAACGCGGAGATCCTGCGGGTCATGCGCACGACGGAGGTGAGAGAACGTCTGTTCAATACCGGCCTGGAAGTCGTTGGCAATACGCCGCAGGAATTTGCTGTCGCGATCAAATCTGATGTTGCCAGAATGGGCAAGGTGATCAAGGAGGTCGGCATTCGCGAAGAATAAATGCAGCCACGCTCGATCAATGCTTCGCGGGGGACGTCCCCGCATGGATCGAGGAGACCAAGATGACACCTCTACGCAGGCGGATGATTGACGCGATGCTGTTGCGCGGCTTCGCGGCACGAACGCAAGAAGCCTACTGCGAGGCAGTGCGATTGACTCCCGCCCCCGCACGCGTACAATCCCATAATCACCACCAACTCGGCGGTTCAGTCCGACGAGGTTTATCCGCCGCCATTGCCGCCCGCAGCAGGATACAGCGTTTGTAGGGCGGCGGATAAACGCTATTCGTTAGGTGGGAAATTGGGACCTATAGCTGCGCAGACCAAGTCCGCACCGACCTATCGGGCGCTCGCTGACAAGGGGCTGTTACGAAAGGACTACCTCAACGGCGATGCCGGTGGCGATGGGGTCTACTGTTGGACCTCCCATGAGGCTGCAGAGGCTNNCCGTTCTCTGGCGGTATGTCCGGAAATCCGTTCCAGTAAGGTGCCCCGTCACATCTGGAGAAGCAATTCGTGCAGCGCCGTCTTGAAGCGTCGATTTGGATGCCGGCGGCCGTGGTCATACTCGGCGCGGCGTGCCGGGCCGATGCGGGCGACCTGTTCTATGGCGTGGAGACCGGCTTGTTTTATGACAACAACGTTTCGCGGGCGCAGCCCGGCGCCGACGTCGTGGGTGACTCCGGCTTGAGCGCGGATGCGACTCTCGGCGCGGCCTACCCGATCGGCGAGCATGACACGCTTTCGCTCTCGGCCAACCTGCGGGCCGCGAAGTTCCAGCGCTTTCACGGACTGGATGTCGCGGCCTTGGGCGGCACGCTGTCCTACCGCACCAAGTTCGGGCTCGGCCCGTACGCGCCGCGGGCGGCGGTGAACGGATTCCTCGCCGCGGAAAGCTACGGCAATAGCGTGCGCAACGGCCGGCGCTCGCGCCTCTCGCTCGAACTTGGACGGCGCTTCAGCGCGCAATGGGATGTGTCGGGCGGATTCGCGGCGGACCGCTTCGATGCGAGCAAGGTCCAGCCGGCGCTGCCGCAGTTTTCGCGCGACGCCTTCAGTATCCAGGGGCGCAGCCTGTTCGCGCGCGCCGAATACGCCTGGAGCGAGCGCTGGCTCGGCTACCTGGGCGTGAGCGCGAGGCGCGGCGACGTGGTCTCCAGCAGCCGGCTCGATCCGGAAATTCTCGAATACTCCTCGGCCGTCGTTGCCGACCCGGCGTTCGGCCCGGGCTACTTCGCCTACAAGCTCGCCGGACGCACCAGCGGGGCGAGCTTCGGCGCGAGCCTCGCCCAGTCGCCGCACGCGTCGCTGAACATCGGCCTCACCCGGGAGATCACTAGCTCCCAAGGCGGAATCGATTACAAGAGCACTCAATTCAATGCACTCTTCATATACACCTATTGAGCTGAGGGGCAAGGCGCGTCACACGGCGGCGCTGCTGGCATTCGGATTGGTTGCGGCGGGTGTGGCTGCGGCGGCGGGGCCTGCGGCGGCGGCCGAAATCACCGCAATGGTGAAGGATCGTGAAGGGCATCCCATTGCCGACGCTGTCGTCGTCGCGGTGCCGGTCGAAGGCGTGCCCCGCTTTGCNNGAAGCCGATCGTGTTCGACAAGCCCGGCGTGGTGGTGCTCGGATGCAATATCCACGACTGGATGATCGCCTACATCTACGTGTCGGAGTCGCCGTATTTCGCCAAGACGGGTCCGGACGGAAGCGCGCAGCTGAAGGATCTGCCGCCGCGGCAATACACGGTTCGCGTCTGGCATCCGCGGCTGCAGGGTCCGGAGGACGCCACGCGGCAGCCCGCCAGCCTGGATAGGAGCCCGCGTGCCGAACTTGCCTGGGACCTCGCTCTGAAGCCGGATGTCCGCGTCAGGCGCGCTCCGGCGGCTGGCTCGCACCGCCACTACTGATGGCGCCGCGCGTACCGCAACCGGAGTCGGGCCGGGCCGCGGGCGCAGTCCGTCGGTTCGGCGGCCTGCAAAGCCGCATCATCATATTCATCGCCGGGCTGCTCGTCGCGGTCCTCGGCAGCGTGTTGCTGGTGGTGAATGCGGTGAATTCACGCAACGCCCGCGCCGGAATCGACGAAGACCTCGCGGTCGGCAAGCGGGTGTTCGAGCACCTGCTCGAGCAGAACAACCGGCAGCTCACGCAGGCTGCGGATATTCTTTCGCTGGATTTCGCGTTCCGGCAGGCCGTCGCGACGCGCGATCTGCAGACTACCGAATCGGTCCTCGCCAACCACGGCGCGCGCATCAACGCCGATTTGGTGACGCTGGTTTCGCTGGACCATACCGTGATCGCAGATACCCTGGATCGCAACCTGGCAGGGCGCCCGTTCCAGTTCACCCTGCTGATCGACACCGCGGAACGCGAAGGAAGGGCGGCGGGCCTGGTGGTGAACAACGATCGCCTGTACCAGCTTGTGGTGGTGCCGGTGCGGGCTCCGGAGCCGATCGCCTGGGCCGTGTTCGGCCTTCTGCTGCACGACCNNGCATCCGGCGACGGAGGCTGGAAGCTGCTCGCCTCGACACTGCCGCGGGAACTGCAGGAAGCGGAACTGCGTTTGCTTGCGGGCGATTCCGGCCGCACCGAGCACACACTGGCGATCGACGGCCCTCAGGGGGAGTATCAGACGCTCGTCATTCCTTTGCCGCAGCGCGGCACGTACACGATCGTCGCCGTGCTGGCTCAGTCGGTCGACGAGGCGCTCGCACCCTACCGGAAGCTGGGGACCATACTGCTCGCGCT